>NZ_JBEOUW010000007.1:155863-226788 GCF_040303045.1 Kitasatospora sp. NPDC096140
CCCGGGGGGGGGGGGTGCCCGGCCGCCCCCGCGCCGCCGCCGCGGCGCCCCGGCCGCGGCCCGGGGGGGGGGCCCCCCCCCCCCGGGGGGCCGGGGGCGCCCCCCCCCCCCCGCTCCGAGGGATTGTTCCGGCTAATTCCTCTTGATCACTTTGCCCGCGTACCGGAATCCCTTGATGCTCGCCGGAGCGATCTTGAGCGCATTGGCGGCGATCGAGACGAGCATCTGCACGTTCTTCAGCGTCCCCTGCGTGTTGAACCCGTGAGCCTGGTGGTGGTCGTCGTGGATGTGGAGCGTGTGCTCCAGTGCCCCGTTGGCGTCGTAGATCTCCACGGTGTACTCGTGATAGTCGACCATGATGTCCCCCAATTCGACGGAGGTGCGTCCGCGGCGGAAATCAACGTAGCAGGCTGGAAGAATCGAGTCAGTATCGCCCGACTGGTGCGGAAGGTGCATTCACGGCGTACCGAGGGGCGCATTCGGGGGCGCATTCGGAAACCCCGGCCATTTGTGCCGTGAACATGACGGAGAATGCGGTCCGGACGGCTGCGCGGGTTTTGCCGAGGAATTCCTGACGTGCGCCGATCGATGTCGCCGACGGACGCAGCCGGGCGTCGTCGCCGCAACTGCGCGCCCGGGTCGCTTCGGTCGCTCGACCCCTCCCGGCTGCTTCAGGCGGGAACGGAGCCCGCCTCGCCGGTGGCCGGATCCGGGGCACGGAAAGTGCGACGGTACGCCGACGGGGCGACTCCGGCCTCCGCCGCGAGGTGCCGTCGCAGCGAGGTGGCGGTGGCGAATCCGACCTCGTGGGCGACGCGTTCCACCGGCAGATCGCTGGACTCCAGCAGGTGCCGGGCCCGCCGCAGCCGCTGCGAGATCAGCCAGCGGCCGGGGCTCAGACCGGTCTCCTCCTTGAAGCGCCGGGCGAAGGTACGGGTGCTCATCGCCGCGTGCGCGGCCAACTCGTCCAGCGACAGCGGTAGTTCGAGCCGCTGCAGGGCCCAGTCGCGGGTCGGCCCGGTGCCGGTGGCGCCCGTCGGCGGCAGTGGCCGCTCGATGTACTGTGCCTGCCCGCCGTCCCGGTACGGCGGCATGACGCAGAAGCGGGCGGCCTGGTTGGCGACCTCGGTGCCGTGGTCCTGGCGCAGCAGGTGCAGGCAGACGTCGAAGCCGCTGGCCGCCCCCGCCGAGGTCAACACGTCACCGTGGTCGACGAAGAGGACGTCGGTGTCGAGCTCGACCCGGGGGAACAGTTCCCGGAAGCGGTCGCTGAGCGCCCAGTGGGTGGTGGCCCGACGCCCGTCGAGGAGACCGGTGGCGGCCAGCAGGAAGGCACCGCTGCAGATCGACACCAGACGGGTGCCGGGCCGGACGCCGGACAGCGCATCCAGGGCCTTCGGGTCCGCGGCGGCGGCCGATCTCCCGGTGATCGCGTACCCGGGGATGATCACGGTGTCCGCCTCGGCCAGCACCTCGGGGCCGTGCCCGGGGGTGACGGTCAGGTCCGAGACGGTGCGCACGGGCTTCCCGTCCACGCTCGCGGTCACCACCTCGTAGCGGCCGCCGACGGAGCCCAGGACGTGTTGAGGGATGCCGAGTTCGAAGGGGTAGATCCCGTCGAGTGCGAGGACGACCACCTTGTGGGCGCCGGGCCGCGGTCCCGAGCGCAGCGCGCGATCCGGTTCGGTGGTGCGACCGGCTGGACCGCGGGCGCCGGGAGTACCGGGGGCTGCATGGTCGACGGGCATGGCGTGAATGTATCGGAGGCTGACCATTCCGCCATGGCCGGGGCCGACCCGACCGGCAAGGATCGAGGCACGACCTCGACGGAGACCCTTGAGAACCTCGACCTCCTGAGCCCCCGTCGGGATCGATCGATCCGAGTTGTCCATTCGCAGTCGGACGTGTCCGGCCGAGCACAGGAGGTTTCCATGGCCAAGGGCTACTGGGCCAGCGTCTACCCCGTCATTTCCGACCCCGAGAGCCTGACTGCCTACAACGAGCTGGCCGGGCCGGCCGTCCGGGCCGGCGGCGGGCGCGTCCTGTCCCGCGACGGTCGAGTGGTCGCCCACGAAGCCGGAATGGCCTCACGCGTCGTTCTGATCGAGTTCGACAGCTTCGAACAGGCCGTCGCGACACACGAGAGCGAGGCGTACCAGAAGGCGCTGGCGGCCCTCCCCGACGGCTTCGAGCGCGACTTCCGCATCGTCGAAGGCATCGACTGACAGCGATGATGTCCATGGTGACGCCGCCTGTGGGTCCGGCCCTTCGACCGACCGACGTCTCGACAGTCCTGTTTCGGATCTGTCGGCTCATCGGTGGCGTCACCACGCACGCGGCTGCCTAGTACTCCGGGCAGCCGTGCAGGAGTTCGGCGAAGGCCTCGCCGACGGCGCCGTAGGGGAGGATCCGCAGCGCGGTGTCGTAGTCCGAGGTGCTGATGACGTAGTACTCGGCGAGGTAGGAGAGGTCGTCCCAGGGCTCCCAGCTGTGGGCGCGCAGCAGGACCCGGCCGCAGCGGGTGCACTCGATCCACGGCACCAGGAGCAGGTCGGCGAGTTCCGGCTCGCGCCAGCCCGTCACCACCTCGACCCCGTCACCGCCGTCCGCACCGTCGCCGGCCGTACCGTCACCGGCCGTACCGTCGCCGCCACCGTCGTTCCCGCCACCGCCTGCACCCTGACCGTCGCCCGCAGCGCCGCCGAAGCCCTCCGCGTCGAGGAGCCGCACCGGGGCGGGCGCGCCGTCGTCCGGGCAGCGCAGGATGCCGGGCGTCAGCTGCTCGCGCCCGCCCCACTGCTCGGCGAGCACGGCTATCTGCGCCCGGTCCGCCCCGCCGATCGGGACCTGCCGGGCGAGCAGGCCCCCGACGAGCAGGTCGAGCCCGCACTCCTGCTCCCCGATCAGCCAGCAGTCCTTGACCTCCTCGCGCGCGGGCTCCGGCAGGAGATCGGCGATCCGGTACCAGAGGGCTTCGTCTGCGTCCATGGACCGGACCCTAACGCCCCCCACCGACAGTCCCCGGGCAGCCGTCGCATGACCCTTCCTCAGGATTCGCCTGACCCCGGGGCGGTGGACGGACTACGCTGCGAACGTGCAGTGTCACGTTTCGTAGCCGCCCGCGGAGGAGTCCCGTGTCATCGCCCTGCGACCCCCAGTTCGCTCCCGTCGGCGACGTGAGCGCCGCGCTCATGGTCGTCGACTCCCGGCTCAAGGCCGTCTACGACGGCAAGACGGGGACGGACTCCGAACAGGAGCGGATGATCAAGCAGTTCGCCGCGTCCCTCGGCGCCACGGGCCTCGACGAGCTGGTCGACGGCACGTGCACCCTCATCTACGTGTTCATGAACTGGCTGCGGGGAACGCTGGAGCGCCAGGAGCAGGACGTCGTGGAGTACGTGGTGCCCAGCCTGGTGGCCACGATGCGCATGATGCCCAGGACCTTCCGCCCCGAGGTCGTCCCCATCATGGCCGGTCTGCTCATCGCCGCGGGCACCGGCCTGAGCCCCTCCCTGTGGCGGGCGCAGTACGGGCCCTGGACCGGGGACGAGATGAACCCCCTGGAGGCCCTGGCCGTGCTGCTCGCCGAACACATCAACCGGGTCGCCGGCAACAACGACCACGGCTTCGCCACCCGCCTCGTCGCCGACGCCCTGTCCGAACTGGACGAGGAGGACTGACCGGGGAACGGAACCCGACGGCGACCGCGGCCGCGCACGGATTCTCCCGCCGTCCGGTGCAGCCCGGTGGCGTCGCCGCCGGGTGGATCGAGGATGATGGCGGGGTGTTGGTCATGGTGGAAGCAGTGCCGTCGGCCCCGGCGGAGCCGATGTTCGTTCGAGTGCGCTCGGCCGTCGGCAGCGCGGTGGTGATCTGGCGGGGAGCCGCCGAGGCGGTGGGCCGGGAGCACCATGTCGAGTGGACCGTGGACGAGGACATCGTCTGGGCCGGGAACGCCTGGCCGAGCCCGTCGGCCACGCCCGAGGTGCGCGAGGACGGCGATCACACGGTGCTGCGCGGGATCCTGAGCCTCGACGAGGACGGCGTGGCCGACCTGGACGTGGGGGGTGCGCTGATCATGTTCGAGATCGCCGAGGCCGGCGGCGGCCGCCCGCCACTGCCTGACGGTGTCGACGGGTCGTGGGTCGAGGTCCGGGTCGCACGGGACACCACCGCCGTCTGGCCCTACGAGCTCTGACCGTCGGCGGCCGGCGGTGGCAGCGCTGCATCGTCTCCCGTCCGGTCTCCGTCCGCACCGCTCTCGTGGCCGACACCACCGGCCACGGAAGCGGTGCGGAGCGGTGCCCCGTGACCGTCAGCCGTCGGCGTTGCCGTTGCCGTCGCTGTCGCTGTCGGCGTTGCCGTTGCCGTCGCTGTCGCTGTCGGCCTTGCCGTCGCTGTCACTGTCCGCCGCGCGGCCGCCCGTGAGCTCCACGGCGAAGCGGTCGGAGGCCTCCACCAGTCTGCGGGTCGCCCGGTCTGCCCGGTCCGAGCGGTCGGCGACGGCGCGGAAGGCGCCGTCGAGATCACCGTCCAGCAGCTCGCAGGTGATCACCAGGATGTTCTCCGCGGGCAGATGGTGCCGGTCCAGCCGCTGCTGGACCGCGTCCATGCCCTCACTCGCCAGCACGTCCCGCAGCTCCTCGGTCAACGGGGCCAGCCACCGGGCGCGCAGTGCGTACTCTCCGCGGTCGGCGAAGGTCGGGCGCAGCGCGGCGAGCAGCTCCGCCGGGTACTCCTCGACGGGCCCGGCGAACTGCGGGTAGTCCTTGGCGAACTCGTCCCAGTCGACGTACAGCCCGCTGATCTGCTGCGGGAGGAGCGGCCAGCGCGACCAGTTCTCGTCGGATCCGGTGAAGACCTGGCGCAGCAGGTCGTAGGGCGCCTCGGCGGTGCGCGAGAGCAGGATCGCGTCGTAGAGGTCCTTGCCCTGGGGGTGGTTGTCCGACACCAGCCAGAGGATCTTCCAGGCGAGGGAGAGCTGTGGCGTGGCGGCGAGCAGCGGGCCGGTGACGCCGGGGAGGCGGTAGGCCTCCGGTTCGACGGGCAGGTGCTCGGTGAAGACGAAGTCCAGCTGGACCGTCCCACCCGGGACGCCCGGCGCCGACCACGGCAGGACGAGCCTGCGCCCGGGAATCCTGCTGTACGTCCAGATCTCGTCACTGACCGCCTGGTCCGCGTGCAGCCGCACCGTCCCCGAGAGGCGTTCGGCGCCGGCGGCGAGCTCTTCGAGCATGCGGTCGGTTCGCTCGTCCTCCAGCTCCCACGCCACCGGCCGGACCACGAAGTCCAGGTCGCCCGGCTCCCGTGCCTGCTCCCCGTACCAGGCCCGCAGCAGGATGCTGCCGCGCAGCACCAGGTGGTCCGCCCACGGCGATTCGGCCACGGCGGACAGCACGGTGTTCAGCGCCTCGCGCCGCGCGGCGAGCCAGGGCTCGGCGAGTCCCGGGTCGGCGAAGGCCGGTTCGCTGGGCCGGAGGGCCATGCTGTACCCGGCGAGGGCGGGGTCGAAGACCGGCTGCTGGCTCACCGCCTCGTCGTCGATCGGACGGATGCTCCTGGGCAGGTCCCGGTCCTCGCGGACGTCCTCGGACGGCGGCCGCCTGGGCAGCACGACGCCCTGCCACGGGCCGTACTCCAGGTCCTCCCACCCCACGGGTGACTGCGGCTGCGATTGCGGCTGGGACTGGTCCCCGGTCATCTCGGCTCTCCCTCTCCGTACGGCCCGGCACCATGCCCGGGCTCGGCTATCCACCCCGCGTCCAGGGCCTCGTCGCTGTCCACGACGACGAACTCGCGCTCCACCGACACCACGTCGCGGCCGTCGTCCGCGAGGTCCCCCAGCAGCGCCTCCAGCCGGCGGCCCGCGGTGTCCAGGCCGACGAGGCGGCACCGCTGCGTCACGAACCACTCGCACCGGCCGTCCTCGCGCACCCGGCGCGGATTGCGCGACAGGTGCGCGGCGTGCCGGTCCACCAGCTCGGCGAGGCGGGCCCGCCCCCCGGCGTCCCCGCCCTCCTGGGCCGGGCCCGGGAGCAGCAGCTTGACGTGGTGTTCGAAGTACCGGCCGGCCCCGTGCCGTACGGCGTCCTCGTCCGAGGCAGGGACGCCCTCCGACCACGGCGTCGCCTCGATCTTCGCCCGCAGGACGGTGAACCCGGCCCGGTCCAGCCGGCCCGTGACGCGGGCGGTCTCCGCGGCGACCTCCTCCAGCGTGCCGCCGGCGCGCAGGGTGAGCATCGGCTGCGAGGGCGACGCACCGCGGTCCAGCAGGATGTGGGTGAACTTCAGGCCGTGGTCGTCGGCCCAGGCGGCCAGCGCGTCCGCGGCACCGGGCCCCACCGTCAGGTGCACCTCGAAGTCTCCCCGGACGTCGGGCGGATCGGACGGGACGGGCCGGGCGGTGGGCCGTGGGTCAGGACGAGTGGCGAGCGTGGCGAGCATGGGGAGCATCCTGCCAAGCGCCTCTGACAACGGCTCATGCCGCCGGCGCGCAGCGGTGCCCGACGGGAGGTGGGTGCCCCGCGCCGCGCCGCGCCGCGCCGCTCCGCCCCTGCTCCCTCCGGCCCGTCTCCCGGCGGCTCTCGCTACTGCCTCGACGCCGCCACCGCACCATGTCATCATGTGATGACATCATCTGGTGACATCGCCCGATGACATCAGTGCCGGGACCCCGGGCCACCGACCAACCGACGAAGGAGGACGCGTCCGTGCCAACCCCGACGGGCCTGCCGATACGACGTGAGCGGGCCCTGGTGCCCGTCCTGGTGTTCCTCAGCGCCGTGGTGGCGGTGATCAGCAGTCTCGGCGCACCGATGATCCCCACCATCGCGGCCGTCGACCACGTCTCACTCTCCGAGGCCCAGTGGTCGCTGACCATCACGATGCTGGTCGGGGCGGTCGCCACCCCGGTCCTGGGCCGTCTGGGAGACGGGCCGCACCGCCGTACGGTCACCCTCACCACCGCCGCCGCCGTCGTGGTCGGCAGCGTGCTGGCCGCGCTGCCGCTCGGCTTCGGCTGGCTGGTCACGGGGCGCGCGTTGCAGGGCCTCGGGCTCGGACTGACCCCACTGGCCATCGCCACCGCGCGGGACAGCCTGCCCGCCGCGGCCTCCCGCTCGACGGTCGCGCTGCTCTCCGTCACCACCGTCGCCGGCGTCGGCCTCGGCTACCCGATCACCGGCCTGATCGCCCAGGCCTTCGGCATTCACGCGGGCTTCTGGTTCGGCGCCGTGATCAGCGCCCTGGCCCTGCTGCTGGCCGCCCTGGTCCTGCCCTCGACGGCGGAGCGCGAGCGGCACCCGCTGGACGCGCTCGGCGCGGTGCTGCTCGGCCTGGCCCTGGTCGGCCTCCTGCTCGTGCTCAGCGAGGGCGAGACCTGGGGCTGGGGCAGCGCCCGGCTGTGGACGGTGGCGGTCGCCTCCGTCCTGCTGCTGGTCGGCTGGGTGTGGCACGAGCTGCGCACCGCCCACCCGCTGGTCGACCTGCGCGCGCTGCGCAACCCCGTCGTCCTGACCGCGGACGTGGCCGGCCTGGTCGCGGGCGTCGGGATGTACCTGCTGATGTCGCTGGTGATCCGCTACGTGCAGACCCCGACCGCCACCGGCTACGGCCTCGGCGCCTCGGTGGTGGTCGCCGGCCTCGTCCTGGTGCCGTTCTCGGCGGTCAGCCTGCTGTCCGGCAAGGTGGTCCCCGGCCTCGCCCGGCGCACGTCCTCCGCCCTGGTGCTGCCGCTGGGCTGCGCGGTCTCGCTCGTCTCGATGCTGTTCTTCCTGTTCGCCCGCGACCACCTCTGGCAGCTCCTGGTGGTGATGGGCATCGCCGGACTGGGCGTCGGCTGCACCTTCGCCGTGATGCCGGGGCTGATCGTCAACGCGGTGCCCGCCCACGAGGTCGGCAGTTCGGTCAGCTTCAACCAGGTGCTGCGCTACATCGGCTACTCCACCGGCAGCGCGCTGTGCGGCGCCGTGCTCCAGGCCCACACCGAGCCGGGCCGGCAGCTGCCCGGCGACAGCGGCTACCGGGACGCGGCCCTGATCGGCTGCGCGGTGTGGGTGGTGATCGGCCTGGCTACGATCGTCCTGCCGCGGCTCGGTGCCGCGGCCGCCGCCCGCCCGGGCGCGCGCGTGGACGACGAACTGGTCCCGGACGGGGAACCGGTCGTGGACGAGGAGCTGATCGTGGAGGAGAGCATCGCCGACGGCGTGGCCGGCGAGAGCGAGGTGCCCACGCGGCGGGCCGGAGCCGACCGGTGACCGACGAAACCCCTTCGGCCGACCGGTCCGCCCCTGACACCGACCGGTCCGTCCCTGCCGCCGACCGGTCCGTCCCCGTCACGGACGGCGGCGTGCCGGAGAGCGCGGCAGCGGAAGCCGCGGCACCGGCGGCCGCCGCACCCCGGCGCCGGGACGCCGCCCGCAGCCGGGAGCTCCTCGTCCAGGCGGCGCTGGAACTCTTCGCCGAGCGCGGATTCGAACGCACCACCACCCGCGAGATCGGCGAACGGGCCGGCGTCGACCCGGCCCTGATCGCCCGGTACTTCGGCGGCAAGACGCAGCTCTACCTGGCCACCGTACGGGTCGAGCTGGGCGGCGCGGCACCGGCCGACCTCCTGGTGGAGGACCGGCTGCGCCACCTGCTGGAGCGCTTCTCCCAGCGCGGCCCCGGCCCGACCTTCCAGGCCGCCGTGCTACCCGGCGACAACACCGAGGTGCAGCAGGAAGCCCGCGCCTACCTCCGCAAGCGGCTGGTCCAGCCCCTGCACGACCGCTTCACCGCCGAGCAGGTCGACCGGCCGCAGCTGCGGGCCGAACTGGCGGCGGCCGCGTTCGTCGGGGTCATCCTGGCCCGCTCGGGCGGTGCCTTCGACGAACTCGCCGCCGCCGACCCCGAGGACCTGCTCCCCCTCCTGTCCGACCTGCTCGCCGCGAGCCGCCCCGCCCGGTAGGCCCCCGCCCGGTGGTCCGCCCCCGACCCGCCGTCGGCCGCTCCCGTCCCGGAGCGGCCGACGGCTCATTCCCGCACGGCGACGGCCTCCGCGAGCGGGGCGAACAGCAGCGCCCAGTTGCCGGGCAGGTGCGTCACCGCGGACGCGACGTAGCAGCGGACGACCGTCCACTCGTCCGACCGGCCGTCCTCCCCCGGCGCCCCGCCCTCCCCGAGGGCCCGCAGGCATTCGTCGACGCACTCCGCGAGGTCGTCCTCGTCGAACCCCAGTCGCGCGCAGGCCTGCCGGGCCTCCGGCGGCAGGGGGAACGCGTCGTCCCACTCACCGGCCGCGTCCAGCAGGTAGAGCAGGTGGCTCCCGGGTCCGGGCAGGTCGGCGCGCAGGTCCGCCGTGGTGAACTCCCGCTCGGCGTTCCGCGACACCAGCCCCGACGTCCCGACCGCGTCGGCGACGAGGTCCGCCCAGTAGGCCTCGCCGTGGCGGCCGTCGGTCTGCCGCATGTGCTCGGCGGCGAAGGCCGCCATCGCGCCCGGGTCGTCGATCAGCGGTGAGACGACCAGGTCGCTCCGGTAGTCGAAGCCGAAGTAGTGGCGCCGCCCGTCGAGGGTGAGTGACTCGATCCCGCCCACGTGGCCGACCCGCCCGGGCAGCGGACCGAAGCGCTCGGCACCTACGGCACGTTCCTGTTCCATGCGGCACACCGTACGGGCCGTCACCGACACCGGCCGCCGGCAGGCCGCGAGGCCGCACGTGGTGTCCAGGACGGCCGGGCTCCTTAGGCTCCGCCACGAGGGCCGCGAACGCCGTGGTGCCCGGACCGTTCGGCGGTCCGGGCACGACCCGTACGGAGACGGGCAGGTGGGCGGTCGGTCAGGCAGCCCGTCAGGCGGTCGGTCAGGCGGGGATGCCGCAGTACTGCTGCTGCTTGCCGATCGCGCGGTAGACGCAGTCCGCCGTCTCCACCAGGCGCAGGACCGCTTCGCGGTTGCGGCTGGTCTCACGGCCGATGACCTCGTCGGGCGGGTAGAAGCCGCCGCCGCTGCCGCTCGGACCGGGGTACATCTCGAAGGTGTAGGCGAAGACCCGCTGGGTGCCCCACAGCCAGTCGTCGATGGCGCCGTCGGTGATGTAGAGGTCGCTGGACTGCTCGGGCGTGTAGCCGTTGGTGGAGGCCATGGTGCGGCCGAGGGTGGCGAAGGTGTTGTACTCGTCGGCGGTCATGCCGGTGGGGGTGTCGGCGGTGGTCCAGCCGAACGGCCAGAGCACCAGTTGGCTGTAGGTGTGGAAGTCGATGGCGGCCGTGATCTGCTGCTTGCCGCCGACGATCCGGCTGCGGACGAAGTCGGCGACCACCTTGGTCTCCTTGGCCGACTCCGGCGCGCTGCCCCGGTAGGTCTCGTTGGAGGTGGAGCCGGAGGAGCCGCCGCAGCAGCCCCACTTGTAGTCCCAGTTGCGGTTGAGGTCGGTGCCGACGCTGTTGCTGCCGGGGTTCGGCTGGCGGTCCTTGCGCCAGCTGCGGTAGCGGCCGGTGGCGATGTCGTACTCGCCGCCGTCCGGGTTGAGGTCCGGGATCACCCAGATCTCGCGGCTGTTGACGGCGTTGGCGATACGGCTGTCGGTGGCGTACTTGTCGCCGAACTCGTGCAGCAGGTAGAGCGCCATCTCGACGGTGAGGTGCTCGCGCGCGTGCTGGTGGGCGGTGAACAGCACCTCGGGCTCGTTCTCGTCGGTGCCGACGTTGTCGCTGATCTTCACCGCGACGATCGGCCGGCCCTCGTACGAGGTGCCGATGACGCGCTTGCTCATGATGTCGGGGTGCGCGGCGACGACGGCGTCGATGTCGGCCGTGGCCTCGGCGTAGTTGTGGTAGCCGGAGTCGGCCTGCGGGAAGTCGTAGGCCACGCCGGGCGCTCCGTCGGTGCCGGCCCCGAGGCCGTAGCGGGGGCCGGGCAGGGCGACCGGCGACCAGCCGAGCGCGCGCAGCCGGTCGGCCTCGGCCGGGTCGGCGGTGACCACGACGGCGTCGGGCAGGACGGCGTCGACGGAGGCGCCGGTCGCGGCGACGGCGGTGCGTTCGGCGACCGTGCGCGGTCCGTCGATCCGGTACTGCCGAGCGGTGTCGGTGCCGGCGTTGTCGGTGCCGGTGAGGGTGTTGTCGGTGCCGGTGTCCGCGGCGGTGGCGGACGCGGGCACCGACGGGCGGTCGGGGGAGGCCGCCCGGGCGGTGATCGGGGTGGCGAGGGCGAGAGCCAGCAGGACGGCGGTGGCCGCGGCGGGCTTCCCTCGGCGGGGCAGTCGCATGACTGTCCTCCTGTGGGGGTCCGTGGGGGCGGAACGGTGGAGGAGGTTCGGCGCGCGCCAGCTTGATGGTCCGTCAGTGTCATGCGTTCGTCAAGACATCGGAAAGACCGATTCCCCGGCTCGCGCGGATCCCGTGGTCGCAGTGGCGCCCGCGCGATGACGGGGCAGCAGGCGTCGCCCGCCGGATGGGATTTCGTCGGCAGAACGACCATCATCGCCGACGGCGGCTACCCGGGCACCGACGCCTGGTCATCCCGCACCGCCGGCCCCGCGGAGGAGAACCGACCGAGTGGCACGTCGAGCACAACCGTGAGCCCAAGCGGGTCCAGGCCGCGAGTCGAGCACGTCTGCGCGCGCCTGAAGACTGGAAGATCCTGCGCGCCTGCCGACTCACGGGGCGGCGGAGGCCACCACGCGATCCTCGGCATCGCCCGACTCCACAACCTGCCCCAGGAAGCGGTCATGCACCTTGGATGCGCCCGATCTCGGGGAGCTCGACGAACTCGACCCCCCTCGCCCCGAACTGCCTCGCGGTTTCGGCGAACCTCTCCGAGCAGAAGGCGATACCCAGGAGCGCGACGCAGTCGATGAAGAACAGGTCGCGCTCCGGTGACTTCCTGAACCTGAGCTCCCAGACCTTCTTGATCTGACCGTCGGGGCGGAAGTCGATCTTCGACCTCTCAAGGTCGACCACGTCCTCGACCTTCAGCAACTCGGCCCGGGGGAACTTCACGAAGAAATAGTCCTTCGCCGATCTCGGATCGCCCTTGGTGGACACCGTGTGCAGCTTCGCGGCCTGCCAGTTGCCGGTGTCGGTGGACTGCATCAGGGACAGGAAGTCGCCGCTGACGACGTGCCCGCCGAAGGCCGTGTGGAAGTCGAAGTCGTAGGCCCGGCCCTTCGTGATCAGCCACAGCTCCGGCGGGAGGTCGGCCGGCGGCGCGTGGCCCACGGCGTAGTGCCAGGCGTACTGCATCGGCTTGTCGTAGCCGTCGTCGGAGAACTCCTCATGGATGACTCCGTTCAGGAAGACGGGGCAGCGGGCCTCTTCCTTGTATGCGAGCGCGAAGTGCAAGACGTCCACCATCGTTCATCAGCCAGACGCGGGGTCACCGTTCCGCCGCCGCCATCGGCCTAGGAACGGAGCTCCTGCTGGAACCGTATCGACCGAGATCACTGTTCGCCAGGAGCTCCGTGGGTGCTCAGTCTGTCATCTCTCGTGAGGTCGTGGTTGCCGCAGGGGCGTTCGCGCCCGGCCGTCTCGGCGAGTTGACCCGCTTGTCCCGTTCGAGATGGTCGACGAGGCGCCGGCGCAGACCGGCAGGGTGCAGGCCCGGGTCCGGAATCTGCCGTCGCGGGTGGTGGTGGTGTATCTGCTGCCGGTCCTTCGCCGCTGCGGTGACGGCTCCTACCGGCACGATCGTGGTCCGGACCTCGGGCGGGTGGAGGCTGCGCAGGTAGCGGCAGAACTCCAGGAACCTCGCTATACGCCGGTGGCGCCGTCGATGCGTTCCCTGACCAGGTCGGCGTGGCCGTTGTGGCGGGCGTACTCCTCGATCATGTGGACGTAGATCCAGCGGAGGCTGACGTCCTGTTCCATGAAGCGGCCGGTGTCGGCCAGAGCACGGCCGGCGCAGTGCTCGCGGGCGCGGGCGATTTCCGTGTGCCAGGTGGCGAGAGCATCGCGCAGGGTGGCGCCCTCGGGCAGATCGAAGCCGCCGTCGGGACCATCCGGGTCAGCCTCTGGGGCGTAGATGGGCGGGGCCTGTTCTCCGGCGAACACCCTGCGGAACCAGTTCCGCTCCACCTCCGCCATGTGCCGGACGAGACCGGTCAGCGTGAAGCCGGACGGCGGCACGGACGCGACGGCAGCCTGCTCGTCGTCCAGGCCCTCGCACTTCATGGCGAGTGTTGCGCGATGAAAGTCGAGCCAGCTTTCGAGCGTGGTGCGCTCGTCGGCGTTCAGGGGCGGCAGAGGGCGTTCGTTAGTGGTCACCCGGTCGATTATCGTCACCGGCCGACCCTGTCACGCGACCCGATCAACCTTCGACGGCACGCGGTCAAGGTTCGGTGTCACAGGACAGGCGGGTCCTGGGGGTGGGGTTCGAGGACGAGGACCGGGATCACGCGGTCGGCCTTCTCCTGGTACTCGGCGTACGGCGGGTACGCGGCGACCGCGCGCTGCCACCACTGCGCCTTCTCGTCCCCGGTGACCTCACGGGCCGTCATGCGCCGCCGTTCGGGGCCGTCCTGGAGCTCCACCTGCGGCTCGGCCTTGAGGTTGAAGTACCAGTCCGGGTGGCGCGGGAAGCCGCCCTTCGAGGCCACCGCCGCGTACCGCCCCTCGTGCTCCACGCGCATCAGTGGAATCTTGCGGATCCTGCCGCTCTTCGCGCCGCGCATCGTGACGATGACGACCGGCAGGCCGGTGTCCCAGAGCGTCGTCCCCTGCGTGCCGCCCGAACTCTCGTACAGCTCGACCTGTTCGCGCACCCACTGTGCCGGACTCGGATCGTACTCGCCCTCAAGAGGCATCGCCGTCACCCCGTTGTCGTGTACGGATTGTGCCGGGACAGTCCAGCACAGGCGCCGCGCGATGGGGAGGGCGCCATTGCCGCTCCGCCGACAACTTCAAGCGAATGGCTGGGATGTCCGGGACGCGGGCCGCCGGGCGCGCCGCCCGTGCCGCGCACCGCCCGTGCCTCCGGCCTGCGCGGTGACACCGGTCCCCGAAATGGACTGGTGCGAACGAATGTCCAGGCCCTAAGGTGTCGCTCCGCCATTCCGGTCCGTTCCTGGAGCCTTTCACCGATGCCTTCACCCGCCGTGTACCGCTCGCCGCGAGCCGCCTCCATCGCCGCCACCGCGCTGCTCGCCGCAACGTGCGCCACGATGCTGTTCTCACTCGTCGCCGACTTCCGCATGTACCAGGCGGCCGGGGACCTCGCCACCGACACCGAACTGGTCGACGACGCCACGCTCAACGCCGTGGACCAGCTCCGCGACAACGCGAGCACGATCCACATGCTGGTCCTGGTGGCCTCGGGTGCGGCGTTCATCACCTGGTTCTACCGGGTGCGGGTGAATGCCGAGACACTGGACCCGCACGGGCACCGGTACAGGCGGGGCTGGGCGATCGGCGGCTGGTTCACTCCCGTGGCCGCACTCTGGTTCCCCCGGCAGATCGCCGGCGACATCTGGCAGGCCGGTGCCCGCCCGGACGGGTCGGGGGTGCGCCCACCGCTCCCGCAGACCCTGCTCAACCTCTGGTGGGGCACCTTCCTGGCGGCCGGCGTGGTCGACCGGATCGGCGCCCAGTACAACGCGAAGGCCGAGTTCCCGGACACCTACCAGCAGTCCGTCCTCTGGCTGACCGCCTCCGACCTGCTCGAAGTGGCCGCCGCGGTCTTCGCCGTCCTGATGGTCCGCAAGCTGACGGGCATGCAGGAGCAGCGCTTCGCCGAGTCCGCCGCCGGGGCGTACGGGGTGTCCGCGGCGACCGTCCGGAGCTGAAGCCGCGCCGCCGGAGCACCGGCCGCGCGCGAGGCCGCCGTCAGGCCTCAGCCGTCAGGCCTCAGCCGTCAGGCCTCAGCCGTCAGCCGTCAGGCCTCAGCCGTCAGGCCTCAGCCGTCAGGCCTCAGCCGTCAGGCCTCAGGCGTCAGGCGACCCGGACGGTGAACTGGCGCCTGGCCTGCGCGGGCCCGCCGGAGAACGTCATGCCGTCCTGGTCGCGGTAGTCGACGTGCAGAGTGACGGTGGTGCGGCCGGGGTTCGGGGCGGCGCGGAAGACGAAGTAGTAGTGGCCGCCCGAGCCGAGGGCGCCGATCTCGCCGGAGTCGAGCAGGTCCCCGACGCCGAAGTCCCGGACGTACTCGTCGCCGACGGTCTGCACCACCGCGGCGTCGGGCGCCGGATCGGCCACGGACCAGATGTCGCCGGCCATCTGGTACGCGCCCACCTCGATCGAGAAGAGCTCGCCCGGTCGGACGGTGATCTCGCCCGTGGTCGCCGTGACCACCGTGCCGTGGTCGAGCTTGCCGGTCGTCATCCGGTGGATCGCCACCGCGCCCGCCGTGCCCACGACGGCGAGCACTGCGACCAGCACGAGGAGAATCCGCTGCCACTTCTTCACGAGGTCGCCTCCCGGTGGGTGACCCGCAGGGCCAGGACGGTGGCCACGGCGTCCAGCCAGCGGGCGACCAGCAGGTCCCCGGTCGGATCGCCGACGACCATCGAGGCGGCCTCCAGCCAGCCGCGCGCCACCGCCGCCGCGGGGCCGGGCAGCGGCTCGGGCAGCGGCGCGGCGTAGCGGGTGCCGCCGGAGCGGACCACCTCGCCGAGGAAGACCAGGGCGCGCGGCAGGACACCGAGCCGGTCGACGGTGATCGCGGCGGCCACCGCGCCGTCGCCGAACAGCGTGGCGCGGTGCGGGCCGGCGGCCGGCAGGCCGAAGCGCAGCAGCACCTCGACGTCCAGCTCGGCCAGCCGGGCGTCGCTCATGGGCTGGGGTGTGCTCAACTCTGCTCCTTGCCGGTTCACTTGGGCATGCTGACGTTGTTGGCGACGGGCAGCCGGCCCTTGGTCGCGCCGCCCATGTGGTTGTGGATGAAGTCGTCCTCGCTGACCCACACGGTGTAGCCCCAGGGGTTGTAGATCTCCAGCTGGTCGCCCCGGTGCCCGATGATCATCATCTGGTGACGGCTCGGCACGAGCCAGGTGTCCTCCTTGACCTCGATCGGCACCGGCTTGCCCTGGTCCACCGCCGCTTCGACCCGGGCCAGCACGTCCTTGCGCTGATCCGCGCCCTCCAGGTCCACGGTGTGGTACTCGGTGCCGGTGTGCTTGCCGATCTCGTCGTCGGCGACGTCCGTGGACTCCCAGGACGTCATCCCGTCCCTCATCCGGTGCCACCAGCCGCGGGTGTCGTAGACGCGGTTCGTCTCCTGGTCCCAACGTTCCTTCGCGGCCTTGCCGTTGTCGTACTGCGGGTCGCCGGGGTGCCCGCCGGTGGTGAGCTGGAAGGCGAACAGCGGGTCGACGAGCGCCCGGGCGGTCACCGTCGAGGCGGCCACGCAGGTCCCGTGGTTGCCCTGGGTCCACTGGACGCCCTGGTAGCCGGTGTCCCTGGTCTGGGACGAGGTCGCGTCGAGCTGCACCGGGGAGATCCGCTCGGCCAGCCAGCCAGGACTGTCGGCGTGCTCGTGGATCAGGTCGTCGAAGGCCTTGACCTCGTCGTAGCCGTGCCCGGCGGCCAGCGCCTTCATCAGGTAGGCGCGCTCCTCGGGGGACTTGCTGCCGGCCAGCAGCTGGTCGAAGCGGGCCCGGTCGGCCTCGCTCATCCTGTCCATGAACTGGCCGGCCCTGGTGACGTCGGTGGCCGTGAGGATGCTGCCGTACCTCTGGTTCCCGGCCGTGGCGGCGTCGGCCAGGACCAGCTTGTCGGCCGCCCCCAGGCCCTTGTTCGTGAACTTGCCCGCCAGCGCCTTGCCCGCCAGCGCGTTCAGCTCGCGGGCGGCCGCGCGGCCGGCGGTCTCGGCCTTCACCGCCGCGTCGAAGATCGACTTGATGCCGTCCTTCGCCTTCGCGTGCGCGGTGTGCATGGTGTCGTCGTCCCAGTGGACGAGGTCGGGCGCGCCGGCGACGGTGATCTCGTGCAGCAGGCTCAGCGCCTCGCCCAGCGGCGCGGCCCCCTGCCCGTGCAGGGCCTGCGCCTCGCTCAGCGCGGTGGCCAGCGTCGTGAGGTGCAGCCGCCCCTGGCCCAGCGCGTCACGACAGTGCGTCAGGTCGTCGGCGGAGGCCTTGACCACCTCGGCGGCCTTCTCCCCGACCTGGCCGGTCCAGGCGTCGGGCAGGTGCTGGGAGCCGACGCGTTCCACCTTCATCTGGATCTCGTCGATCTGCCCGACCGCCGTGGTGTAGGCGGCCGCGAGTTCGCCGAGCTTGCCCGCGTCCCCCTTCGGGGCGGCGAGCTGAAGGGCGTCGTGGACGGCGTACTTGAGATCACCGGCGCCCCACATGCCGTGCGACTCATCGATCGTCTTCTTCAACCGCTCGGCCTGCTGGCGCTGACTACCCGGCTTCTCCCCCAGCGGGTGCGCATCGTGGTCGGGCACCGTCAGGCCCCCTGCCGCCGGTACTGCCGCCGGTGCTGCCGGCCGGCACCCGGGCCCGTCCCGGAACCGTCGCTGTCCATGACATCTCCCCCGATATCCCGTCATGCGGTCCGAAGACCGCCGGACAGCATAGCGGCCGGCCCGGACCCCTCCGACCTGCAGGAACACCACGTCGGAGGGTGTGCGCACAACGGGCGCACAACGCGCGCACAACCCGACGGATCCCCCCGGAACGATCACAGGATCCCGCCCCCACCCGGCGGCCCGACCCCTCAGCCGCCCGGCCGACGACCGCCCGGAGCCCCATCGATTCCCACCCGAATCCGTTCGACGACCCGTTAATATCCGACATCAAATGATCCCGGAACCGGGCAGTACGCCGGCCCGGCAGCAATGGGGGATACATGGCGGCTTCTGATGCAGTCTCGGAGTTCGAGCTCGATACGGGCGCCCGCCTACGCTGCACCAATGCCGCGCGGTTGGCGCTGCCGACCGTCGCCGCCCTCCTGATGGCCACCTCCTGCGCCGGCACAGACGACAGCCCGACGATCACCCTTCAGCAGGCGAAACAGAAGACCGAGGCGTACTTTGCCGACACCTTCGCCGCCCTCCCCCAGCCGGTGACCGCCGTCACCGACCGCGACAACGGCGCCTACTGCTTCAAGAACGACGCCCCCTCGGAAGAGGACGGCCGGATGACGGCCGTGACGTCGCGCTACCTGCGGGGCATCCCGGCCGACCAGCATGCTGCGACCTTCAACGCCTTCCGGGACCACCTCACCGCTGCCGGGTTCAAAGTCACCAGCAGCCGACCTGACAACATCTCGCTCGACAATCCGAAAGACGGATTCAGCGCCTCCATCTACGACGGCGGCGAGTGGACCACAACCCTGACCATCGGATTCACCTCCCCCTGTGTCTGGCCCCACGGCACCAAGCCACCGACTCCGTGACACGGTCCGATCGAGCCCGATCGATACTCGCCCCCTATAGATCAATGATCCGTTAATATCCAAAACTGAAAGCTCTCGGAACCGGGCAGGACGCCGGGCCCGGGACACGGGGGGACAACGGGGGGAAGAACGTGGCAGATCCTGATGCCGGCTTGCAGTTCAAGGTCAATCCGGCCGAACTGGACGGCTGCGGACAGAGTGCGCAGCACATCGGCGGTCTGATACCGGGTGAGACGTCGAAGCTCGCAGAGCCGTGCAACCAGGCTGCGGGCACTCTGCAGGGGTGGCTGACGGCCGCGGCGGTGCGGGACTGCGGCACCAACTGGAAGACGCTGCTGGACAAGCTCGCCGGCGACATGGGCGACGTCGGCACCAAACTCGGCACGACAGCCACCTATTACCGTCAGGTCGAGAAGGACGTCCACCAGAGCATGCGGAACCCGGCCGCGCCGGTGCCTGACGAGCCGGACCCGTTCGGCACGGCCGTCGTCCCGGGCCCCGTGAAGCCCTCCAGCGCGAAGGCCACGGAGTAGCCCGGTGGACATCAAGACGCTGTACGACGCCGACGTCATCAACATCACCATCGCGAAGAACGCGTTCGACGCGCTCTACTCGGCCTTCGGCCAGCACATCGAATCCTGGCAGCACGAGGTCGCCGACCGGCTGGCCAACTCGCACTGGACCGGCACCGCGTCCGACCACGCGCAGGCCCGGATCCGCTTCCTGGGCACCGAACTGCAGTCCGCACACACCGAGTTGGACCTCGTCGGCAAGGCGCTCGCCAAAGCCGCCGAGCAGTTCGCACTGGCGCAGTCGCACCTGGTCTACGCCCTCGACGACGCCAAGGCCGCCAAGCTCACCGTCGCCCCCGACGGCCGCATCACCTGGGACAACGAGCCGACGTCCGCGAACTACGCGGGCGCCGGTGCCGAGACGACGGCCATCGCCATCAGCAACCGCATCACCTCCGCGCTCAACGAAGCCGACCAGGCGGACCGGGAGATCAGCGCCCGACTCAACCACTTCGCCAGTAACGCGAGCAACGGCCTCGGCCTGGACGCCGCCATGGCGGCGAGGGACCTTGCCGCCCAGACCGGGCGCGAGCAGATACCCCCCGCAGGCACCGACCCGACCGGCGTCAAGAAGTGGTGGGACGGCCTCACCGACACCGAACAGCAGAAGTTCATCCACGACAACCCCGACCAGATCGGCAACCTCGACGGCGTTCCCGCAGCCGTCCGCGACCAGGCGAACCGGGTGAACCTGACCCGGACCCAGGCGGACCTCCAAAAGCAGCTCAGCGACCTCGACAAGTCCGAGCCCGTCTCAGTGACGGGGACCCCGTACGGGGCCACCGAAAGTCCGGACCACATCGTCTGGAAGGCCGAGCGCGACGCCTTGCAGGGCAAACTGACGGGCCTCAAGGCCCTCCAGGACCGCATTGACCTGCCCGTCAGCGCCCAGGACCCGCGGCCGTACCTGCTCGCGCTCGACGCCACGGCACCGGGGGGCCGCGCGATCCTCGCGCTGAACGACCCGGACACCGCGGACCACGTGGCCACCTTCGTCCCGGGCACCGAGTCCAAGCTCGCTGGTGTGAGCGGCACCATGGACAAGGCGAAGGAGATGTACCGCAGCGCCATCGACGCAAGCCCGGGCGCCAAGGTCTCCACGATCGCCTACGTGAACTACACCGCACCGCAGTCGGCGAGGCCCGGTTTCCCACAGGTCATCCCGGACGCGGCCTACGAGGGATATGCCAAGGACGCGGAGCAGAACCTCTACAACTTCCAGTCCGGCCTGCGTGCCACCCACCAGGGGTCGCCGTCCCACAACACGATCGTCGGGCACAGCTACGGCAGCACGGTCGTCGGCTACGCCATGCGGGACAAGGGACTGCCTGTCGACAGCGTGGTCTTCGCCGGAAGCCCCGGCGTCGGGGTCGACAAGGCAGCCGACCTCAACGTCGATCTGGCGAAGGGGACGAAGATGGACCCGTCCAGGGTGTACGCGGTGCTCGGAGGCGACGATTCGATCACGGACTGGACGCCCGACCCCCTTTCCCCCAGCAACTACAACCCACTCAGCGACGACTACCACCTGCGCTTCGGACGCGACCCCATGAACTCGGCCTTCGGCGCGCAGCACCTGCCGTCCCAGAACACCGATCACGACCACTACTGGAACTCGGACACCCCGTCGTGGAGGGCGTTCGGCCAGGTCATCGCCGGAAAGCCGGTCTCATGAGCCGATTCTCACAACTCGTGCCACGTGGACGATCCGCACGCACCGCCGTGCTCTGTCTCCTGCCGGCAGCCGCCCTCGTGCTCTCCGCCTGCGGGAGCGACACTCCGTCGATGAACCTGGGGCAGGCCGAGGAGAAGGTGAAGGCGTACTCCTCCAACGCGCTCGCCGTGCTCCCCGACAAGGACAGCGTGAAGGTCGCCGAGCCACTGGTGGACAAGGACGCGTGCGAGGCCGGGCCGCTCGGCTCTCCCCAGACGTACATGCCCTACATCAGGTACACGCTGGGCGGCATTCCCGGACCGAAGGTGCACGCCGTGTTCGAAGCGGTGCAGCAGCGGCTGAAGCAGGACGGCTTCTCCGTCACGCGCAACGACGACCAGCGGCTGGACCTGTCCAACGACTCGAACAAGTTCACCGCCTCGGTCGTGGTGGGCCAGCCCGGCACGACGCCCGACACCCTCCACCTGACCGTCATCGCCCCCTGCGTCAAGCGCGGCCCCAGCGGGAATGCTTCCGTGGGAAGCTGACCGTCAGCCCGCGTGGTGGGGGCTGACGGTCGGCGCAGGTCGTTGCAGGTCGGCGCGGGGAGGCGCTGTCAGCCGACGAGCCCCAGTCCCAGCAGTGCGCCCACCGCGCCCAGGGCCATGAAGACCGGCGTGAGCACCTTGATCTCGACCCAGCTCCCGGCCCGGAAGCGCATACCCTTGGGCGGGCCGATCGGGTACCAGCGCTTGCGGCCGATCGGGATGGGCCACAGGATCGGGCAGCCCGAGACCGTCAGTGCGTCACCGATGCAGTGCACCAGCGCCCCCAGGGCGATCGGCAGCCCGATCCACAGGTACGCCTGCCCCGGCTGGTCGAACAGCCACTGCGACCCGTTGCCGGGCTGGTCGAGGACGTCGGCCAGCATCCAGGCACTGGTCGCCCCGAGCAGCCACACCAGCACGTCGCTGGAGACCCTCGCGTGCCGCCACAGCAGACCCTCGATGGCCAGCACCATGTGCACGAACAGCACGGCCAGCACACCCCAGCGCCCGCCGTACACGGCGATGCCGGCGGCCGAGGCGCCGCACATCACCGCCCAGATCCAGGTGTGGGTCAGCGTCCGGTGGCCGCCGGAGCGGCGAGCGTCACCCTTGCCCCGGGTCGACTTGTAGACGGCGTAGGAGAGCTTGTCGATGACCTCGCACAGCCAGCGCGACACCGGGCCGAAGGCCCGCGATATCGTCGCCGCCTTGTGGTCCAGGTCCGGGGCGAGCGCCGCTCCCGCGCAGATCAGGGCGCCGGCGACCAGCACCGGCCACGGCATCGGTTCGCCCATGCCGGCCGCGACCGCGCCGACCCCCAGCCACGCCGCCGCACCCGACAGCGCGTGCGCCGGTCCCATCATGCCGATCCCGCCTTCCCGCTCCGACCAGGGCCGGAGCGGCACCTGACGGGAAATGAGCATATCGGCCCATGATCACTTCTTGATCTCGCCCGTTCGAGGCGACGGCGCTCGCGCTCGCCGCCCCGAACGGCCCGAACGGCCCGGACGGCCCGAACGGCCCGGACGGACGGACCCGTCCGGGCCCCGGCGAGGTGCCTAGCCGAACGTGAACCAGTTGAGGTTGACGAAGTCGGCGCTCTGCCCGCTCGCGAAGGTGAGGTACACCGTGTGGGTGCCCGTGGTCCGGGCGATGTCGGCGGGTACCGTCCGCCAGGCCTGCCAGCCGCCGGTGCCGGCGACGGCGAAGCTGCCGACCGGTGCGGCGGTCGGGCTGTCCAGCCGGACCTGGACGAGTCCGCTGACGCCGGGTGCGGCGCCGGAGGCGACCCGGGCCTGGAAGCGGGTCGCGCCGGAGCTGCCGAAGTCCACGCCGGCGTAGGCGAGCCAGTCGCCGTTCGCGATCCAGCCGACGTCGCGGCCGCCACCGGTGTCGCCGCAGGTTTCCAGCGCGGTGCCGGACTGCGCGCTGTACGACTCGGCCCGGATGGTGCCGAAGGCGCTCGTCCCGCCGCCGGGTTGCGGTGACGGCCCGGGGTCGACCGGGCCCTGGGTGCCTCCCACGGTGACGGTCAGCAGGGTCGGGTCCGCCGACTGCACCTTGCCCTCGAAGTCCACGCCGGCCGGGTGGACGTCGTCGTACGGGAACGCGTAGCCGAGGTGGTCGGGGTTGGTGGCGTGCAGGACGCGCGCGTAGTGGTTGGTGCGCGCAGCGGTGTAGAAGGCGGCCGGGTTCTCGCCGTCCGGCTGGTGGGGGTCGTCGAGCAGGGTGGTGCGGTTGAGTGCGGCGGCGAGTCGTGCGCTCAGGTTGCCCATCAGGTCGTTGCCGGTGGTGAACGGTGCCGAACTGCAGTTGAAGACGGCGGCGGTGGAGGGCTTGGCGAAGCCGCCGACGCCGGGGAAGGTGAGGACGCCGTTGCGGACCCGGCCGGTGACGGTGCCCCAGCCGGCCTGGGTGTCGACGACCAGGTCGGTGCTCTGGTACTTCTGCCACACGGCGGTGAGGTAGCCGTCGAGGTAGCCGTTGAACAGTGACGGGTCGGCGCTGATCGCCGTGTTGGGGCTGAGGATGCGCAGGGTTCGGCCGGCGGGGTCCGGGACGATCAGCCGGGCCCAGTCGCCGCCGTCGGCAGCGGCCTGGGTGCGCAGCGCGTTGGCGGCGGACTCCAGACCGCCGGCGGGCAGGCCGCTGACGTGCTGCCGCGCACTGCCGGCGGTGAGGTCGAACGCGATCGGGACGGCGGCGAAGTCGACGTAGCTGATGTTGGCGTACAGCTGGTCCGGGCCGTAGGTGAACTCGCAGAACCCGTAGGCGGTGGCGATGTTGGGGTCGGTGGGGTTGCTCACCGAGGGCAGCGCGATGCCCGGGCCCGGGTTGATCCGGAAGACCAGTTCGCGGCCGACGGAGAAGTAGATCCGGCCGCTGGAGAGGTACGGCAGCCGGATCCGCCGCGGGGTGCCGCCGGGCGCGTTCAGGGCGATGGCGCAGTCGGCGCCGAGGGGTGCGCCCGGGGCGCTCGGGGAGGGCGGGTGGTAGAGCGTGCTGCCGTCGGAGCGCAGGAAGGCCCAGCTGTTGCCCTGGGCCGGGTCGAGGCCGAGGACGTAGGCGTGGACCTGCTGGGAGGACACGGTGTTGACGAGGTCGACGTCGAGGCGTTGCGGGGTGGTGCTGCCGTCGGCCGTCCGGGACAGGGCGGCGACCAGCGCGGGCGCGGTCAGGGCCGCGACGGAGGCGCCGAGCATGGTCCTGCGAGTGATCACGGGGACTCCGGGAGCGGTGGAGGAGGCGGGGGGGGAGGGCGGGAGCCGCGCGCTGCGCCCGCCTGCCCATCACCCTCCCGCTCGGGCCCGGACACGTCAATGTCCGTAACCATAAGTGGCTCTTAAGTCGGAGTCCGTTGATTTCTTGAACGCTCCGACGCTCTGGACGCTCCGCCGACTTCTCGAACGCTGCGGCGCGCCGGACCGCGCACGCCGGACTGCGCTCGGCGGTCCCACGCCTCAGGCCAGGAAGCCCCGCAGCAGGGCGGCCGTCGCGGCGAGGTGTTCCTCGGTGGCGCGGCGGGCGGCGTCGCCGTCCCCGTCGAGGATCGCCCGGACCATGGCCCGGTGCTGCTCGGCGGCGTGTTCGATGTTGCGGTCCAGCATGGGGATGGCGTTCAGCAGGTCGTTGAGGCGCATCCTGGCCTCGGCGATGGCCGCGGCGAGGGACGGGGAGCCGGTGAGTTCGCCGATGGCGAGGTGGAAGCGGGAGTCGAGCTGGCGGTACTGCTCGGGCGGGGCTTCCTCCAGGTCGGCCAGTCGGCTCTCCAGGTGGGCCCGCTGGTCGGGGGTGAGGGGGTGACGGGCGGCGGCCTCGGCGGCTCCTGCTTCCAGGACTTGACGGTAGGTGAGTGCGTCCTCCAGGGAGCCGCCGAGGTCGCGGGCCGCGCGGCGCAGGTCGGCGACGTCCGGTGCGGGCATCCGGTAGGTGACGAAGGTGCCGCCGTAGCGGCCGCGGCGGGGTTCGACGCAGCCGGCCTGCTGCAGGGTGCGCAGCGCCTCCCGCAGGGTCTCCCGGCTGACGCCGAGCCGGACGGCGAGGTCGCGTTCGGCGGGCAACCGGTCGCCGAGGCCGAAGACGCCGAGCTTGATCGCCTGGAGCAGCCGCTCGACGGTCTCCTCGAAGGCGTTGCCGGTCCGGACCGGGCGGAAGATCGCTCCGGCCTGCCAGTCGAGCCGCGCTCGCTCGCGTGATTCGTCCACGTCCACGCCGGAATCGTACCTACGGACCGGTTTCCGGCACCTGTTCCCCCGTTTCTCTTGACGCGGCCCCGATGCAGCCGGAACGATGCTGCTCACCCACCCAATGGACTGATTCCAGACCATTGACGAGCCGTCCGACCGTCGAACCCGTCGGGGCGACCGTGCCACGCCGTCGTGGCCCTGTGCTCCCCGGCACACCCTCAACCCCCAGGGGTGCCCATGACCGACGCACGCTCACCCGACCAGCCTGCCCCCGAGAAGTTTCCGCAGAACACCGCTCCCGTTTCCGCCGACGAACAACGGCTCCGCGAGCTGGGCTACACCCAGGAACTGGCCCGCTCGATGTCGGGCTTCTCCAACTTCGCCGTCTCCTTCTCCATCGTCTCGATCCTCTCCGGCTGCCTGACGCTGTACGGGACGGGCATGAAGACCGGAGGCCCGGCCCTGATCATCTGGGGCTGGCCGGTGGTCGGCCTGCTCACGCTCTGCGTCGGGCTCGCCATGGCCGAGATCTGCTCCAGCTACCCGACGGCCGGCGGGCTCTACTACTGGGCGGCCAAGCTGACCCGCACCCGCGGCCCAGCATGGAGCTGGTTCACCGGCTGGTTCAACTTCCTCGGCCAGGTCGCGGTGACCGCGGGCGTCGACTTCGGCGCCGCGTTCTTCACCAACGCCTTCCTCACGCTGCGCTTCGGGATCGAGGCCAGCCCCGAGCACACCATGGAGATCTTCGCCGTCATCCTGCTGGTGCACGGCCTGCTCAACACCCGCGGGGTACGCCTGGTCGCCGTCCTCAACAGCGTGTCCGTGTGGTGGCACCTGGTGGGCGTCGCGATCATCGTCGGAGCGCTCGCCGTGCTCCCCGACCAGCACGCCTCGGCCTCCTTCGTGCTCACCGAGTTCGTCAACGGGACCGGCTTCCACAACCAGTTCTACGTGGCGATGATCGGCCTGCTGATGGCGCAGTACACCCTCACCGGCTACGACGCCTCCGCGCACATGACCGAGGAGACCCACGACGCCGCCCGCTCCGGCCCCCGCGGCATCGTCAACGCCATCACCGTCTCCCTGGCGGCGGGCTGGATCCTGCTGCTCGGCATCACCTTCGCGATCCGCGACTACGACGGCGCGCTCAACAGCGACACCCAGGTCCCGCCCGCGCAGATCTTCATCGACGCGATCGGCGACGGCGGCGCCCAGGTCCTGCTGCTGATCGTCATCGGCGCCCAGTTCTTCTGCGGAATGGCCTCCGTCACCGCCAACTCCCGCATGATCTACGCCTTCTCCCGGGACGGCGCACTGCCCGGCTCCCGCCTGTGGCACCGCATCGACCCGCGCACCCAGACCCCGACCAACGCGGTCTGGCTCGCGACCGGCGGCGCCCTGCTGCTCGGACTGCCCGCGCTCTGGAACACCACCGCGTACACCGCCGTGACCTCCATCTCCGTCATCGGCCTGTACATCTCCTACGTCATCCCGGTGTACCTGCGGCTGCGCCAGGGCGAGGACTTCCAGCGCGGGCCCTGGCACCTGGGACGGTGGAGCCGGCCGATCGGCATCGTCGCGGTCGTCTGGACCGCGGTGATCACCGTCCTGTTCATGCTCCCCACCGCCAGCCCGATCACCGCCGAGAGCTTCAACTACACACCCGTCGCGGTGGCCGTCGTGGTCGGCTTCGCCGGCATCTGGTGGCTGGTCTCCGCCCGGCACTGGTTCACCGGGCCGCACGTCCACGGCACCCCGTCCGACCCCGACGCACTGGACACCGAACTGGAGGTCCGATGACCCGCCCCCGGCTCACCCTCGACGAGCTGCGCACCCGCGTCGCCGACGGGTCCGTCGACACCGTCGTGCTCGCCATGACCGACATGCAGGGGCGCCTCCAGGGCAAACGCGTCGCCGCCGAGTACTTCCTCGCCGACGTCGTGCCCGGCGCCGCGGAGGGCTGCGGCTACCTGCTGGCCGTCGACGTCGACATGAACACCGTCGACGGGTACGAGGTCTCCTCCTGGGAGAACGGCTACGGCGACCTGACGCTGCGCCCCGACCTCGCCACCCTGCGGACCATCCCCTGGCACCCCGCCACCGTCATGGTCCAGTGCGACGTCGTCCACCACGACGGCACCCCGGTCGCCGTCTCCCCCCGCCAGATCCTGCAGCGCCAGCTCGACCGGCTGGCCGGCTACGGCTGGCAGGCCCACGCCGCCACCGAGCTGGAGTTCATCGTCTTCCGGGACAGCTACGAACAGGCCTGGGACAAGGACTACACCCGGCTCACGCCGGCCAACCAGTACAACGTGGACTACTCCATCCTCGGCACCGGCCGGATCGAGCCCCTGCTGCGCCGGCTGCGCAACGGCATGGCCGGCGCCGGCCTCACCGTCGAGTCCGCCAAGGGCGAGTGCAACCTCGGCCAGCACGAGATCGCCTTCAAGTACGCCGACGCCCTCACCACCTGCGACGACCACTCCGTCTACAAGACCGGCGCCAAGGAGATCGCCGCCCAGGAGGGCTGCAGCCTCACGTTCATGGCGAAGTACGACGAACGCGAGGGCAACTCCTGCCACATCCACCTGAGCCTGCGCGACGAGCAGGGCGCCCCGGTGTTCGCCGGTGACCGTCCGCACGGCTTCTCCCGCACCATGGAGCACTTTCTCGCCGGACAGCTCGCCTGCCTGGCCGACTTCGCCCTGCTGCTCGCCCCCACCGTCAACTCCTACAAGCGCTACGTGCCCGGCAGCTTCGCGCCGACCGCCATCGCCTGGGGCCGGGACAACCGCACCTGCGCCCTGCGCGTCGTCGGCCACGGCCAGTCGCTGCGCTTCGAGAACCGCGTCCCCGGCGGCGACGTCAACCCGTACCTCGCGGTCGCCGCCCTGATCGCCGCCGGACTGCACGGGGTCGAGCAGCAACTCGAACTCGAACCGGAGTTCACCGGCAACGCGTACGCCTCCGCCGCGCCCCGAGTGCCCGCCACCCTGCGCGACGCGGTCGACGCGTTCGAACGCAGTGCCGTCGCCACCGAGGCCTTCGGCAAGGACGTCGTCCGGCACTACACCCACGCCGGACGCACCGAACTGGCCTCCTACGAGCGGGCGGTGACCGACTGGGAGCGGCGCCGCGGATTCGAGCGGCTGTGACCCGCGACAACCGCCGACGACCGCTGATCGGCATCACCAGCTACCAGGACGACGCCGCGTGGTCCGTCTGGAACCAGCGTGCCTCCCTCGTGCCCCAGACGTACGTCGACGCCGTCGTCCGCGCGGGCGGCACCCCGGTGCTGCTGCCGCCCCAACCCGGCGGCACCGACCACCTCCTCGACGCCCTGGACGGACTCGTGCTGGCCGGCGGCCCGGACGTCGACCCGGCCCGGTACGCGACGGACGCGGACCCGCGCACCGGCCCGCCGCACCACGCCCGCGACGACTGGGAGAGCACCCTCCTGCACACCGCCCTGAGCCGGGACCTTCCGGTGCTCGGCGTCTGCCGCGGCATGCAGCTGCTCAACGTCGAACTCGGCGGCACCCTGCTCCAGCACCTGCCCGACGGGAGCCACCAGACCGTCCCCGCCCGCTACGTCCGCCACCGGGTCGCCCTGGTGGCGGGCAGCCGACTCGCCGAGGTCCTGGGGCCCGACACCGAGGTCTCCTGCTACCACCACCAGGCCGTCGACCGGCTCGGCGCCGGTCTGCAGGTCACCGCCCGCAGCGCCGACGGCACCGTCGAAGGCCTCGAACTGGCCGGCCACCGCTTCGCGCTGGGCGTCCAGTGGCACCCCGAGACGAACCCCGACGACCTGCGCCTCTTCCAGGCCCTGGTCGCCGCCGGCCAGACCACCGCCACGCACAGGGAGACAGCTCCATGACCGAACCGGACCTCTACGAGGTCGTCAACCCCGCCACCGAGGAGGTGATCACCACCGTCGAACTGGCCGGCCTCGCCGAGACCGACGCCGCCGTCGCCCGCGCCCGCGCCGCCTTCGACACCTGGCGCCGGGTCGCCCCCGCCGACCGGGCCCGGCTGCTGCGCGCCTTCGCCGCCGCCGTCGACGCCGACCGCGAGCACCTCGCCGCCCTGGAGGTCGCCAACGCCGGCCACACCATCGGCAACGCCCGCTGGGAGGCGGGCAACGCGCGGGACGTCATCGAGTACTACGCCGCCGCGCCCGAGCGGCTGTTCGGCCGGCAGATCCCCGTCGCCGGCGGCATCGACGTCACCTTCCAGGAACCGATCGGCGTGGTCGGCGTCATCGTGCCGTGGAACTTCCCCATGCCGATCGCCGCCTGGGCCCTCGCCCCGGCGCTGGCGGCCGGCAACACCGTCATCGTCAAACCCGCCGAACTCACCCCGCTCACCGCCCTGCGCCTCGCCGAACTCGCCCTGCAGGCCGGGATCCCGGAGGGCGTGCTGCAGGTCCTGCCCGGCCGCGGCCCCGTCGTCGGACAGCGCTTCGTCACCCACCCCGACGTGCGCAAGGTCGTGTTCACCGGCTCGACCCGGGTCGGGAAGGAGATCATGGCGGGCTGCGCCGCCCAGGTGAAGCCCGTCACCCTCGAACTCGGCGGCAAGAGCGCCAACATCGTCTTCGCCGACGCCGACCTCGCCAAGGCCGCCGCGACCGCGCCCTACGCCGTCTTCGACAACGCCGGCCAGGACTGCTGCGCCCGCTCCCGGATCCTGGTCGAGGCCTCCGTCCTCGACGACTTCCTGGCGCTCCTGGAGCCGGCCGTCCGCGGCGTGCGGGTCGGCGACCCGGGCGACGAGAAGACCGAGATGGGGCCGCTGATCTCCGCCGCCCACCGGGAGCGCGTCGCCTCCTACGTCCCGGACGGATCGGCCGTCGCCTTCCGCGGCAGCGCCCCCGACGGGCCCGGCTTCTGGTACCCGCCGACCGTCCTCGCACCGGTGCGGCACGACGACCGCGCCTTCACCGAGGAGATCTTCGGCCCGGTCGTCGCGGTCGTCCCGTTCCGCGACGAAGAGGACGCCCTGCGCATCGCGAACGCCACCGAGTACGGGCTGTCCGGCTCCATCTGGACCAGGGACGTCGGGCGGGCCCTGCGGGTCTCGCGCGGCGTGGAGGCCGGCAACCTCTCCGTCAACTCGCACTCCTCGGTGCGCTACACCACGCCCTTCGGCGGCTTCAAGCAGTCCGGCCTCGGCCGCGAGCTCGGCCCGGACGCGCTGGACGCCTTCACCCAGACCAAGAACGTCTTCATCTCCACGGAGGAATGATCACCATGACCCAGCGACTCGACGGCCGGGTGGCCGTCATCACCGGCGCGGGCAGCGGCATCGGCCTGGCGACCGCCCGCCGCTTCGCCGCCGAGGGCGCCAAGGTGGTCTGCGTCGACCTCGACGCCGAGACCGGCGCCAAGGCCGCGAACGAGGTCGGCGGCCTGTTCATCCAGGCCGACGTCACCGACGAGGACGCGGTGCGCGACCTCTTCCAGCGGGCCGTCGACGAGTACGGCCGGCTCGACATCACCTTCAACAACGCGGGTATCTCCCCGCCGGACGACGACTCCATCCTCACCACCGGCCTGGACGCCTGGAAGCGGGTCCAGGAGGTCAACCTGACCAGCGTCTACCTGTGCTGCAAGTACGCGATCCCGCACATGCAGCGCCAGGGCAAGGGCTCGATCATCAACACCGCCTCCTTCGTCGCCGTGATGGGCGCGGCCACCTCGCAGATCTCCTACAGCGCCTCCAAGGGCGGCGTGCTGGCCATGTCCCGCGAGCTGGGCGTGCAGTTCGCCCGCGAGGGCATCCGGGTCAACGCCCTGTGCCCCGGCCCGGTGAACACCCCGCTGCTGCAGGAGCTGTTCGCCAAGGACCCGGAGCGGGCCGCCCGCCGCCTGGTCCACATCCCGCTCGGCCGCTTCGCCGAGCCCGAGGAGATCGCCGCCGCGGTCGCCTTCCTCGCCTCCGACGACTCGTCCTTCATGACCGCCAACACCTTCCTCGTCGACGGCGGCATCTCCGGCGCCTACGTGACGCCGCAGTAACGGCCGGCCCCGCGAGCGGCCGATCACGGTCGGGGCGACGCGGCGCGCACGGCACAGCACAGCGGGAAGGGGGCGTCCGCCGGAACGGACGCCCCCTTCCCGCGTTCCCGGGGCTCCGCGGCCTCACGGCCCCGGGCCCGGCGGGTCAGTGGGTCAGTGGGTCAGCGCACGGTGACGGTGAAGACCGGGGAGGCGGTGTCTCCGCTGACGATGCGCAGCTCGTTCAGGCCCTTGAGGCCGAGCTTCACACCGAGCGAGTAGGAGCCGTTGCGGGCGGTGGTGACGGAGGCCGGCAGCGTGACCCAGGCGCCGTGCTGCTTCTGCTGCAGGGTCACCTTGCTGCCCGCCTGGAGGCCGGTGGTCGTGCCGGTGACGCGGAACAGCTGCCACGCCTGGACGGAGGAGACCGACGGCTTGGCGGTGATGGCGGCGTGCGCGGCGACCGGCTGGGCGACGGCGACCGGCTGGGCGACGGGGGCGGGCTGGGCGACGGGGGCCGCGGCCATGGCGGTGCCCGCCAGACCGAGGGAGAGCGCGCCGAGGGTGGCCACGGCGGCCAGGCGCAGGGAGGTCCGCTTGGAGACGATCACGGGTGCACCCCTTTCGAGGGGAGGTGGTTGTCCGGCCCGAAGGGCGTACGTACCGCCGTTCGGGGTCTGCCGTCTGTAAGGACACCCACTGCCCCGGATCGGTTGTGGACGGAACGTCACCATCGGGTAACAGTCGGCGATCATGTGCCGCACGGCGCGCGGCGGCGGCAACACCGCGCAGCCGGGTCGGCGAGGTGACAATGAGGCATGCCACCAAGCCCCGGCCCAGCCGGTCCGCCGCCGGTCACACCCGCTCCGGCCACCGAGCGGGGCGAGCACTGGTGGCCGGTGGGGGTGGCGGTCGCGACCGCCGCGGTGCTCCACGTGGCACTGCCGGCGTCGTACCGGCTGGACCCGGTCTGGCTGGTTCCGGTGGTGATGTTCACGCTGCTGGCGGTGCTGATCATCGGCGACCCCGGGCGGATCGACCGTCAGAAGACCTGGCTGCGGGTGGTCACCGAGGCCCTGATCGCCTTCGTCACCGCATCGAACCTGCACGCGGGCATCCACCTGGTGACGGACATCCTGACCAACAACAAGCTGTTCGCCAACAACGCCACCGGCCTGCTGGCCACCGGGGGCGTGACCTGGGTGACGAACGTGATCGCCTTCGCGCTCTGGTACTGGGACCTGGACCGCGGCGGCGCCGCCGCCCGCGCCAACCGGCCCGACGTGCCGCCCACGTTCGTGTTCCCCGAGATGCAGCACAGCGCCCACGCGCCGCCCGACTGGGTGCCGAACTTCACCGACTACCTGTCACTGTCCTTCTGGACCGCGACCGCCTTCAGCCCCACCGACATCTCCGCGATCAAGAGGTGGGCCAAGCTGCTGATGATGGTGGAGGCCGCGACCTCCCTCATCCTGGCCGGCCTGGTGATCGCCCGCGCGATCAACATCCTGCAGTGAAGCCGGATCCCGCGGTGAGGCGGGATCCGGCCCCCGGGAAGGGTGCCCCGGTCAGGCGTTCCTGCCGCGGGCGGCCACCCGCCAGCGGTCCACGAGCTCGCCGGCCCGGACCACCGCGACGTCGTCGACGAGGTTCACCGCGACGCAGACGTGGTTGGGGACCACCCGCAGCCGCTCCCCCAGCGCGGGCAGGTCACTGTCCTCGGGCCACACCACGGTGGCGTGGTGCTCGGAGAGCGCCGTGATGCGGGCCTCGGGGTGGTCGATGAGCCGGCCGAAGCCCGTCGCCCAGGCGGACCGGTCACCGCCGAGGACCTTGCTGCCCGCGTCCAGGACGACCCGCCGCGGCGTGGTGTCGTCCCCCTCGTGCCTGCTGACGACGGTCGCCGCGACCGTCAGCGCGATGTCCGCGAGGGTGCACCGTCCGAGTTCGAACTGCTGGGCGTCGCCGAACACGTAGACGCCCGGCCGCACCTCGGTGAGCGCCGGGTCCCCGCCCTGCTCCGCGCTCCCGACCGGCTCCGCGCTCGCGCCCTGCCCCGCGCCCGCGTTCGCCCCCGCTGCTCCGGTCAGCTCCGCGGTCGGGGTCGATCCGCCGCTCACCCGCGTGATCTCGAAGCCGGCCGCCGCGAGCAGTCCGGCCGCCCGCCCGAGGGCCTGCTGCTCCTCCTCGACCGCCTTCGCGGGCATGCCCGGCGCATAGCTGTGCCCCGGGAAGGTGAACACCCCGCCGACGCGGAGCCCCGCCGCGGCCGCGGCCCGGGCCACCACCACGGCCTGCTCCGGCAGGACGCCGCTGCGGTGGTGGCCGCTGTCGATCTCCACCACGGCCTCGATGTCGCCGGCCGCGGACCCGAGGTGACGGCCCGCCGCCTCGGCCGCCTCGACGGAGTCCACCCCGATCGCGATCCGCGCCGTGCCGGCGAGCCGCCGCAGCCGCTCCGCCTGCCGGGGCCCGATCCACAGCGGATAGGCGATGAAGAGGTCGGTGGCGCCGTGCTCGGCGAAGACCTCGGCCTCCCCGATGGTCGCCACCGTCAGCCCGACGGCCCCCGCCGCGAGCTGCCGCGCGGCGATCTCCGGCATCTTGTGGGTCTTGGCGTGGGGACGCAGCCGCAGGCCCCTGGCCCGCAGTGCCGCCGCCATGCGCTCGATGTTCCGTTCGAGCACCTCCAGGTCGACCACGATGTCCGGAGTGTCGATCTCCGCCGGGATTCCGCTCATCTGCGTTCCTTTCGATTCGAAACCGCACGGACATGATCGCCGACATGTCGAGCACGGTCACCCCCGCCCGCTCGGCCGGCTGAGCGGTCGACGCGCCACGGCCGATCCCCACTGGCGAGCAGTGGCGCGGATCACAGCGGGAACCGCGCGGCCGACGAAATGCCGAAGCCGTGGAGGTGGTTGGCACGGGCAACCGTTTCCGCTCCGGCGCACACCACCGGTACCCGCGAGGATCCCCATGACCGTCACCGAGCCCGTCCCGTCCACCGAGCCCGCCTCCTCCCGCGCGGCCGAGATCCTGTCCCGGCCCGTCACGATCAACGGGCTGACCGTGCCCAACCGCATCGTGATGGCGCCGATGACGCGCCAGTTCTCCCCGGGCGGCGTGCCCGGCGAGGACGTCCGCTCGTACTACGCCCGCCGCGCCGCCGCGGGCGTCGGTCTGATCGTCACCGAGGGGACGTACGTCGGCCACGAGTCCGCCGGGCAGAGCGACGACATCCCGCGCTTCCACGGCGAGGAGCAGCTGGCCGGGTGGGCCCGCGTCGCCGAGGACGTCCACGCGGCGGGCGGCACCATCGTGCCGCAGCTCTGGCACATCGGGATGGTGCGCAAGCAGGGCGACCCGCCGGTCGCCGACGCCCCCGCCGTCGGCCCGTCCGGCATCCGCCTGGACGGCACCGAGGGAACGGGCCGGGCGATGACCCGCGCCGACCTGGACGCCGTCATCGGCGCGTTCGCCGAGGCCGCCGCGGCCGCCGAGCGGATCGGCTTCGACGGCGTCGAGCTGCACGGCGCCCACGGCTACCTGCTCGACCAGTTCCTGTGGGCGGGCACCAACCGCCGCACCGACGAGTACGGCGGCGACCCGGTCGCCCGGACGAAGTTCACGGCCGAGCTCGTCGCCGCGGTGCGCGCCGCCGTCTCGCCGGAGTTCCCGGTGATCTTCCGCTACTCGCAGTGGAAGTCGGAGAACTACGACGCCCGCCTCGCCGAGACCCCGCAGGAGCTGGAGGCGATCCTCACCCCGCTCGCCGAGGCCGGCGTCGACGCCTTCCACGCCTCGACCCGCCGCTACTGGCTCCCCGAGTTCGACGACTCGGACCTCAACCTGGCCGGCTGGACCAGGAAGCTCACCGGCCGCCCCACCATCACCGTCGGCTCGGTCGGCCTCGACGGCGACTTCGTCCGCGCGTTCATGGGCGAGGGCGCCCCGGTCCAGGGCATCGACAACCTGCTCGACCGCCTGGAGCGCGACGAGTTCGACCTGGTCGCCGTCGGCCGCGCCCTCCTCCAGGACCCGCAGTGGGCCGCCAAGGTCCTCTCCGGCCGCTTCGCCGACCTGCTCCCCTACGACGCCGCCGCAGTCCGCACCCTCAGCTGACCACCCCCTCCCGGAGCTCCGCCCGGTCGGGCGGGGCCCCGGGAGCAGGGGGTTCGGGAGCAGGGGGGGTTCGGTGAGCTCTGCCCGCCGCGGATCAGCCGTCGGGCGTGGGACCGGCCCCGGGGCGCAGGTCGTCGAGGAGTCCGGCGCGGTCGGTCAGCAGGGCGGCGAGGATGGCGCGGGCGACGGCCAGGAGTTCGCCGATCTCGGGACTGGTGAGCCGGTAGACGACGGCGGCGCCCTCGCGGTGGGAGACCACGACGCCGGCGCGGCGCAGGATGGCGAGCTGCTGGGAGAGGTGGGCCGGCTCGACGCCGACCTCGGGCAGCAGTTCGGCGACGGCGTGCTCGCGTTCGCTCAGGAGCTCCAGGACGCGGATGCGCACGGGGTGGCCGAGGGTTTTGAAGAACTCGGCCTTGTGCTGGTAGAGCGGCACGGCAATGACCGAGGGCCTGCGTGGCGAGTCGGCCGTCATGGGATTCACCGCCCCTGCCGGGCGCTGGTTGGGCTTGGCTTCATCGGTGGAGACTGTAGCAACGTGGTCGAACGGCCTGGTCGGCGTGGGGCGAGGGCGGTCGGCCCGGGACTATTTGCCAATATTAGCAACTGCTAAGCTACGCAACGCGGCAGGCTCCGGAAGCGTCTGTCGCGACGTGGCCGCCCCGGAACCGACGCCGGGGCGGCCACGACTCACCCGCTCCGCCGGGGCCGCCGTCCCAGGCGCGCCGGGTCCGCCGGTCTCAGGTGCGGACGTGGCGCTCGATGTCCTCGGTGAAGGTCTCCAGGGCCTGCGCGGTGAGGGTGGGACGCGTGGCGGCGATCGCCGCGAGGAAGTCGTCGGTACCGGCGGGGAGCCCGGTGCGGTGGGTGATCTCGTTCTCGAAGGCCTGCTGGGAGCCCTTACGGGCGGCGTACTCGATGTCGGCGGGGGTGAACATCTCGCTGGCGGAGACCAGCCTGTCGATGTCGACCCGCTGCGCGCTCGGCCCGAGGTAGCGGCGCCAGATCGCCTCGCGCGCGACGGCGTCGGGCGGACCGACGGGGATGATGTAGTCGAAGCGGCCCGGCCGCAGGAACGCCGAGTCGAGGGTGCGCAGCGAGTTGGTGGCGCAGATCAGCAACCGGTCGTCGTGGTCGCGGAACGCCGGGATGAGCTTGAGGAGCTCATTGGTGACACCGTGTCCGGGGTCGACGGCGGTGCCGGAGCGGGCGGCGGCGATCTCCTCGACCTCGTCGATGAAGAGCAGCACGCTGGAGAGATCGGCCAGGTCCGCGAAGACCTCGCGCAGCGAGGCCGCGAGGGCCCCGTCGGCGTCGGCCGCCAGTCGGGACGGGAACAGCTCCACGAACGGCCAGCCCAGCCGTGAGGCGACCGCCTTGGCGAACGTGGTCTTCCCGGTTCCGGGCGGACCGAAGAGGATGACCGCCTTGGGCGGGCGGACTCCGTAGCTCTCGGCCAGCTCCGGTTCGGTGAGCGGGAGCACGATCCGCCGTTCGATGGCGTCCTTGGCCGCATGCATCCCCGCGAGCCGCTCCCACAGCCCGTGCGGCATGACCCGGCCGCCGAGCTGGGCGAGCAGCCCGGCGTCTCCCGCGTCCGGGTGTTCCAGCTTCTCGTAGTAGACCAGCCCGCTCACCTGGCGGTAGCCGGAGTTCTCCAGGGCCGCCGTCCCGGTCGAGCCGGGGGTGAGGACCGCGCTGAACCGCCGCACTCCCTTCGCCCGCAGACGTTGTTCGACCTGAGTGATCAACGCGCTGCCGAGGCCACGGTTGCGCCACGCGCCGGACAGGGCGACGATCATGATCCATCCGCGTTCGCCCTCGGCCCGGGCGACCGCCATGCCGACCAGCTCCTCCCCGACCAGGGCGACCACGGCCGGCTGTCCCCCGCGTGCCGCGGCGACGACGTCGGAGACGGGGAAGACCGGGAGGGACAGGTCGGCGTGCCGGCCCTGGTCCCACAGCTGGATCGCCTGGTCCAGATCGTCGTCGTGGAAGTCCCGCAGGTGCCACACTGGCACGGCTTCCTCCTCGGCCCCCGAGCCCCTGCACGGCCCCGGTGCGCTGCGCCCGCGAAGGCTGTCCCTCGCCCCGGTCCCCCTCGGGGCCATTGTCCGCGCGGCGGTCGCGGCGGGCGACCAGAACCGACCGAACGGCAGACCGTCAGGCGTCCGGCCCAGCTCCGCGGGCGCCCGCCACACCGGACTGGTGAGCTGTGCGGGGAGTCCACGACCAGACCACGACCCGACCGGGCTCCCACAGCTCCTGGAGGAGGACTTCGTGCCGGACCCGACGACGTCGTACGCCGACCTGCGTGCCCTGGTGATCAACTGCACGCTGAAGCGCTCCCCGGAGCGCAGCCACACCCAGGGCCTGATCGACGTCAGCACCGGCATCCTGGAACGCCAGGGTGTCCAGGTCGACGTCCTGCGCGCGGTGGACATCGACATCGCGACGGGCGTCTGGCCGGACATGACCGAGCACGGCTGGGAGACCGACGAGTGGCCGGTGATCTACTCCCAGGTGATGGCCGCCGACATCCTCACGCTGGCCGGACCGGTGTGGCTCGGGGACAACTCCTCCGTGATGAAGAAGGTCGTCGAACGGCTCTACGCCTGCTCGTCGATCCTCAACTCCGAGGGCCAGTACGCCTACTACGGCCGGGTCGGCGGCTGCCTGATCACCGGCAACGAGGACGGCGCCAAGCACTGCGCGATGAACGTCCTCTACAGCCTCCAGCACCTCGGCTACACCATCCCGCCGCAGGCCGACGCCGGCTGGGTCGGCGAGGCCGGCCCCGGGCCCTCCTACCTCGACCCCGGCTCCGGCGGCCCGGAGAACGACTTCACCAGGCGCAACACCACCTTCATGACCTGGAACCAGCTCCACCTGGCCCGCATGCTCAGGGACGCCGGCGGCATCCCCGCCCACGGCAACCAGCGCTCCGAGTGGGACGCCGGCTGCCGCTTCGACTCCGACAACCCCGAACACCGCTGAACCGGCATCGGTTCGAAGGGAACGGGGACACGGGCTCGTCCGGCGGGCGGCTGCTGTGTGCGACGTCGCCGGTGGAGTCGGTCACTCATCGGTGCGCCTGCGGGGCGGCAGCTCGTACAGTCCGGTGCCGGCGTGTGCTCCGTTGGTGATGTTGACCACGCCGACGTTGGCTTCCAGGCGGGTGGCGCGGGCCATGATGCCGGCGAAGCCGCGCGCCATGGTGAACACGCCCCAGACCGTCAGCCAGGGCTGCAGCCGGCCGTCCTCGTCCGGGAAGAGTTCGGTGACCGGGCGGATCCGGCGCTGCAGTATGGAGGGCTTGCCGAGCGCGGCGTCGAGGTGCTTGGCCCAGCTCTCCTCGGTCACGTCCCCGCCGAGGACCACACCGCTGCCACCGTGCAGGACCGTCGGTTTGAGGACGAGGTCGTGTCGGTTCGCCCGGGCGTAGTCGAGCAGTTCCACCGGCTGTCCGCTCTCCAGCGTCACCGTGCCGGGCCGGACGGTTCGGGTCCACGGCAGGATGCGGTCGAACGCCGCCAGCTCCTCGGTGCCGAACAGGTGCCGGTTCTTCTCGTCCGAGAGCATCGCGAGCGTGGTCTTGCTGGCGTAGAGCTCCGCGTCCAGCGGGACGAACAGCTTCACCTGGTCGGCTGCGGCGGCGCGCACGACCCGGTCCATCAGCGCCGGGGCTTCGGGGGATTCGAGCAGGTCCTCGGCGAGGAAGATCCGGTGGATGATGTCGACGGCCCGGTCGCCGAGCCAGACCCGGCCGTCGCGGTAGTCGAGCTGGCCGATGTGGCAGGGGTGTGCGTCTGCGCCCAGGGCCCGAAGACGGGCGCAGAACGCCTCCAGGAAGGCGGCCCAGCCGCTCAGGTAGCTGCTCGGCCAGTCGGCGACCGCGATGACCGGCCGGGACTGCGGGTCGAACCCGGTGGCGGCGTACATGGTGTGCAGCAGTTCCCCGGCGGTGTCGGCGAAGCCGAGGCCGTGCCGGGTGGCGAAGTCGGCGAGGAGCGGGTGTTCCAGCAGGGCCTCGGCCATCACGCCGTTGCCCAGGCCGCCGAGCGAGCTGGTCATGTTGACTTCCACGACCTTGAATCCGCTGTCGTCGACGCACAGATCCGTACGGGCCATGCGGGTCGCGCCGGCGCCCTGGCTGCGCAGGATCACCTCGGTCTGGGTCTCGGTCATGCCGACGGCCCGGGCGAACGCGCCGAGGTCGCCGTCGAAGAGCCTGTCGGGCAGGCTGAACAGCGCGGTGTGGAGCGTTTCCAGATCGTCCGTCAGCTGCTCCTGCTCTTCGTGGCCGAGGAAGAGCGGGCGGGGCAGGAAGCGGTTCTCGTAGTCGAGGGCGAGCACGGCGTCGTGCTGCGCACGACCGAGCAGTTCGGCCGCGGTGGCCGTACTTTCGCTCAGTTCGGCCAGATACTGCGTGGTCAGGGTGGGGCGGTCCACGGAAGGTCCTCTCAGGGGACGGGTGCGCGGTGATGGCGGGAGTGTTCAGCTGCGCGCCGACCCCGCGCGGCGGGTGTCGACCAGGGCAGCCAGGGCTGCCACGTCGGGCTGACGCATGACCTCTGCGGCCTTGACCCGGATCGGGTAGGTGCTTTCGATCAGCGCGATCAGGCGCGCGACGGCCAGCGAGGTCCCGCCCGATTCGGCGAAGTTGTCGGAGGGCGTGAGGTCGGGCCGGTCGAGCAGCCGGCGGCAGGCCACGAGCAGGAACGCGTCGGTGTCCGCTGCCTGCGGGGCCTGCTGGGTCGGCGCCGCCCCAGGTGCGGTGGACGCTGCGGGGGCGGCCTGCCGGGCGAGCAGTGCGCGGTCGACCTTGCCGTTGGCGTTCAGCGGGAAGGTGTCGACGAAGCGGACCATGACGGGCACCGCTTGCTTCAGTACCCGGGCGCGGGCGGCGGCCAGCACGGCCTCCTCGTCGGCCTGCGCCCCTTCGGCGAGCCGGAGGAAGGCGGCCAGCCGTAGGACGCCGCCGGTGCCCTGGTACGGGACCACGACGGCGCGCCGGACCGAGTCGTGGGTTTCCAGGGCGGCCTCGACCTCGGCCGGTTCGATCCGCGCGCCGCTGATCTTCACCTGGTCGTCCGTGCGGCCGAGGAATTCCAGCAGTCCGTCGGCGCGCATCACCGCCTTGTCGCCGGTCCGGTAGACACGGTCCACGTACGGTTGACCTGCGGGGGCCGGCACGAAGCGTTCGGCGGTCCGCTGCGGGTCCACGTAGCCGAGCGCCAGGCCCGCACCGCCGATCCGGACCTCTCCGGCCTGTCCCCTGGGCAGGATCCGGCCGTCCTCGTCGGTGATGAAGACGGCGTAGCCGGTCAGCGGCCGTCCGATCGGCACGGGGGCGGTCGGGTCGTCGCTCCGGGGTTGCAGGCGGTGGGTGGTGGTGAGCACGGTGGCCTCGGCGGGGCCGTACACGTTGTGCACGACCGCCGTGCACTGCGCGGGCGGCCGCACCCGCATCCGGTCGCCGCCCACCAGGATGTGGCGCATGGCCAGGCCGGCGGGCCACGGCTGGGTGAAGGCGAGGTCGGCGAGCGGGGTCGGCAGCAGGCAGTGGGTGAGGCCCGACTCCTGCCACCACTGGAACAGTTCGGCCGTCGAGCCGCGGGCGTCCTCGGGCGCGACGTGCAAGGTGGCGCCCGACGACAAGGCCTCCCACAACTCCTTGAGGTGGGCGTCGAAGGTGGTGCCGACGAAGAGACCCACCCGGGACCCGGGACCGATGTCGAGCCGGTCGCAGGTCCAGCGGACCAGGTTGGCCATCGCCCCCTGGGGCAGCAGTGCGATCTTGGGCTTGCCGGTGCTGCCCGAGGTGGTGACGGCGCAGAAGGCACCGCTGGACGCACCACCGGGCGCACCGCCGGGCGCGCCGTTCGTCCGTCCGCCGCGCAGGGCGACCATGAGCCCGTCCACCGCGTCGGCCGGCGCAACGGTCCAGCCGGGCGGCGGGGTGGTGGTGCCGTCGGTGAGCAGGCAGCCGATGTCGGCGTCCTCGGTGATCGATTCCACCCGCGCGGCCCCCGGCTGCGCGCCGAGGGAGAGATGGACCGCGCCGATCCTGGCCAACGCGACCGCCGCGGCCACCAGCAGCGCGGAACGTTCCAGGCAGACTCCCACCAGCTCGCCGCGGGTGACCCGGCCGCCGAGGGCCTGCACGATCCGGGCGGAGGCCCGGTCGAGCTCGCGGTAGCTCCAGGTGATGGTGCCGTCCACGACCGCCGGGGCGTCGGGCTGTTCGGCCAGCCGGCTGTCGAACCAGTCGAGTGGTCCCGCCCCCGGTGCGGGAGCGGGCGCGGGCTCACCTCCCCAGGCGATGCTGGGCAGCTGGTGGCCGGTCGGATCGTGGGAAGTCATCTGGTCTCCTCGGGGCATGGTTCGGGGTCGTGGGGTCAGTCCTTGGCCGGCCAGTCATCGGCCGGTCAGTCATCGGCCGGCCGGTCATCGGCCGGCGCGGTGAGTGCGGCGAGGCCGGTTGCGGTGTCGGCGAGGTAGGCCTCCAGCAGCGCGGTGAACTGCCGCTGCATCTCGGCGATCCGGGGGCCGTCGTACAGGTCTGTGGCGAAGTCCCAGATCAGCAGCATGCCGCCCGGGCCCGAGCGGGCGTTGACGGTCCGGCGGGAGTCGGGGATCAGGACCACGTCGAGGGCGAAGCGGGAGGTACCGGTGTTGAACGCCTCGTGGATGGACACCTCAAGGTCCAGCCCCTCGACGTGCGGGATCGGCGCGTCGTGCGCACTGAACATGACGTGGAACAGTGGGTTGTCCAGGCCGGTGCCGGAGTGTTCTCCGAGCTCGCGGGCCAGGTCCTGGACCGGGACGCCCTGGTGCGGCAGCGAGCGGATCAGGACCTCGGTGACCTCGTCGACCGCGTTCAGCGCACTGTCGTCGGGCTGGAGGCGGATGCGCAGCGGGATGGTGTTGACGAACATCCCGACGCTCTCCTGGAAGCCGGGCGGGCGGTTGCCCACCGCGCTGCCGATCACCAGGTCGGACCGGCCGCTCTGCCTGCGCAGGAGCTCCGCGAAGAGGGTGAGCAGAACCGAGAACGGGGTGTGCCCGTGTCGGCGGGCGGCTGTCCGCAGGCGCTCGGCCAGCTCGGGCTCCAGCAGCTGGCGCAGTTGGTCGCCGTGCGGGACGTCGCGGACCCGTCCCGGGTCGGCCGGGCCGGGCAGCGGCAGGTCGAAGGCGGCGCCGTCCAGAGCGCCCCGCCAGTACGCCAGGGCGTCGTCCCGGTGGCCCGGTCGTTCCTCGGCGGCCACCGACCGGCGGACGTGTTCGAGGTAGGAGCGGGGCTCGGGCAGGTCGGCCGGGATGCCCTGGGCCAGCGCGCGGTAGGTGGTGAACAGGTCGCGCAGGACCAGGCCGAAGGACCAGCCGTCGTGCACCAGGTGGTGCTCGGTGTGAAGCAGCCGGTGGTGGTCCTCGGCCAGCCTGATCAGGCTCCACCGCACCATGGGCGCTTCGGCGGTGTCGAAGGGCTCGTCGTGCTGCTCGCGCCACAGGTCCTCGAAGGCGGCCTCGTGGTCGTCGGCACCGGTCAGGTCCACGGTGCGGTAGCGGGGTGCGCAGGTGCCGTTCACCCGCTGCTTCGGTGGGAAGTCCTCGGGATCGAGTTCGAGGCGGAACGCGTCGTGGCGGGCGAGCACGGTCGCCAGGCTCTGCCGCAGGGCCGGCTCGTCCAGCGGGCCGCGCAGGTCGAGGGAGGCGGTGAAGTTGTAGGCACGGCTCTCGGGGAAGAGTTCCTCGTGCAGCCAGACGATCTCCTGGGAACGGGAGAGGTCGAACATGGGCGCGGCCCTTTCCGGGTCGGTGGTCGTTCGGTGTGCGGGGCTGGTGGCCGGGGCGGCCTCGGATGCCACCTGCTCAGCGGGCGGGTGGGGTGGCGGTGACGGTGTCGCGGAGCAGGAACTCCAGACGGTCGCCGTGAAGCCACTGCGCACAGACGCCGGCGTGGTCGGGCCCGTCGGTGTCGGCAAGGCGCCGCTGGGCGTCCGCCATGCGGTGGCGTGCGTCGGCGCAGAACACGTCGGCGAGGTCCTGGGCCGGTCCCGTGCCCTCACGGTGCAGTCGGGCGGCGTTGGCCAGCACCGCGGACATGCTGAACAGCTCGGCGGAGAGCCGGTTGAGCAGGATCAGCGTGCGTTCCTCGGCGAAGAGCTCCTCGGGGTCGGGGTGTCGGTCCACCAGGTCGCGGCTGAGGCGGGCGAACTGCACGGCCTGTTCGGCCACGAAGCGCAGGTGGTCCCGGTTGCGCGGGGACAGGCAGGCGTCCGCTGCGGTGAGGTCGGTCGCGGCCTCCGCGATGGCCTGCGGCTTCGGGTAGTGGCGCGAGAGCAGGTGCCGGGCTGCCCAGTGGTCCACGAGGAAGTCCACCCCGCCGGCCACCCGCAGGGCACGCGCGTCGCGGAAGAACCGCTCCACCGGCAGCGGCTGAGCACCGCGCCGGGCCTTGCTCGTCGCCGTCTCGAAGCCCTCGGCGGCCAGCAGGGACAGGGTGCGGTCGACGATGCGCCAGCTGGTCATCGAGCTGATGTTCTTGGCTGCCGTCTGCTCCGGATCCAGGTCGATCCCCGGGTGGCGCTCCTCGGCCAGCAGGCACCACTCCACCACGCTCTCCACGGCGAAGGTCTCGGCGAGGTTGGCGGCGACGATGCGCTGGATCTCGTCGTACTGCTCCAGCCCGATGCCGCCGACCGAACGCCGCCGGACGAACTCCCGGGACCAGTGCAGGCAGAGCCGGCCGATCGCCAGGGCGGGCGCCGAGATGGGGTACATCCGGCCTCGGACGCTGATGGTGTGCAGTTCGGGGGCCAGACGCCACTCGTCCTCGGCGGTCAGTCCGTCGAGGGTGAAGACCCGGCTGTGCGGGACGAAGACCCGGTCGAAGGTGAGGGCCGCGTTGGGCAGGCCCTTGAGACCCAGGTACTCGTGCCAGGACCTGACCGTGAAGCCGGGGTCGGTGGTGTCGACGAAGAACAGCCGGATGTACTCCCGGTCGTTGTCGTGCACGGTGGCCGAGACCCTCAGGAGGCCCGCGATCGGGCCGTTCTGGATGAACACCTTCTCGCCGCTGATCCGGAATCCGGTGCCGTCCTCGGTCGGCACCGCGGTGGTGGCCCGGGTCCGGTTGATCGCACCGGTGGGCTCGGTGTCGGCGTCGCCGGAGATCGCGCCCGCTGCGAGCAGCCGTTCGAGTTCGGACTTCAGCTCGCCGTCGGCCAGGATCGGCAGGTAGGCGCCGGCGCCCAGTCCGAGGTGGACGGACATGGCGTAGCAGGCGGTCACCGACCAGCTCGCGGCGGCCTGGATCATCCGGAAGGCGTTGTGGGCGGACAGTCCCAGACCGCCGCGCTCAAGCGGGTCCTGAAGCCTGAAGTAGCCGCGGGCGGCGCAGGCTTCGTGGAAGCCGTCGGGCAGCTGCGCGGTGCGGTCCACCTCCGTCGGGTCGACGGTCTCCTGGAGGAAGCGCATCAGCTCGGCGACGGCGGCGTCGCCGCGGGCGCGGTCCTCGTCGGACGGGGCGGGGAAGGGGCTGATCAGGTCCCAGCGCACGTGCCCCAGGTGGAGCGCGGCGAGGAAGCCGGCCGGGGCGGCGGTGTCGTGAGTCATGTCTGCTTTCACAGGTCGTGGGAGAGCGGGTGGACGGGCGACCCGGCGCGCCGGCGGTCGGTGAGTGCGGCCCGGATCAGTGCGAGCAGGGCGGCGCGGTGCTCGCGGAGGTAGAAGTGACCGCCCGGCAGCAGGTTCAGGGCGAACGGTCCGCGGCTGTGGCCCTGCCACCGGGTGAGTTCTTCGGCGGGGAGCCGGTCCTCGGTGCCGCCGAAGACGTGCAGCGGCAGGTCGAGGGGCTCGCCTGGGGTGTGGCGGTAGCTGTCGACCAGTTCGAAGTCGCAGCGGTGCGAGGCCATCACGATCGCGAGCAGGTCCGGGTCCTCGGCCACCTCGTCGGGGAGTGAGCCGTACTGTCCCTGGATGGCGGTGAACAGCTCCCGGTCGCCGAGGTGGTGGATCGGCGGCAGTCCGCGGGGCCGGTGCGGGGCCGGGCAGGCGGACAGCAGCAGGCGTTCGGGGCCGGGCAGACCGTGCTCGCGCAGGGCGCGCGCGGTCTCGTAGGCCAGCAGGGCGCCGAGGCTGTGTCCGAAGAAGGCGAACGGTGCGCGGAATGCGGCCTGTCCCACCAGATCGTGAACCAGCGGGCCGACCCGGGTGTACGGCGGGTCGTCGAGCCGCGAGCCGCGGCCGGGCAGTTGCACGCCCCACACCTCGATGCCGGGCACGTCGTCGCCCCAGCGGACGTACTCGGCGGCCGAGCCGCCGCTGTGGGCGAAGCAGTACAGCCGGATCGGGGCGTCGGGGCGCTTGCGGCGGTTGACCAGCCAGCGTGGGGCGGTGTGCCCCGGAACCTCAGGCATGAAGGGTCTCCTGGCTCATCGATCGGGCGGTCGGGGCGGCGTCGGGCATGGCCCGCAGTGCGTGCACGGCGGAGAACAGCAGCGGCAGCCCGGCGAGGACGCTGCCCGCACCGGCGAGCCAGAGGGCGCCGCGCAGTCCGAGCGGGCCGACCAGTGCGCCTCCGAGGAAGGTCCCGACGGGGATGACGCCCCAGACCACGAACCGCAGCGTCGCCGTCATGCGCCCGCGCATCGGGGCGGGGGTGACGGACTGCCGCAGGCTGATCTGGTTGATGTTGAAGACGGAGGCGCACAGCCCGGCCAGGGCCATCGCGACCGCCAGGACGGGCATCGCGGTGCCGGGGGTGGCCAGCGGCAGCAGCAGGAGGGTGCCGCCCAGCCCGAAGGCGGCCCAGGTGAGCGACGGCCCGACGCCGAGGCGCCGCACCACCCGGCCGTTGGCGAGCGAGCCGAGCAGTACGCCTGCGTTCGCGATCGCGAGCGTGGTGCCCAGCCCGGCCGGCGAGAGCCGCAGGTCACGGACCGCGTAGAGCACCAGGATCGCCTGGACCATTCCGAACAGGCCGAAGAGGTTGGCGATCCCCGCGCTCAGCGCTATCGGGCGCAGCAGCGGATGCCGGAACACGTACCCGAGGCCGTCCTTGACCTCCGCCACCAGTCCCGGCCGGACCGCGTCGCGGGTCGGGCGCTCCTCCACCCGCACCAGCAGGAGCAGGGCCGCCGACCCGGCGTAGCCGAGCGCGTTGGCGAGCACCGCGAGCGGCGCGGTCAGCAGCTGGACCAGGAATCCGCCGGCGCCGGGGCCGGCCAGCTGACCGGCGGTCTCGGACAGCTGAAGTCTGGTGTTGGCCTCGACGAGCTGCTCCTCGCCGACCAGGGTTGGCAGGAAGGACTGTGCCGCCAGGTCGAAGAAGACCGTCATGACCCCGACCGCGAAGGCCACCGGATACAGCAGCCACAGGTGCAGGACCCCGCAGAGCGCGGCCGCCGGCACGGTCAGCAGGACCGCGCAGCGGACCAGGTCCGCTGCGATCATGACGGGCCGTCGGCGCGTCCGGTCCACCCATGCCCCGGCCGGCAGGCCGACCAGCAGGAACGGCAGGTACTGCACGGCGGCCAGCAGTCCCACCTGGAACGGGGTGGCGTTCAACACCGTCACGGCCGCCAGCGGCAGCGCGAGTTCGGAGATCTGGGCGCCGAGCACGCTGACCGTCTGGGCGGCCCACAGTCGTCGGAAGCCCTGGTGGCGCGACAGTCCCGGCGGAGGGGCCGGTTGCGTCATCGGGCGGCCGCCCGTTCACGTGTGCTCTTCGGTCGGAGGTCGCTCCACAGGCCGTCGATCAGGGTGAGGCAGTCCGCTTTGCTGCCCCGTCCGCCCGTCCGCTCCCACCCGGCGGGTAGCACCCGGCCGGCCGGCCAGACGGAGTACTGCTCCTCGGTGTTGCGGACCACCTCGTAGGTCCGGTCGTCGTCGTCCTCGAACATGGCTGTCCCTCGGGTCGGTGTGTCGCATGACGGTTCAGGCCGGTTGCCGGGCGGCGTCGATCACCCGGGCCAGTCGGCGCGGAGTGGGGGCGGTGAAGACCTGCTTGACGGTGATGCGTACGCCGAAGGCCGCGCGGACGGCGGAGGCGAGTTGAACGGCGATCAGCGAGTCCCCGCCCAGGTCGAAGAAGTCGTCCTGCGCCGCCACGTGCTCCAGCCCGAGCAGTTGACCGAAGATCCGGGCGAGCTGTGTTTCGGTGTCGCCGTCCGGTGCGGGCTTCGGGACGGTCGGCGCGGGCCGGGCGGTGACGGTCGGCGCCGGGTTGTCGGTGGGGAGCGGTGAGTACCGCTGCGGGCTGAACGGGTAGGTCGGCAGCGGAGTCCGGCCCGGCCGGTGGCCTTCGTGCAGCCGCGGCCAGTCGAGCTCGACGCCGGCCGCCCACAGCTGTCCGGCGGCGGCCAGCGAGGTCCGCAGGGCGGACTGCTCGCCGGCGGGGTGCGGCAGGCTCGGCAGCGCCAGGTGGCCCTCGGTGCGAGCCGGGTGCCGGCGGGCCAGAGTCGTCAGGGTCAGGCCGGGGCCGACTTCGAGCAGGATCCGGCCGGGCTCGGCGAGCAGGGTGGCGAGGGTGTCGCCGAAGCGCACCGCCCGGCGCATGTGGGCGGTCCAGAACTCGACGCCCGGAACGCGGTCCGTGCGGACCCACTCCCCGGTGGTGTCCCCGACCCAGGGGATCGACGGCGCCCTGAGGTCGAGTTCGGCGACCACGGAGGCGAACCGGTCGAGGATCGGCTCCACCAGAGCGCTGTGTCCGGCGGCGGCGATGTGCAGCAGGCGCGCGTCGACGCCGTCCTCCGTCAGCCGTGCGAACAGCGCGTCGACCGCCCCCCGCGGCCCGGACACGACGCACTGGTCGGGTCCGTTGACGGCCGCGAGCTCCAGGCCGTCGCCGAGAAGTCCGGTGACGTCGCGCTCGGGCAGCGGCACGGCCAGCATCGCCCCGACGGGCAGGCCCTGAAGCAGCCTGCCGCGCTCGGCGACCAGCCGCAGCGCGTCGGGCAGGCAGAGCACACCGGCCACGCATGCGGCGGCGAAGGCACCGAGGCTGTGTCCGGCGACGGCCGCCGGCCGTACCCCTCGCTGCTCCCACATCCGGGCGAGCGCGTACTCCACCACGAAGACGGCCGGCTGGGCCACGCTCATGTCGCGCAGCAACTCTTCGGCCGCCGCGCGCTGCTGCTCGCCGGCCGGGTACAGGACCGCCCGCAGGTCCAGGCCGAGCGTGGACGCGAGCTGCGCGCAGCACGCGTCGACCTCGGCACGGAAGACCGGGTCGTTCTCGTACAGTTCGCGGCCCATGCCGACGTGCTGTCCGCCCTGCCCGGGGAAGACGAACGCCACCGGCCGCTCGCCGCCCACGGGCGGGTGGCCGAAGGTGCCGGCCCCGGTCAGTGCTTCGATCGCCTCGGTGTGGTCGGCGGCCACGGCGAACCGGCGGTGCACGAAGGCGCGGCGGCCGGTCTGCAGCGTCCAGGCCGTGTCGGCCAGGTCCCGGCCGGGGTCGGCGGCGCCGGCGGCCTGCCGTTGCAGGTGCTCGGCGAGCCTGGCGGCGGCGCGGTCCAGCTCGGGGGCGGTCCGGGCGGACAGCACCAGCAGCTGGCTCGCGGGCGCGGCGGGCGGGCGAGGTCGCGCGGGCGGCTCCTCCAGGATCGCGTGCGCGTTGGTGCCTCCGATCCCGAACGAGCTGACCCCGGCCCGGCGGGGACCGTCGGGGCGCCACCGGTACGGTTCGGTGTTCACCACGAACGGGCCGTCCGCGAAGGGGATCTCCGGGTTGGGTGAGGTGTAGTGCAGGCTCGGCGGGATCAGGCCGTGCCGGACGGCCAGCACCGCCTTGATGAAGCCCGCCACCCCGGCGGCCGCGTCGGTGTGGCCGATGTTGGTCTTCACCGACCCGATCCGGCAGAACCCGCGCCGGTCGGTGCCGCGCCGGAAGGCCTGGGTCAGCGCGGCCAGTTCGATCGGGTCCCCCAGCGGGGTCCCGGTCCCGTGCGCCTCGACGTAGCCGATGCTGTCCGGCTCGACGTCGGCCACCAGGTGGGCCGCGCGGATGACCTCGGCCTGGCCGGCCACGCCCGGAGCGGTGAAGCCCACCTTGTCCGTGCCGTCGTTGTTCACCGCGGTGCCGCGCAGGACGGCACGGATGTGGTCGCCGTCCTGAAGTGCGTCGGCGAGCCGCTTGAGGACCACGATGCCGACACCGTTGCCCGCGACGGTCCCACGGGCCCGGGCGTCGAAGGCCCGGCAGCGGCCGTCGGGCGAGATGACACCGCCCTCGGAGTACTCGGGCAGGCGCGCCGGGACGTTGACACTGGCCCCGCCGGCCAGAGCCAGGTCGCACTCGCCGGACAGCAGCGCCTGCGCGGCGAGATGAACGGCGACCAAGGAGGTGGAGCAGGCGGTCTGCACCGTCACCGCCGGCCCGGTGAGACCGAGCCGGTGGGCTGCCCGCGACGTGAGGAAGTCGATGCCGGTCCCCAGCCGCAGCTGCCACTCGCTGACCGGGCCGAGCCGGTCGCGGTGGGCCGTCAGCGTCTCCAGGTAGCCGGTCTGGCTGCTGCCCGCATACACGCCGACCGGCCCGGCACAGGCCCGGGCGTCGTACCCGGCGTCCTCCAGCGCCTCCCAGGCGCAGGTCAGGAACAGCCGCTGCTGCGGGTCGAGGATCAGCGCCTCGCGCGGCGAGTAGCCGAAGAACGCCGCGTCGAACCCGTCCGCGTCCTCCAGTACTCCGAGCGCGGGGACGTACTCGGGAGTGGACGGGTCGCCGGGGAAGCGGGTGACCGATTCCGTGCCCTTGACCAGGTTGTCCCAGAACTCCCCGAGGTCACGCGCTCCGGGAAACCGCCCGGCCATCCCGACGACGGCGAGGAAGGGGCTGTCCGGAACCACCGGCTGTGCCGCCTGCGTCATCGGGCACCTCCGGCGCTCCGGCGGGCGGCGCGGCGCTGCTGGAGCCGGGCGTACCCGCTGCGGCGCTCATCGGCACGCTCGTCACCGGGCGCGCCGACGGCCGGCCCGGAGCCGTCGCGCAGATGGGCGGCGAGCTTGCGGACGGTCGGGTGCGCGAAGAGCGCGACGCCGGGAACCCGGCGTCCCAGCGCCCCGCTGAGCTTGCGCTGCACCTGGACGAGCAGCAGCGAGTGACCGCCGATCTCGAAGAAGCTGTCGTCCGGCCCCACCTGGCCGACCTGCAGCACCTCACGCCACACGGCCGCTATCTGCTCCTCCAGGCCGGTCAGCGCCACCGCCTGCGGTGCGCCGGAGTTGGCGTCGCCGGCGGTGGTGTCGCCGGACGTGGCGTCGCCGGACGTGGCGTCGCCGGCGGTGGCGTCGCCGGCGGTCGGCACCGGGAGCGCCCTGTGGTCGATCTTGCCGTTCGCGGTCAGCGGCAGCTCGTCGAGCACCACGTAGGAGGCCGGGACCATCGCGGTCGGCAGACTCATGGCCAGATGGGCGCGCAGCTGCGACGACTCGACCTCGGCGGCGACCACGTAGGCGACCAGCCGCTTGCCGTCCGCCTCGTCGTCCACCGCCCGCACGTACGCCTGACGCACCGCCGGGTGCGTGCACAGGGCCGCACTGATCTCCGCCGGTTCGACCCGCCGGCCGCGGATCTTCACCTGGTCGTCGGCCCGCCCGACGAAGGCCAGGGCACCGTCGGCGCGCAGCACCACGAGGTCGCCGGTGCGGTAGAGCCGCCCGCCCGGCGTCTTGCCGAACGGGTCCGGCACGAAACGGTCGGCGGTCAGCCCCGGCTGCCCGAGGTACCCGCGGGCCAGCACCGCCCCACCCACGTACAGCTCGCCCCGGGTGTCCGCCGCAACCGGCTCCAGATCGGCGTCCAGCACATACGCCCGCGCCCCGGCCACCGGCCGCCCGATCGGCAGCGTCTCCCCCTCGGGTATCGACTCCCCGGTGAACGCCTGGAGTGTGGCGGTGATGGTGGTCTCCGTCAGCCCGTAGGCGTTGACCACGGGCACCGGGGTATGCCGTCGCCAGCCGGCCAGCGTACGGGTGTGCCCGGTGTCGCTGCCCACGACCAGGAGCCGCAGGGCCTCGGGCACCTCCCGCGGTTCGGCGTCGAGATCGCGGACCCACTGGTCCCAGTACGGCGTCGGCACGTTGGCCACCGTGACCCGCTCACGGCACAGATGCTCCTCCAGCTCCGCGGGCGACGGCACCGAATCGGGAGCCACCACCACCCGGGCGCCGGCCAGCAAGGTCGGGAACACCTCCTCGCCGAACACGTCGAACCCCGGACCGGCGAACTGCAGCACCCGGTCGGCTGCAGTCAGGTCGAAGGCAGCACCGACGGCAACCGCGTGGTTGGCCAGCGACCCGTGGGTGACGGCCACCGGCTTGGGACGCCCGGTCGAACCCGAAGTGAAGATCACATAGGCGAGGTCGCCGGGGGCAACCGCCACCGCCGGGCTCTGCGCGGAGCGCCCGGCCGGCCCGCCGGCAGCCGGGTCGACCACCTCGACCCCCTCGGCCCCGTCGACCCCCTTGACCCCCTTGACCCCCTTGACCCCCGCACAGCCCTCGGGCCCGATCAGCAGGGCCACATCGGCGGCCTCCAGCTGGTACGTGCGGCCCTCGACCGGCAGCGCCGGGTCGAGCGGCAGGTAGGCGGCACCGGACTTCAGCACGGCCAGCACCGCCGTCACCAGTTCACGCCCGCGCGGCAGGTTCACCGCGACCACGCTCTCGGCGCCCGCACCTCGCTCCACCAGCACTCCGGCCAGCCGGTCGGCGGCAGCGTCAAGCCCCGCGTACGTCACGCACCCGTCGCGGTCGACGACAGCCACCGCATCAGGACTGGCCCGTACCCGCTCCTCGAACAGCTGCGGTACACAGACCACGGCACGCAGACCGGCCGACGAGAGCGCGGTAGCGGCTCGGCTCTCATCCTCTTGACTCAGTTCGGGCCTCACGAGGCCAACTCCTCTCCAGAACGGCGCGCGCAGCACTCCACCGGACACCGGACGGGCGCAGGCCCCGGCCGTGCCGTCCGCCCGAAGCGCACCCGCCCCGGCCGGGCGGGGTTTCAGGAAGCTCAAGGGGAAACCGGGCGGAGTCATTGCGGCCCGTCGACGTCACGGCAGCTGTGGACAGCTGCTGTCGGGCTTTCAGACGATCAGCGAGCTTGCTGCCGACGAGTGTGCGAAGCGCCGGTAGACATCCGATGGACGAGCACGCCGAACGTTCCGCAGAAACCCCCGAGGACCCCCTCCCGCCGTATCCGCCGGCAGATCGACGACTGAAGCGAACCAATGCCGAAAGGCTCCACCCGCTCACCGGGGTGGAGCCTTTCGTGCCATCGGGACCGAGCAGATGTGCCGTGCCGCCGAGGGCTTGGCGCCCACGGCCGTTCCGTTGATCCCCGAGGCCGGTATCGCGTTCGCCGACTCCCCGATCCGGTCGAGGCCGGAGAAGGCGGGGACGCGGCCCGGCTGAGTGAGCGCGTGCAGGCGAACCTGTTGCACGGCAACGGAGTCGGAGACCGCGGTGAGACGGGGCTGTTCCGGGCCTCGGCCGCCGTCAGCCCCCGCAACGTCCGGTCAGAACTCCAGCACCTCGCGGTCGAGCGGGTACTGGGCACGGTGGGGGCCCTCGTAGGGTGAGGGTGTGATCGGGAGGACGCCGGTCGGTTGCAGGCCCAGGTTGTCGTCCCAGATCCGGGGTTCGACCTGTCCGAGGACGCGGAAGCTCCGGAAGGTGAACGGCGGGCTGTCGGTCGGGAAGAACTCGGCCGTGGTGGTCACCTGGAAGTGCAGGTGAGGCGTGGTGGAGTTGCCGCTGTTGCCGATCAGTCCGAGGACCTGGCCGGGTTCGACGCAGTCGCCCTCCCGGACGTCGAGGGTGCCGGCTTCGAGGTGGGCGTAGAGCAGGTAGCGGCCCGGTGCGACTTCCAGGGTGATGTGGTTGCCGACGGTGTCCTCGATCGGCGGGACGGGCGGCGTGACGGGCGGCGGGTTGTCCGGGATCCCGTCCTGGACCTCCACCACTCTGCCGCCGGCCGCGGCCACGACCGGCTGGCGGTAGCTCAGGTAGCTGGTGAGCCGGGCGGGGTCGCCCTCCCAGGCCTGTCCCTGCTCGCCGAGCCGGTACCAGTCGATCGCGAAGCGCTGCGGCACGTCGAAGCGGCCGTTGATCGGGGCGAGGCCTCGCCGGTGGTGGGTGTTGCCGCAGCAGGATTCGCTGGCGTACCAGGTGCCGGGGCGGACGGGCGCGTTCAGGTTCAACGGCGCGGTGCGGGAGGTCGGGGTGGCCTGCACCGTCTCCTCGAACGCGGACGGGCCGGAGGGGGTCAGGACGGCACCCGAGAGGTGGTGTTCGAGGACCTCGGGCACCGGCTGACCGCGGTCGAGGGTCAGGTCGAGCCAGATGATCCACTGCTGGGAGCCCTGGATGACGGTCGGCGTGGGCCCCGGGGGCGCCGGGGTGTACGCGTCCGCGCCGGGCAGGGGGTCGCCCACCGGATTGGCGGCGTCGGCCAGCGGCTGCCCGCTCAGCGAGCCGATGACCCGGTGGGTGCGGGCGTCCTGGACGTCGACCCGGTCGAGCCGCAGCGGGGTGCTGGTGGACAGTGCGCTCGTGGTGAGCAGTTCGTACGAGAGGTGCGTCCTGCCGTCCGTGGCGTCGAACGGCGTCGGCTCGGTCATCACCGCGGCCGTCAGCGGCGTGAACTGGGTGCCGGGCGCCAGGGCGGCCGCGCCGGTCCCGAATCCCGGTCCCGCGGCGGCCACCAGCGCGGCGGCCGCGACCACGGCGGCGGCGCGTCCGCGACGTCGAGGGCTGCGGACGGTGCGGTTGCGAGGGTCGCGCTCTGCCATTGTGCTCTTTCGTCCGTCGGGCCCGGGGCCGTGAACGACGCCGGCACGCCCCGCACCGCGGCGCAGGCTCATGTAACCGGGCGGCCCGCCGCTTCGGCCGGAGGCCGCCGAGGTCGGCTGCCGAACTACACCCGTCCAGCCGCATCGACAGCCCGACAGCCTGCCGGGGGACGGTGCCGAAGGCCCCGTGATGTCCGAGGCCGTGTACGGTGTCCGCCCGGCAGGCCGGTCGTTCTGCGGCGTGCTGCGGTCAGTGCTGGTGGACGTGTTCCGTCGTCGTCAGGAGCGGGACTCCATCGGCAGCGCCTGTTCGAAGCGCAGGTACCGGGCCACCGACCGGGCCAGGACCTCGTTGCCGTCGCTCGTGACGACGCGGTCCCACCACGCCCCGTAGATCCGCTCGAAGCGGTAGCCGGCGAGCAGTTCGCCGGCGGCGCGCACGGCGTCGGGGCGCTCCGGGATGTGGTTGGCGTAGCTGTACATGATCGTGACCCAGCGGCGGTCCGGGCAGACGTTGACCACGTCGCCGGTGAACAGCGCGCCCTCCCCCGTGTTCCGGTGCATGACCGTGCTGCCCGGGAAGTGGATTCCGGGGTTGATCAGCGTCAGTTCGTCGGTCAGCCGGTGGGTCCGGCCGCTCCAGAAGTGCAGGGCGGGGTCGGGGCGGCCGACCCACTGCCGGTCGGCCTCGTGCAGGTACACGGGCGCGTCGAAGGCGTGGGCCCACTCGACGACGGCGGAGTAGAAGTGCGGGTGGCTGACGACGATCGCGTCGATGCCGCCGGCCTTCTCCACCTCGCGGATCACCGCGTCGTCGAGGTAGGGCACGCAGTCCCACAGCACGTTGCCGCCGGCCGTGCGCACGAGCAGGGCCCGCTGGCCGATGGCGAAGGAGGGGGTGCAGCCGATGCCGAGCACGTCGGGGCCCTGCTCCTCGAAGCGTCCCTCGTGGCCCTCGGCGCGCAGTTCGGCGAGGCTGGTCCACTGCTGGCCGTCGGCCCCGACGTACTGGCGTTCGTCCAGGCAGACCGGGCAGTCGGGGCGGGTGTCGGCGTACTGGGTGCCGCAGGTGCGGCAGATGGGCAGGGTGGAGCCGGTGAGGTCAGCCACGGTCGCCTCCGGTCATCTCGGTCAGCTCGGTCGGATCGGCCGGCTCGGCCAGCTCGGCCAGCTCGGTCAGGACGTACGGGCGGCTGGGCCGCCAGCCCAGCTCGGTGACGGCGCGGCGCCCGGACACGACCTGGTTCAGCGCCAGGGCCTCGGCGAACGGGGCGCCCACGACGTCGGCTGCCTGCTCCTGCGGCCAGGTCTCGGCCCGGCCGGTGCCCCCCGCGGCGATGTCGGTGGCGGCGGCGAGCGCGGCGACCGGCACGGCCTCGTGGGCCACGCCGTGCAGCACGCTCCCCGGCTCGGCCTTGGTCAGGGCCAGCACGAACAGCTCGGCGAGGTCGTCCACGTGCGCCATCGGCCAGCGGGTGGCCGGCGAGCCGACGTACCGGCCGGTGCCGTGCTCCTTCGCCCAGCCGGTCATCAGGCCGGGTATGCCGCCGCCGTGGCCGTACACGATGCCGGGCCGCAGCACCACGGCGCGCACGTCCCCGGCGGCGGTCGCCAGGACGCGCTGCTCGATGCGCGGGCGGTAGCCGACGATGGCGATCGCGTTCGTGGCGGCGTCCTCGTCGACCATGGTGTCCCCGGTGGCGCCGAGCACCCACACACCGCTGGTGTACACGAACGCCCGCCCGGTGCCGCGCAGCCGCTCGGTCAGCGCGTCCACGGCCGCCGCGTCCGCCGTCTCGTCGCCGGTCGGCGTGGCGAGGTTCAGCACGGCATCGATGTCATCGGTGACGGCGGCCCGCAGCGAGGCCGGGTCGCCCAGATCACCCACGCGCGACGCCACGTCGGGGCCGAGCCGCCCGGCGTCCTTGACGAAGTGGACCACCTGGTGGCCGTCCGCCGTCAGCCGCCGTGTCACGGCGGACCCGATGTAGCCGGTGGAACCCAGTACGAGTACCTTCACGTTTCTTCCTTTCGAATGATCGACAGAGGTGCAGCAGCAGGGGGTTACGAGGGATCGACGGTGTTCCGCAGCAGCTCCGCGGCCACCGTCGCGCCGTCGGTGCGGATCGCGGCGGCCAGGTCCCTCGCCCGTGCGCGGATGCCGGGAGTCAGGGCCTTGCCGAGCGCGGCGGACAGGGAGTCGAAGGTCAGGGTCGGACCCTCGTGCAGCACGCCGATACCCAGCTCGGCCACCCGGCCGGCCCAGTACGGCTGGTCCGCCATCTGGGGCACCACGACCTGGGGTGCACCGGCCCGGGCGGCCGTCGTCGTGGTTCCGGCGCCGCCGTGGTGCACCACGGCGGCGACCCGGCCGAACAGCGCCTGGTGGTTGACCTCGCCGACCGGGAAGCAGTCGCCGTCCTCGTCGGTCGACGCCAGGTCGGCCCAGCCGCGGGAGAGGAGGATGCGGTGCCCCAGGGCGCGGACCGCCTCGACGGCCGCCCGGGCGACGTCCGGCGCGTCGCGCACGGGCATGCTGCCGAAGCCCACGTAGACGGGTGGTTCTCCGGCGTCCAGGAACGCCTCCAGCTCGGCCGGGAGCGGCCGTTCGTCCGGCCGGATCCATGCGCCGGTCTGCACCACGTCGAGGTCCGCGGACTGCGGCCACGGGCTGAGCAGCGGGTCGGCCGCCAGCCACGGACGGTCGGTGAGGACGTGGTCGCGGACATCGTCCACCGGCGGCAGGCCGACGGCCGCCCGGTGGGTGTCGATCGCCTCGCCGAACAGCGCGTTCAGGTGTTCCGCGTTCTGGTCCCAGAGCACCCGGTTGTCGGTCGTGTCCGGCGGGAGCGGCCGGCCCGGCCACGCGAGCGGCGGGTGGTGCGGCGACGGCAGATAGCTCGGGAAGAAGGCGACGAACAGGTAGGGGATGCCCAGTTCCTCGGCCGCCGACCGGGCGGCGGCGGCTGCCGGGATCAGACCGGTCGCCACCACTGCGTCGCATCCCTCGGCTGCCGCGACGACGGATTCGTACGTGGCGGCGACCATCCGGGCCGCGCGCTCGGACAGGCTCTCCGCCGGGGGCTTCGCCGTGCCGGTCACCGCCTTGGTCGCCGTCTCGCGCAGCGACCGGCCGAGCGGCACCAGGGGGATGCCGACGTCGGCCGACAGTTCCGCGAAGTCGGGTGGGGCGCACACCCGTACCTCGGCGCCGAGGTCACGCAGGGCGGTGGCGAGTCCGAGCATCGGCTCGACGTCCCCGCGCGAACCGTACGCCACCAACAACACACGCATGTCCTGACTCCCGATGGTGTCCGTGGATTCGGCCTCGCCCGGCCGGCTGCCGTCCGAGCTGCCGTCCGAGGTCTTGCTGTAGCCGAGGGCCTCGACGATCAGGCCGTCCCGGACGAGGGTGAGCGTCACGCCGCGGACCGTGTCGGCCGGGCCGTCGCCGAAGCGGCATCGCCAGCGGACGGTCGCCCGCTCACCGGTGACGACGACGGCCTCCGGCTCGTACTGCCTGGTGCGGTCCTCGGCGAGCGCCCTGCACAATTGCAGGCACGCGGCGCGGCCTTCGTAGCGGGCCCCGTCGGGGGCGGGCTGTTTCGTCTCCATCACGCAGTCGTCGGCGAGCAGGTCGACGAGCAGCGAGACGTCGTGGTGGATGAAGGCGCGGTTGAAGCGGTGGACGACGTCGGCCGTGGTGCGGAACGACATGCTGCCTCTTCCCGGGCCGTCAGGCCGGACCGGTGATCGCGTGTTCCGCGGCGCGGCTGACGTGTTCCCACGCCGCCCAGGTGTTCATGCGGGTGCGGGCGATGTCGAAGGCGAGGTCGTAGACCATGCTGCCCAGGAGGAGGCGCAGCGGCGGCTCGTCGCTGTCGACCAGCTCGATCAGCGCGGCCGCGGCGAGCTTCGGATCGCTGTCGACCGAGCCCTCGGCGAACTGCTCGGCCAGCTTCTCCCGGAGCGGCGCGTACGCCTCCAGGGGGCTGGTGCTGTGCATCGCGGTGTAGAGGTCGGTCCAGTAGCCGCCGGGCTGGAGGATGCTCACCTTGGCCCCGAAGGCGGCGGCCTCCGCGGCGAGGGCTTCGCTGAGGCCTTCCAGCGCGAACTTGCCGGCGCTGTACAGGCCGGTGCTGGGGAAGCCGCCCAGGGCGGCGATGCTGGAGACCTGCACGAGGTGACCGGAGCCCTGTTCGCGCAGCACGGGCATGACGGCCTGGCTCACCCAGAGCGCGCCGAAGAAGTTGACGTCCAGCTGGGCGCGCGCCTCGGCTTCGGTGAACTCCTCGACCATGCCCATCGAGAGCATTCCGGCGTTGTTGACGACGATGTCGAGCCGTCCGAAGTGGCCGACCGCCGCGGCGACGGCGGCGAACACGGCGTCCCGGTCGGTCACGTCCAGCGTGAGGGGCAGGACCCGGCCGGGGTGGGCGCTCGCGAGCTCGTCCAGCGCGGTCGTGGTGCGGGCGGCGACCACGATGTGGTCGCCGGCCGTCAGGGCCGCCTCGGCGAAGGCGCGGCCGAGACCGCGGCTGGCGCCGGTGATGAACCAGACGCGGCTGGTGGGTCGGGCGGGGGCGTGCACGGTCGGTGCTCCTGTCTTCGGGAGATCGTGAGGGTGTGGGTGGCCGGGCGGACGCGGCACGCTGTTCGGGCGCGCGGTGCGGACGCGGCACGCTGTTCAGGCGCGCCGGGCGGACACGGCACGCTGTTCAGGCGCGCGGTGCGCTCCGGACGGCGAGAACGGTGAGGAGGGCGAAGAGGGCCCCGGCCGTCAGGACGGCGCTCGTGCCGAGGCCGGTGGCGACGACTCCGCCGAGCAGGGCTCCGAGGGCGATGGCCAGGTTGTAGACGGAGGTGTTCAGGGCGGTGGCCGCCTCGGCAGAGTCGGGTGCCGCCTTGAGGATCCACGTCTGGACGCCGACGGGGACGCCGCCGAAGGCCAGCCCCCAGCCCAGCAGCAGCAGGGTCCCGCCGACCGGGGTGCGGCCGGCGAGGGGAAAGACCGCGAGGACCGCGGTGAGCAGGACGCTGAGGGTGACGATGGTCGCGCGGACGTTCTGCTCCGCGGCCGCCCCGGCGAGGAAGTTGCCCAGGATGCCGGCGACGCCGAAGCCGAGCAGGAGCGGGCCGATCGCGCCCTCGCCGATCCCCGAGACGGTCCGCAGGACCGGGCTGACGAAGGTGAAGGCGGCGAAGTGGCCGCCGACCAGCAGGAACGTGGCGATGACGCCGGCGCGTACGACGGGGTGGCGGAACTGCTGCGGCAGGGTACGCAGCTGGACGACCTGTCGGGCGGGCATCGAAGGCAGCAGGAAGAGCAGGCCCACCAGCACGAGGAGGCCCAGTGCGCCCGCGGCCACGAACGCGGTGCGCCAGTCCGCGAGGCCGCCGATCAGCGTCCCGGCCGGTACGCCGAGGACGTTGGCCGCCGTTGCGCCGCCGAAGACCACCGACATGGCCCGGGGGACGAACCGGTCCGGCACCAGCCGCACGGCGAGGCCGGCGGCGAGCGACCAGAAGCCGCCGATGCTGATCCCGATGAGGAAGCGCGCGCCCAGCAGGACGGTGAAGTCGGATGCCACGGCCGACAGTCCGTTGGCCAGGACCATCAGGGTGATCAGGCCGATCAGCGCGACCCGCCGGTCGAGCCGTCCGATCGCCACCGGGAGCAGCGGCGCCGTGACGGAGGCGACCAGGCCGGGGACGGTCACCATCAGGCCCGCGGTGCCCTCGGAGACGTGGAGGTCTCCTCCGACGAGGGGAAGCAGCCCCACCGGCAGTGACTCGACCGTCACCAGCGCGAACGTCCCGACCGCCATGGTGACGACGGCGAGCCAGCTGGTGAGAGGCACCCGGTCGCCGCCTGACGTGGTGGGTGACTTCTCGGTGTCGACGATGGTCATGGCACTCCGGTCCGGTAGGGGTTGGGGTCTGCTGACGATCCTTCAGTCGACCGTCGAAGCCATCAACGTCCAAGATCAGTAAGATCCGATAAATCGTGCTTATGACGGGGGGTTCGGCAGCATGGAAATGCGCGAGATCGAGATATTCCTGACCTTGGCGGAGGAGCTGCACTTCGGCAGAGCAGCCGCCCGGCTGCACCTCACCCAGGCGCGGGTCAGCCAGGTGATTGCCCGTCAGGAGCGGCAGATCGGCGGTCTGCTGTTCGACCGCTCCAACCGCCGCCAGGTCCGCCTGACCCCGCTCGGCCGGCAGCTGTGCGCCGATCTGCGGCCGGTCCACACGCACCTGCGGGACAGCCTCGAACGTGCCCGGTTGGCCGCCCGCGGCAGGACCGCACGTCTGCGGGTCGGCATGATGCCCTTCAACGTGCCCGACCTGCACCACTACTGGGAGGGGTTCCGCTCCCGCCACCCCGAGTGGGAGCTGCAGATCCGCAGGGCGCCGTACGTCGAACCGTTCGAGCGGCTCCGCGACGGCGACATGGACGTCTTCGTCACCTGGCTACCGGTGGACGAGCCCGATCTCACCACGGGCCCGGTCCTCTTCCACGACCCTCGTGTGCTGGCCGTCGCCGCGGACCACGAGCTCGCCGGACGACCCCAGATCTCGGTCGAGGCGCTGGGGGACTTCGGCCATGCCATGCCCCCCGCGATGCCCGACTTCTGGGAGGACGGCTACCTCTCGTTCTACACGCCCCGGGGCAAGGAGATCGAACGCATCGAGTCGGCCACCAACGCCGATGAGCTGATCCATCTCGTCATCACCGGCGAGATCGTGCACCCTTTCCCGTCCCACGTCACCCGCTACTGGTCCATGTCCCATGTGCAGTTCGTCCCCATTCCCGAGATGGGGACGATTCCCTACGGCCTGGTGTGGCGCCGCGACACCGAGAACGAGCTCATCCGGGCCCTCGCCCGGACCGTCCGCGACATCGGCGCGCTGCACTTCTGAGCGCATCCGTACGCGTCCGAGCGCATCCGAGCGCAGGCCGACGCCGGCTGCCGGTGCTCCGGCAGCGGTCCGGTGTGGTGCCGCGGACAGGATCCGCAGGACACGCCGCGGGTGCCGGCGCCCCCGTGGGAGCCGGCACCCGGGGTCGGCGGCGTCAGTAGACGAGGATGTCCCAGTGGCTGCCCTCGTTGCAGTACAGGTTGCCCGAGGCGGCCTTCCACTGCGGGTAGCCGTCGCCGCGGTAGCCGATGTAGGTGAAGCTGTTCTGGATGTAGCCGTCGATGCAGGAGCTGCGGGAGATGTCGACCTTGTAGCCGTTGTAGTGGCTGTAGGTGCCGGAGGCGTGGCCCACCTCGGTCCCGCCCGTGATGTTGATGGCGCAGCCGCTGGCCTGCTTGAGGGTGATGACGGCGCTCACCGTGCCCGAGTTGATCTGTTCGAACGAGGTGCAGGTGGAGTTGGACCTGGTGGTGCAGCCACCGCTGGAGCTCCAGGTGATGCCGGCGTTCCTGAACTGGGCGGCGGCCGTCGCCTGCGACAGCTTGGTGCCGCTGGCGCCGGCCGTGGGCGCCGAGAGGGCGAGGCCGGCCAGGGCCAGGGCGACGACGGTGGCGGCGGTGCGTGGCTTCATCTGCATCTCCCGGTGAGTTGGTGTTCCTCCGACTCGACCTCCCGCCCTCCTGCCGCGCCCCGGTGGGCGGGCGGGAGGGCGGGAGGTCCGGTGCCGGGCCCACGGAACCGGCCCGGACGAAAGGGTCGTACGCAGTGCTGTGACGCGGCCGTGCTGTGACGCGGCTGTGCTCCGGCGCGAGCGCCGGCATCGCACCAGGATGGCCCACCGCTGTCTATGCGAGTAGACCCCGGTCTGTGAATTTCGCGTGACGGGGAGCGGCCGTCGATGCATCATGACGGAATCCGTTGGCCGGGGCTTCGCCATTGACATGTCTCATAGCGGTTTCTGTCGCCGCCAGGTCACTGCCGCAGGGCTGAGCAGGCCCAAGCCACGCGGTAATTGGTCATTTATGACCTTCTTCCGGAAATATTGAAATGTCAGCAGCCAATTGCGGACATAGGTAAGCGCCCGGAGTCCTGATGCGCTGGGGTGGAGCAGCACCGCCGGTACGGCAAGGCAAGGGAGCAGGCGTGGGCGACGTGGTGGGCCGGAGACCGGACGAGGACACGGCTGCGGGCCAGGGAACGGGCTGCCGGGGTGTCACGACGGCCGTCGGGACGGTGGAGGAACGTTTCCGTTCCTTGTTGGAGGCGGCGCCGGACGCGATGGTGATCACCGACGACGCGGGGACCATCACCCTGGTCAACGCTCAGACGGAGGCCCTGTTCGGATACCCGCGCAAGGAACTGCTCGGACGCTCCGTGGAGTTGCTGGTGCCCACCCGCTTCCGGGACCAGCACCACCGGCACCGCGACGAGTACGCCGCGAACCGGCAGGTCCGTCCGATGGGCGCAGGACTGGAACTGCACGGCCTGCGCAAGGACGGCACCGAGTTCCCCGTCGAGATCAGCCTCAGCCCCCTGGAGACCGCGGACGGCCTGCTCTTCTCCGCCGCCGTACGCGACGTCAGCGACCGCAAGGCCGCCGAAGCCCGCTTCCGTGCACTGCTGGAGGCGGCGCCGGACGCGATGGTGATCACCGACGACGCGGGGACCATCACTCTGGTCAACGCCCAGACGGAGGCGCTGTTCGGATACCCGCGCAAGGAACTGCTCGGACGCTCCGTGGAGTTGCTGGTGCCCACCCGCTTCCGGGACCAGCACCACCGGCACCGCGACGAGTACGCCGCGAACCGGCAGGTCCGCCCGATGGGCGCAGGGCTGGAACTGCACGGCCTGCGCAAGGACGGCACCGAGTTCCCCGTCGAGATCAGCCTCAGCCCCCTGGAGACCGCGGACGGCCTGCTCTTCTCCGCCGCCGTACGCGACGTCAGCGACCGCAAGGCCGCCGAAGCCCGCATCAACGAGCTCGCCGCGCTGGTCGAGTCCTCCCAGGACGCCATCCTCGCCAAGACCCTCGACGGCCGCATCACCTACTGGAACGCCGCCGCCCACTCCCTGTACGGCTACACGGCCGCCGAGGCGCTCGGCCGCCATGTGGCCATGCTGGCCACGCCCGAGCACCGGGAGGAGATCACGGCGCTGCTGAAGCGGCTGGGGGACGGCGAGAAGGTCGAGCACTTCGAGACGCTGCGGGTCACCCGCAGCGGCCGGCTGATCGACGTGGACGTGACCCTGTGGCCCACCCGGACCGCCGACGGCACGGTGACCGGCGCCTGCGCCATCGTCCGCGACATCAGCGACCGGAAACGGGCGGAGGCGGAACTCACCGCCCTGTACGAACAGCAACGGCACATCGCCCTCACCCTGCAGCGCAGCCTGATGGGCACCCCGCCCGCCATCCCGGGCCTGGCCACCGCCAGCCGCTACCTGCCCGCCACCCAGGGCGCCGGGGTCGGCGGCGACTGGTTCGACCTCATCCCCCTGGGCGCCGGCCGCGTCGGCGTCCTGATCGGCGACGTCATGGGCCGCGGGCTGGAGGCGGCCGCCGTCATGGGGCAGCTGCGCTCCGCCGCCCACGCGCTGGCCAAGACCGGCATGGAACCCCGCCAGCTGATGCAGGCCCTGGACGCGGCCGTCACCGACCTGGAGCTGCCCGACCAGCTGGTCACCTGCTGCTACCTCGTCATCGCCCCGGACACCGGCGAGGTGACGATCTGCTCGGCCGGGCACCTGCCCGTCCTCCTGGCCGCCCCCCACGAGACCATCCGGGCACTGCCGGCCCCGGTGAGCGCCCCGCTGGGCGTCGGCGGCATTCCCCACCAGCAGGCCTGTCTGGCCGTACCGCCCGGCGCCACCCTGCTGCTCTACACCGACGGCCTGGTCGAGATCCCCGGCGGCGACATCGAGGCCCAGATCACCGAGCTGGTCGCGACCGTCGGCCGTGCCTTCACCGGCAACGGCGGACTGGAGGCCGTCGCCGACCGCGTCCTGTCCGCCGTGCTGCCCGACACCGACGGCCACTACGACGACGTCACCCTCCTCCTGCTGCAGCTGCCCGCCGCCCCGCTGGCCACCGCCACCACCGACCTGCCCACCGTTCCGTCCTCCGTCGGCGAGGCCCGCGTCTTCCTCACCAAGACGCTCACCACGTGGGGCTGCGCCGAACGGACCGACGACGCCTGCCTGTTGCTGTCCGAGATCCTCACCAACTCCGTCCAGCACGGCCAGGGGCCGATCGAACTGCTGCTGCGCCGCACCAGCACCGAACTCACCGTCGAGATCGGCGACCGCAGCTCCCAGCTGCCCCACCCCCGCCTCGCCACCAGCGACGAGGAGTCCGGCCGGGGGCTCATCATCGTCGACGCCCTGGCCGACGGCTGGGGCGTCCGCCCCAGCGGCAGCGGCAAGACCATCTGGTTCACCCTCCAGCTCTGAGCGGCCCGCCGGAGGTGCGCACGCGACCGCCGCGCGGCCCTGGGGCCCGCCTTCGAATCCCGACGTCGGCCCGCAGGCGGGGGTTCGAGGACGGGCCCTGTCAGCAGGTCCGCGGCCGCCTGCCGCATCGCGCCATCCTGTTCGTGTAGCGATCGTCACAAGGGGTGCGTCAACGCCGCAGGCCTTGCGGCGCGGTGGCCGCCCGGGCGAAGGATCTTCGGTTTCCGCACGCGGGACTCCCCCCGAACCGAAGCTCTGACTTCTGTAGAAGATGCAACATCTTTCACACGACCGGCTTGAAACGATCACTTTCCCCTCCCAGGCCGATCACACATCCGAGCTGTTCGCTCACGACTGGTAGGAATGATTCCGAGCGGGCCGATCGCCACCGGACCGTCCTGACCGGCGCCGACGACGCGTCCGGCAGTCGACGCTGCCGACCGGTCCGCCAAAACGGGGGCACTGAAAGTTCTTCACATTTTCCACCTGGGGGGCACAGCCATGTCCGAAGACACCACCACCACCGAGATCACCCGCCGGCGGATGCTGCAAGGCGCCGTCGTCGCGACGGCCGTCGCCGCCGGCGCGGTCGCCCTGGGCCTCACCGGCCCCGCCGTCGCACCCGCCAACGGCGCCGACACGGAGGGCGGCGACAGCTTCGACGAGGTCTTCCGCGGCCGCCGCATCCAGGGCATGCCGATGTCCGGCGACGGCCACCACGCGATGAGCGGCTACATGGTGCTGATCGACGGCCGCGAACTGCACATGATGCGCAACGCGGACGGCACCTGGATCAGCGTCATCAACCACTACCAGACCTTCACCACGCCGCGGGCGCTGGTCCGGGCCGCCGTCGACTCCCTGAACGGCGCCGACCTGGCCCCGCTCGCCGCCTGACTCCCGACCGCCATCCGGCCTCCGCACCGACCACCCTCGAAGGAAGAACCATGGCAGTCCGCAAGAGCCAGTCGACCCTGACGCCCGCCGAGAAGCGCGCCTTCGTCAACGCCGTCCTGGAACTCAAGCGCCGAGGTGCGTACGACGCGTTCGTCAGCACCCACAACGACTTCATCATGAGCGACACCGACTCCACCGAGCGCACCGGCCACCGCTCGCCCTCCTTCCTGCCCTGGCACCGCAGCTTCCTGCTGCGCTTCGAGCGCGCCCTGCAGGAGATCGACGCCACCGTCACGCTCCCGTACTGGGACTGGACCACCGACCGCACCCCGAACTCCTCGCTCTGGGGAGCGGACTTCCTCGGCGGTGACGGCACCGGCACCGGCGGCCGGGTGGCCACCGGCCCGTTCGCGCAGGGCTCCGGCAACTGGACGCTCACCGTCCGGCCCGACAGCCGCAACTACCTGATCCGCCGACTGGGCCAGGGCGGCCAGGACCTGCCGACCCGGGCCGACGTGGACGCCGTGCTGGCGATCGCCACGTACGACGCCGCGCCGTTCAACAGCGCCAGCGCGGGCTTCCGCAACAGCCTGGAGGGCTGGGCGGGCGTCAACGTGCACAACCGGGTGCACGTCTGGGTCGGCGGCACCATGAGCACCGGCATGTCGCCCAACGACCCGGTGTTCTGGATGCACCACTGCATGATCGACCGCCTGTGGGCCGCCTGGCAGAGCCGCCACCCGGGCCAGGGCTACCAGCCGGTCCGCAGCACCAGGAATGTGGTCGCCCTGAACGACACCATGAAGCCGTGGAAGGACGTCACCCCGGCCGACCTGCTGGACCACACCAAGTTCTACACGTACGACAACGCGTACTGATCCGGCCGGTACGGCGTCGGGGGCCGGAGCAGTGCACACTGCTCCGGCCCCCGGCGCCGCCTCGGCCTCGGTGTCCACCCGGGGGAGCAGGGATCCGGCACCAGCCCGCCGTTGCACTCAGGCGACCGGCAGTTCGTCGTTCTCCCGCCGGGAGGCTGTGCCGAGCACGGTGCGTGCGACGTCTTCCAGGGATCCGAGCAGCGGGTTGGGGTCGCCAGCGCGCGTGACGAGCACGACCTCGCAGGGGTCGATGTCGACGACGGGCACCATGACGAGGTCCTCGCGCGCAGCGGCGCGTCGGTCGCCGGCGGGGAAGATCGCGACACAGTGGCCGGTGGCGACGAGTTCCAGCTTGTCCTCGTAGCTGTCGTCGTTCGCGGGCGCGGGTGGTGCCGGGCGGTCGCCGACCGGCCTGGGCGTGCTCCAGAGAACCGGGGTGCTGACGCAGGCCACCAGTTCCTCGTCCGACAGAGCCCGCAGGCTGACGGGTTTTCCGTCCGCCAGGTGATGACTCGCCGGCATGACGAGCACCCGCGACTCCTCGTGGAGCCTGGTCACCCGGAAACCGTCCGCGGGAAAGGGCAGGGGTCCGTAGGCGACGAGGGCGTCGAGCCGCCCCTCGGCGAGGGCGTCCGTGTCCCGCCAGTCGAGGTGCCGGGTGCGCACCCGGCCGTCGGGGTGCCGGCGGCGCAGTTCCTGCACACAGGCGGTGATGACCAGCCCTTCGGCGTAGCCGACGGTGATACCGGGGGACCGGCCGGCGGCTCTGGCCGCGTCGGCGGCGTACTCGGCTTCCTGGAGCAGTGTCCGGGCCCGGGGAAGGTAGGCCTGACCGGCGTCGGTGAGGCTGCTGCCCTGCGGCGAGCGGTCGAAGAGCCGGACACCGAGCTGAGCTTCCAGCCGCTGGATCTGACGGCTCAACGACGGCTGCGCCACGTGCAGCTTGGTGGCGGCGCGGCCGAAGTTGCCGTACTCCGCCACGACCGTGAAGTAGCGCACGAGCCGCAGATCGACGTCCATGCGCCCAGGGTACGTGGCGTGCCGCCATGCGCCCGGGGCATGACGGCATGCGGAACAGGTCTTGGACACGGTGTGCGGGTGGACATTTGGCTGGAGGGCATGACCACTTATGACGGCAAGAAGATCGTGATCACGGGCGGAAGCAACGGCATCGGCCTGGCCGCGGCCCGGTTGTTCGCGGACGGTGGGGCGCACGTCCTGATCACCGGCCGCACCAGGTCCTCCCTTGACGCCGCCGTGGAGCAGTTGGGGAAGAAGGCGATCGCCGTCCGCAGCGACGCCGCGTCCCTGAAGGACATCGAGGCGCTGGCCGACACGGTCCGGGAGCGGTTCGGCACGGTGGACGCGCTGTTCGTCAACGCCGGCGTCACCGCGTCCGCGCCGTTCGACTCGACGACGGAGGAGATGTACGACGAGCTGTTCGGCATCAACGCCAAGGGCCCGTACTTCACCGTGCAGGCGTTGGCGCCGCTGATGCGCGAGGGAAGCGGCGTGGTCCTCACCACGTCGGTGGTGAACGTCCTGGGCCTCGACGCGCTCAGTGTCTACTCGGCGAGCAAGGCAGCCCTGCGGTCGATGACCCGCACCCTGGCCCGCGAGCTGCTCCCGCGCAAGGTGCGCGTCAACGCCGTGAGCCCCGGCCCGATCGACTCGGGCATCCTGGACCGCTCCTCGCTGCCCGCCGACGTCGTCGAGGCGACGAAGGACGGCTTCCGCAGCACCATCCCGATGCAGCGGCTGGGGACTCCCGAGGAAGTGGCCGCCGCGGTCGCGTACCTGGCGTTCGGTGCGACCTTCTCGACGGGAACGGAGTTCCCCGTCGACGGCGGAGCTTCGCAGCTCTAGGCGCTCTGACCGCACAGGTCCGCCGGGGCGTCAGGGCGCAGCGGGGAGGGGGTGCCCGCCCCGGCGGGCGCCCCCTCCCCCGGTGTTCGTGGCTGACGACCGGGGCCGGTCCGCCCCCGGGGGCGGGTTCAGGGTCGGCCGGTGGTGGATGCGCGGATGTTCAGGGCCCAGTCGTGGCGGCGTACGACGCCGGGCTGTGCCGTGCCGGCCAGCAGGTCGCTGAGCAGGGCCGCGCAGGCGCGCCCGTACTCCGCGGCGCGCAGGTCGACGGCCGTGACCGGGGGGCTCGAACCGCGCGCTGCCGCGCCGTCGACGCAGACGGCCACCAGCAGGTCGGTCCCCGGCTGCAGGCCCGCGTGGGCCGCGGCCGCGAGGACGCCGGGCACCGCGCCGTCGGGGGCGCACACCACCGCGTCCAGGCCCGGGACGGTGGCGATCAGGTCCGCGGTGGCGGCCTCGGCCTCGGCCGGTGTGGCCGCGAACGGTACCGTCCGCACGACCACGTCGACGCCTTCGCGTCGGCTCCAGTCGCCGGCTGCGGCCCGCAGGGCTGCCGCCCAGTCGGAGCCGGGCCCGGGGGCCAGCAGGGCCGGGCGGCGGGCTCCCCGCTCGGCGAGGTGGTCCAGCAAGGCGGCCAGCGAGGCGGCGTTGTCGCACACGACGGCACCGCTCGGCGCGACTCCCCCGCCGAGGTAGCGCTCGCCGGTGACCACCGGCACGCCCGCGTCCAGCAGGTCCGGGACGGACGGGTCGTCGACCTCGGGGTCGATCACCAGCAGGCCGTCCACCCGGGCGGCGAGTCCCCCGCCGGACGCCGTGCCGGGCGCCAGCAGGACGAGGTCCAGGCCGTCCTCCCTGGCCCGTTCGACCGCGCCGAACGCCAGGTTCATGTAGTAGTCCAGGCGGGTGGCGGTGCGCGGCAGGTGGAGGCCGATCGCGCCGGTGCTGGAGCGGCGCAGGCTGCGCGCCGCGGTGTTCGGCCGGTAGCCGAGTTCCCGGGCCACGTCCAGGATGCGTTCGCGCGTGGTGCCGGACACCCGGCCGGAGCCGCCGAGCGCGTTGGAGGCGGTGCTCTTGGACACTCCGGCCGCCCGGGCCACATCGATCAGGGTCACGGGGCGGCTGGTCACAGCCCGGAAGTCTAGACGCAGCCCTGCGCCGATCTCCTGTTCCGGTCCGCCGCTCCCTTGCTGGAACGTTCCAGCACTGCGTAAGGTGCCCGTACCGGAACGTGCTGGAACGTTCCAGCACACGGCTGCCGACCTCGTGCAGGACGGCTCGCACGACCGCCCCGCCCCGCCCCGCCCCGCCCCGACCCGACCCGACCCGACCGACCAGGAGACACCCGCATGACGCGCGGATTCGATGTTGTGGAGACCGGTATCGCCGAGCTGCGTGCGGCGCTGGAGAAGGGCGAGACCACCGCGGTCGGCCTGCTCGACGCCTACCTCGCGCGGATCGACGCGTACGACCGGCCCGGCACCCCCACCGCACTCAACGCGATGGTCGTGATGAACCCGGATGCCCGCGCCGAGGCGGAGGCCTCCGACGCCCGCCGTGCGCGCGGCGAGACGCTCGGCCCGCTCGACGGCATCCCGTACACCGCGAAGGACAGCTACCTCGCGAAGGGGCTGACGGCGGCGGCCGGCTCGCCCGCCTTCGAGCACCTCGTCGCCCAGCGCGACGCCTTCGCCATCGAACGGCTGCGCGCGGGCGGGGCCGTCCTCATCGGCCTGACCAACATGCCCCCGATGGCCAACGGCGGCATGCAGCGCGGCGTGTACGGCCGCGCGGAGAGCCCGTACAGCGCCGACTGGCTCACCAGCGCCTACGGCTCCGGCTCCTCCAACGGCTCGGGCACCGCGACGGCGGCGTCCTTCGGCGCGTTCGGCCTCGGCGAGGAGACCTGGTCCTCGGGCCGGGCGCCCGCGTCGAACAACGCGCTGTGCGCCTACACGCCCAGCCGCGGCGTCATCTCGGTGCGCGGCAACTGGCCGCTGGTACCGACCATGGACGTCGTCGTCCCGCACACCCGCACCATGGCCGACCTGTTCGAGCTGCTCGACGTCATCGTGGCCGACGACCCGGAGACGCGCGGTGACCTCTGGCGCGCGCAGCCGTGGGTGCCGCTGCCCGCGGCGTCCCGGGTGCGCCCCGCCTCCTACCCGGCGCTCGCGCCCGCCGACGCGCCGGCCGCACGCGCCTCGCTCGCCGGCAAGCGCGTCGGCGTCCCGCGGATGTACATCAACGCCGACCCGGACGCCGGAACGAACCCCGAGGGCGGCATCGGCGGCCAGACCGGCCGGCCGATCGACACCCGCCCCTCGGTGATCGCCCTGTGGGAGGCCGCCCGCCGCGACCTGGAGGCCGCCGGCGCCGAGGTCGTCGAGGTCGACTTCCCCGTCGTGTCGAACTACGAGTCCGACCGCCCCGGCGCGCCGTCGCTGTTCACCCGCGGCCTGGTCGGCCGCGACTTCCTCACCGTCGAGATCGAGGACCTGTCGGCCTGGGCGTGGGACGACTTCCTGAGCGCCAACGGCGACCCGCGGCTCGCCGGCCTGGCCGAGGTCGACGGTGCCCGCATCTTCCCGAAGCAGGAAGGCGAACTCCCGGACCGCTACGTCGGCTTCGACGACTCGATCGGCGACTACCCGCGCTTCGTGCGCGAGCGCCCGTACGCGTCCTTCACCGACATGCCGCACCTCGAAGAGGGGCTGCGCGGGCTGGAGGAGACGCGCCGGGTCGACCTGGAGGAGTGGATGGACGGACTGCGCCTGGACGCGGTGGTGTTCCCCAGCGTCGCCGACGTCGGTCCGGCCGACATGGACGTGAACGAGGCCTCCGCCGACCTCGGCTGGCGCAACGGCGTGTGGGTCGCGAACGGCAACCTGGTGCCCCGTCACCTCGGCATCCCGACCGTGACCGTGCCCATGGGCACCATGACCGACACCGCCATGCCCGTCGGGCTGACCTTCGCGGGCCGCGCCTACGACGACAACGCCCTGCTGACCCTCGCCGCGGCCTTCGAGGCGACGGGCAGCCGGCGGACGGTCCCGTCGCGCACGCCGCGACTGTCCGCGCAGTGACGCGCCGGCGGGGGGGGGGGGCGGGCGGCGGGGGGGGGGGGCCCCGGGGGCCCCCCCCCCGCGCGCCCCCCCGGGGGAGTGGGGGGGGCGCCGGCACACAGCCCGCCCCAGGGG
>NZ_JBEOUW010000007.1:226798-278411 GCF_040303045.1 Kitasatospora sp. NPDC096140
GGCCGCGGCCACCGGCCGCACCGAACTCCGCGACGCCGTCCCGCGACCGTCAGTCCTCCACGCCGTAGTACTGCGCGAGGAACTCGACCACCTCCCCGGCGTGCGGGGTCAGCTGCGGCAGGTGGGTGGACAGGGCGGTGCGCACGGCGTCGCCGAGTTCGGTGCGGCCGGTGGCCGCGGCCCTGACGTACGGATCGAGGCGCCGGACGAGCTCGTAGTTGCTGCCCAGGTCGAGCTCCCGCATGGTGCGCTGGAGCGGCGGGGCACCGACCGGCGGTACGGGCGGCAGCAGTCGGCTGACGAAGGTGACCCGGTGCATGACCCGCCAGCACGGGGGCTTGCGGTCGGTCCGGCGGACCTCGCGCAGTGCGCTCGCGTTCGGGTCGGTGCCGTTGTCCAGCCAGCGCGGGTCGACGACCTTGTGGAAGAAGGCGTCGAAGTGCTCGGTGTCCTCGCCGAGGTAGAAGCTGAGGAACCGGTACGCGTCGACCTTGCCCGGGGCGTTGACGGGGTTGCCGTCGGCGTCGTAGACGGGCTTGCGGCCGGTGTCGTACTTCTGGAGGTTCCCGGAGGGCGCGCAGGCCACGTTCAGCCCGAAGGAGCGGGTGGCCTGCCTGCCCCGGGCCCTCGTCGCGGTCATGCCGCCGCCGATGGAGGCGTCGAGCTGGGCGTTGACGCCGACGCCCATGACGTCGAAGGACGTGCCGACGGAGGTGCCGACGGACCCGGAGAACGAGTACGAGCCGGAGGTCGTCTCGCTCACCGCGTCGGTGGTCTCGGTGGTCTCGGCGAAGAAGCCGCCGTCCGCCGTCCACACGTAGGTGTTGACGAGGTCGCGGCGGGAGAAGCCGGCTCCGGTGGCGCTGTCGGCGGTGTCCCGGCCGCGGGCGGGCGAGGCGTCGCCCCCGATCGCGCCGCCGAGCACCCGGCCCGCGCGTTCGGCCGTGGGGTCGGGCGCGTGCGTCTCGGTGGAGACGGCCTCGTAGTAGCTGCGCAGCCGCTGCTGGTCGCGCTGGATGCGGCGCTTGATCGCGTACGCCTCGCGCGGCTTGTAGTAGCTGTACTCGCCGTTGTCCCGGGCACCGGGGTAGTCCGGGTCGAGGACCTTGCCGTGCTCGTCGTAGCCGACGGCGCCGTCGAGCGTGCCCTGCTTGGTGTAGCGGGGGTTGAGGGGGAACGGGATGACGTTCCAGTCCTTGGGGATGTCCGGGTTGGGCTGGATCCGGTAGGCGACCAGCGCGCCGCTGTGCGCCAGGCGCAGCGCGAAGACGTCCGCGGTCTGCGACTGGACCAGGGCGAAGCCGGTGTTGGCGGGCACGTAGCGGCGGCCGAGCGCCGCGTTGAGCGGCTTGAGCGGGTCCTCCCAGCTGCCGGCGAGCTCCACCTTCAGGGCGCGGGTGGTGTTCTCGCCCTGGGAGACGGCGGTCTCCTCGGCCCAGCTGTTGGAGAACTCCAGGGTGCCGCGCACCCCCGCCGACACCTTGGCCTTGGCCATGGACTTGGCGATGCCGAAGCCCAGGGGCGCGGTGATCATCCACATGTCGATGTCGACCTCGTTCGACAGGGCGAAGCCGAAGGCCGCGTCGACGCTGCGCTCCTTGGCCGACGACAGGGAGTGGACGACCTCCTGCGCCTCGGTGAACTCCACCGACGCGACGCTGTCGTAGGTGGAGCGGTCGGGGTCGACGGTGTTGGGGGTGAGGTTCTCCGACGGTACGGGCGGCGCGCCCTCGACGTAGCCGACCAGCTGGGGGTCGAACTGCACCTGGCCGACCCACTCGCTGACCAGGTTGCCGACCTTGTAGCCGGTGACCAGGTGCCAGCGCCCTTCGCGGAGGTAGGCGTAGGCCCGCTTGAGCACGCCGAAGGCCTCGCCCTTGGCCGAGTACTGCATGTCGGCGTACTCGGCGACGGCCGGGGCGCCGGTGATCCGCTCGTGGAAGGGCGTGCGCATGGCCGCCAGCGCCGACCGGACCTGCGCGGTGTCGCTGGAGACGGGTGCGGTGGACAGCACGGCGGTGGGACGGCCCGGGGCGTCGGGCAGGGACAGGTGGTTCCCGCGCAGGCCCTCGTCCAGGACGAGCCGGGCGCTCCCGTCGGTGGAGGCGTCGTCGAAGGACCAGTAGCCGATCAGGTCCTCCTTCTCGCCCTTGAGACGGGTGAAGAGGTTGTCGAGGACCTGCTCCTGGGTGCGGGCGGTGCGCCAGACCCGGACCTCCTCCAGGACGCCGTGGAACGCCTGGGTGGCCCGGCCGGCGTCGAGCCGCGCGCCGAGGGCGAACGCCCGGTCGCCGTAGCCGGCGAAGGCCGCGTCCTCCAGCGGGTCGCAGGCCACCGCGACCCCGTTGCGGTACAGGCGGAAGAGGCTGCCGCGCGGGTCGGGGTTGCGGGTCCAGCGGGCGCCGCGCAGCCGCGCGGTGTGCGAGCCGGCGCTGTCGGCGGCGGTGTTGCCCGTGTTCTCCTCGAAGCGCCAGTGCGCGGTCAGGCCGCGGTCGCGCGGGGAGACGGAGGTGCCCAGCCGGGCCGCGTCCCGCGCGGTGCCCCACAGCCGGACCTCGGCGACGACACCGGTCAGGGCGTGGGTCTGCAGGCCCTCGCGGGCCCGGCCGATGTCCAGGGTGCCGGAGTTGCCGCGGGCGCCGGGCCCCTCGTAGCGGGCGGTGCCGGCCTCGCGGCCGTCGATGAAGAAGCGGATGTCCTGCCAGTCCCGGACGTCGACGGACTCCACCAGGTCGACGTTCTGCCTGACGGGCTTGCCGTCGGCGCCGGTGGCCGTGATCTCCTTGCTGCCCTTGCGCTCCTGCATCGACCGGCCGCTCTTGCGGACGACGGCGAGGCGGTGGAACGCGCCGGCGCGCACGGCCTCGGTGGAGGTGAACCGCACCAGTGCGCCGTCGGCCTCCTCGAAGCCGAACTCCAGCCTGCCGTCGGGCAGGACGAGCAGCCGGTAGGGGACGCTGCCGCCGGCGCCGTCGGCCGCGCGGCCCTTGGACACCAGGCCCTGGGGCGCGCCGAGGGCGTCGACGCGGCAGAAGACCTCCAGGGTGAGGTCGTCGGTGATGTCGAGGGCGTCGTCGTCGGGCACGTCGAGGTACGCGCCGTCGGTCAGTTCGACCGCCCAGGACTGCTCGTAGGCGACGGCGAGGTGGACCCACTCGTGCGGCGGGAAGGTGGCGCGGGTGGCCACCAGCCGGTCGCCGACGCCGGCGACGACGCGGTAGTCCGTCGCCGCCGCCGCGTCGAGCGCGGTGGGGGCCGCCGCCGTGGCCACCCCGCCGCGCAGGACGACGTGCCGCTCCTGGCCGGAGCGGTCCTGGACACCGGGCTTGCCGTTCACCCGGTCGAGCGGGTCGGCGGCCGGCCAGTAGCCCGTCAGCCCCGCCTCCGTGCCGGTCAGCCGCCGGTTCTTCAGCTCCCGGACCTGTGCCGCGGTCCGGGCGGTGCCCCAGAGCCGGACCTCGTCCATCTCGACGGCGGCGTACTCGGGCACCCAGCCGGCGAAGTGGCTGCCGAAGCTGAACGGCCCGTCGCCGTTGTAGGTGCCCTTCGCGGTGCGCCGGGCCTCCTCGACGCCGTCCCGGTAGATCACCTGCTCGCGGGTGGCCGCCGTGAACACGCAGGCCCAGTGGTGCCAGTCGGTGTCGTCGTACCCGTACGGGGTGGTGAGGTCGTCGCCGTAGAAGGCGAAGGTGAAGTCGCTGGTCTTGCGGAAGCCGATGTGCAGGCTGCCCCTGTCCGTCCCGTTCGAGGCGCCGTGGCCGACGAGGTACTGCGCCCGGCCGTCCCACGCGGTCGTGCGACGCGCCCAGAACTCCACCGTGAAGTCCTGGTTCGCGAGGCTGAACCCGCGCTCGGTCACGGCGACGCCGCTCCGGCCGTCGTAGGCGAGGGCGGGCACGACGGGGGCGGCCGGGGCGAGGAGGCCCAGGGTGTACGGCGCGTCGCCGGTGCCGGCGTGGATGACCCTGGCGGCGCCGGACACCTGCTCGGGGTTGACCCACGCCTCCAGGGTCAGGTCGCGGGGCGCCGTCACCTGGTCCAGCTGCGCCTGCGGCAGGGTGAGCACGGCGGCCCGCCCGTCGAAGGAATAGGCCCGGCCCGGGGTGTCCGCGCGCCACCGGCAGCCCTGCCCGGTGACCAGGTCCGTCACCTCGCCGAGGGGGATCTCGCGCGCCCCCTCGGGGTCCGCGAGCACCAGCCGGGAGCCGGCCGAGAGCGGGCTGCCGGGGCGGTTGGCGGAGGCCCGCCGGTGGTCGTAGCGCAGGCGCCGGACGACGTCGCCCGGCCGGGGCTCGGGCCCGCCCTCGCCGCTGTCCAGGCGCACCTTGACGGTTCCCGGCGCGTGGTCGGCCTCCGTCAGGTAGAGGTGGCCGCCGATGGTGACGGGCGTCCCGGCCGGCAGGGCGGCGGGGAGGGGCTCGGCCAGCTGGAGCACGCCGCCGGCGACGTCGCCGGCCCGGCCGCCGGACAGCAGCCGGAGGGTCGCGTCGAAGGACTGCACCGTGCCGATCCGGACGGGTTCCTCCGGCGCGCCGTTGACGATCGCGGCGAAGTCCGCCGCACGGCGGGGCAGCCGCTCCCAGGTCTCGACCTCCTCGCCGTGCTCCACGGTGAGGTCGCACAGCTCGGGCCGGGCACCCGGGGTGATGCGGATGCGCACCGGGTCCAGCCGGGTGCCGGCGTCGCGGGCGGTGAAGGTGATCGCCGTGCCGCTGCCCGCCGTCAGGCGGCGGGAGGAGCGGGCGACCGCGGTGTCGTAGTAGGCGGCGAAGAACTGCCCGTTGGAGCCGCGGAAGTACAGCACGACGTTGCCGGTGGCGCTGTCGAGCAGGTACGGGCGGTCCGCCGACCGGGCGAAGGCCAGCAGGGCGCCGGAGCAGCTCAGGCCGGTGCGGTCCAGGGAGAGCCGCGGGACGGGCAGGGCGACGTCGTTCGCTCCCTTGAGACCGCCGGTGAGCCGGGCCAGCTCCTCCCGCTTCGCGGTCAGTTCGGCCTGGTGGGCGGCGATCTCGCGCTGCCGCCGCTCCAGGAGCTCCCGCTGCGGCCGGAGTTCGGCGAGCTGCCGGTCGAGTGCCGCCACGCGCTGGACCGCGTCGCGGATGTCGGGGTGTCCGAGGTCGTGGAGGGAGACCCGCTCGACGGTGATCAGGCCCTCGCCGGACTCGGTGACCGGGGCGGACTCGTACTGGACCACGCGGTCTCCGAGCCGGTCGGGGGCGCAGACCGTCCGCTCGCTGTACCGGTTGACCAGGGTGCCGAGCCCGTCGCCGGTCTCGTAGAGGCCGAAGAGCGTGTTCCAGTGCCCGGCCTGGCGCGGCCAGAGGATCAGCGGGGCGTCGTCGTCCCGCCGCTCACCGGCGACGTTCATGTCCTTGCCCGCGTTCAGGTTCTGCAGGTGGTAGAGCATGGAGCCGTTCCAGGACGACCCCGGGGGCATCACGAAGGCCCACAGCGCGGACTTCGCCTGCGGATCGGAGGTGCGCACCAACGGCGTCTCGTTGCCGGTGCCGTCGCCCTGCACGGCGAGGTACTGCGGCTTGCCGTCCCGGGTGTTCCTGAAGCGCAGCCGGACGGCCCAGCCGGTGATGTCCTGGGAGCGCGTGTGGAAGAGCTCGCGCTGGCGCTCCAGCTCCGGCACGTCGGCGGTCTGCCGGGCCAGGTCGGCGGCCTCGGACTCCTTGGCCGTGACGTCCTGGACCAGCTCGCGGATCCGGGCGTCCAGTTCGCTGATCGTCTCGACGTCGGCGGTGCCGTCGGGTGCGGCGAGCACCGGCAGCTCCAGCTCGTCCGGGACCTCGGCGAGCCGCCCGTCGCGCCCCACTCCGAAGTCGACCGTCGCCAGGTACGCCTCGTCCGTCGCCCCGCCGGACTTCGGGTCCGGCCCGGAGGTCGCGTACGAGAGCAGCACCCGGGCCTGGCGCTTCACGGGCTTGGGATCCTTGTCGTAGCCCGAGCTGGTGGCCTCCTGCTGGTGGTAGAGCACGGCGGACAGCCCCGAGACGGCCTTCCGGCCGACGACGGCGAAGCTGTCCCGGCGCACGCCCGGGTGGTCGCCGACGGGGGCCTCGGACGTCACCCACTGTGGGCCGCCGAGGAGTTCGCCGTGCCGGGCGTGGTCGGTCTGGTCGTGCAGACGGGTGCCGGACCCCTCGTCGAAGCGGTAGTAGGCGACGAGTCCCGGGTCGTTGCCGATCAGGCGCACGCCCCCGTCCCGCTTGAGCTCCTCGGCGGTGCGGGCGCGGTCCCAGATCCGCACCTCGTCCAGCTCGGCCCGGGCGCCGTCGAACCACAGGGCCTTGCCCAGGAGCAGCGGGCCGGTCCCGGCGTAGGGGCGGTCGGCGGTGCGGGCAGCGGCCACCTCGCCGTCGCGGTAGACGGTCTGGCGGCGCGTCGCGTGCTCGAACACACAGGCCCAGTGGTGCCAGTCGGTGTCCGCGGCGCGGACGTCCGTGTTGAAGTCGTCGCCGAAGAAGGCGAAGGTGAAGCGGTCGTCGTTCCGGAAGCCGATGTGCAGGGAGTGGTGGACGCTGCCGGCGGCGTCGCCGTGGCCGACGAGGTACTCCTCCTGCCCGGTGGCCGTACGCCGGGCCCAGAACTCGACCGTGAAGTCGCGGTCGGCGAACTCCGGGGCGTCGGCGACCCGGACGTGGGCGTCGCCCTCGCCGAAGGCCAGCGCGGTTTCGGCGTGGCCCTCGGTGCTCACCACGGGCACCAGCGGCTGCCCGGTGAACGGGCAGGTGCCGGGCGAGGTTTCGTAGACGGCGTCGCGGTGGGCCGGGTCGGGGCTGGTCCAGGCCTGGGTGCCCTGGAGGTCGAACAGACCGTCGCGGCCCTGTTCGACGCTGAAGGAGTCGACGCGGCCGGTGGCGTCGTTGTGCGCGAAGATCTGCCAGCGCTGCTGTCCGTGCACGGCGGTGGGGACGAGCAGGGCGGTGAAGCGGCCGCCGGACAGGCGCCGGACGAAGGACAGGTGCTGCGTCGGCTCGTGGAAGGGACGGCCTTCCATGTCGGTCGTACCCAGGCTGTCCTTCGCCGAGTCCGGCCGGGTCTTGTGACGGCTGCGGCGGAAGCGTGCCTCCAGGACGGGCTTGAGCTCCCCGCCCACGAGGAGGAAGCGGTCGCACAGGAGGGTGTCCGCCACCAGCGGCACCTTGGCGCCCGTGTCGTCCGTGGCGTAGTCGCCCCGCTCCCGATCGGCGGAGGACCCGCCCGGGGCGAGCCGGTGGACGGCGTCCGGGTGGTCGGTGCCGATCGACTGCCGCAGCACGACGATGTGGGTGCCGTCCGACAGGGCATGGAAGGGGACGGAGGCCGTGAGCCTGGCCGTGGTGGACAGGAAGGGGTCCAGCTCGTCCTCGGTCAGCCGCTCGCCGGCGGCCGCCTCGACCCGTCCGCCGTTCTTGACGACCGGCAGCGCGGTGGCCCCGGCGACCGCGTAGCCGGTCTCCGTGATCTCGGAGGGGAAGCGCAGCGGGAGCGGGTTCTCCGACCAGTAGGCGGCGTCCAGCTCGCCCTTGGCGTCGTCGTGCCGGGACAGGTCCAGCACGCCGTAGACGATCCGCCGCTGGTCGTCCATGGCCAGGGCCACCGTGGTGCCCTGGTGCCGGACCGTGGTGGTGTGGACGTAGGTGCGGTCGCTGTAGACCTTGAGCAGGTGGTGCTCGGCGGACAAGGAGTCTCCTCAAGAGATCTCGGGTACGGTGAGCACACGATTGACCGGACGCTGACAGATCGTCAAGAAGCCCTCCACGCAGGGTGGCTGGAAATATGTCGCCCGGCGCCTACCTCGGCGAGGCCCGTCCCGAGCAGGGCGGCACTCCGGTCGACGCACCACGGGGACGATCACGGAGCACGGCCGGCCGGGAAGGCTGGCTTGATCACGCAGGTCGGCCCCGGCGAGTTCGACGAGGCCGTTCGAATGCTGCGGAGACCCCGGCCGTGGAGGCCCCGGCCGGCGAGGACCACGGGCAGGCACGCCAGGGCGACGACGACGCCCTACGGGTCCAGGTGGCCGCTGTCGTCGAGCCCGGCGCGTTCCGGCCCATGGACGGCGTGGTCGTCGTCGGAGTCGGCGACGTGTGGTGCGTCGCCCACGGGGCGGGCGTGACCGTGGGGCCGGGCGCCCGGACGGGCCCGTGGCCGTTCGTGGCGTTCGCAGCGCTCGCAGCGGGGAAGGATGTGGTGTCCATGCCACCCTCCGTGTGCCGTCGACGGTAGTAGTGCCGGTCGCAAGCAGGGACGGCTGCGGGGCGCCGGAAGGTCCGGCCGAGGCCTCGGTGGGACGGTCGACCCGGTGGCCGACCGGCCGTCCTGCTCCTCACGTTAGCGGCCGGGCCGCGGCAGACCGTGGCACCCGGGGCGGAATCTCACTGCTGCACCGGCACCCCGGTACTACGGCCCACCGGGCCACCGGGCCGGGTCCTGCGGGCGCGCTCCGCGGGACGTTCGCGATCCGTAAGGTCCGGGGTCCCGGCTTCCGGCACGGTCCGTTCCTACAGTGACGGGGAGGTTGTTCCCGAGAAGAGAGGTGGACCGGGATGACGGTCGACCAGGACGTCCCGCCGAGCGCCGAGCTGGGTGTGATCGGTGGCTCCGGGCTCTACGCGCTGCTGGACGACGTGACCGAGGTGCGGATCGACACGCCGTACGGCGAACCGAGCGACGCGCTGTTCCTGGGCGAGGTGGCCGGCCGCCGGGTCGCCTTCCTGCCCCGGCACGGGCGCGGCCACCGGCTCCCCCCGCACCGGATCAACTACCGGGCCAACCTGTGGGCGCTGCACGCGCTGGGGGTGCGGCAGGTGGTGGCGCCGTGCGCGGTGGGCGGGCTGCGCCCGGAGTACGGGCCGGGCACCCTGCTGGTGCCCGACCAGTTCGTCGACCGGACCTCGGGGCGGGCGCAGACCTTCTACGACGGCCTGCCGCTGCCGGACGGCTCGGTGCCCGAGGTGGTGCACGTGTCGATGGCCGACCCGTACTGCCCGGCGGGGCGCCGGGCGGCGATGGACGCCGCCCGGGAGGCCGCCTGGGAGCCGGTGGACGGCGGGACCCTGGTGGTGATCGAGGGCCCACGCTTCTCCACCCGCGCCGAGTCCCGCTGGTTCACCGCCAACGGCTGGTCGGCGGTCGGCATGACGGGCCACCCGGAGGCCGTGCTCGCCCGTGAACTCGGTCTCTGCTACAGCTCGGTGGCCCTGGTCACCGACCTCGACGCCGGGGTGGAGAGCGGCGAGGGCGTCACCCACGGCGAGGTGCTGGAGGCTTTCGCCCGCAACGTCGACCGGCTGCGCACCGTCCTGTTCAAGGCGCTGGAGCGGCTGCCGCTCCTGCGCGAGTGCGCCTGCCCGCACGCGCTGGACGGTCTCACGACCGGTCTCCCCGGGGTTCCCGGCGCCTGACGGCCCGATCCCGGCGCCCGAGGGCCGGGCCCCGGCGCCCGGCGGCCCGGTCCCGGCGCCGCCACCGCCCGGCGAACGCGACCAGCAGCGCGACGCCGGCGGTGGCGGCCAGCACCAGCAGCCAGTTGCGCAGGTAGGGCAGCGGCAGCACCGACGGGTTGCCGTGGTCCTCGTCGGCCCGCAGGACGGCCGGCAGGCCGACGGCGGTGACGGCCGCCGCGACGAAGAGCCAGCCGCGCAGCACGGGACCGCGGACCACGAACGCGCCCAGCACGCACAGCAGCGGCACCCACAGCCCGTCGTGGATCACCAGCCCGCCGACCGCCCAGACCAGAACGTCCGACGGGTCGGTGATGTACGGGTCACCGAGCAGCCCGGACAGGCCGTAACCGATCACGGCGAGGCCGGCCGCCAGCAGCAGCGCACGGACGATGCGGAGAACCCGGAGAGCCCGGACAGCACGGGCGGCACGGACGCCGGTGGTCATGCGATCACCTCGACGCGTGCGACCCACTTGGTCTGCAGGACACCGGGCCGGTTCGGCGCGATCACGCGCGCGGGGAACCCGTGGTCCGCCGCCAGGACTTCGCCGTTGACGCGCAGGGCGAGCAGACTGAGCGGATCGTCCACGTACGTCGCGGGCATCTCCATCACCCGGTACGGTCCCGAGGCCTCCAACGACGTGACCCGCACCGCCGAGCCGGGCGGGGCTCCGGCACGCCGCACCAGGTCGGTCAGCCGGACCCCGGTCCACCGGGCCGACGCGCTCCAGCCCTCCACACAGGCGATCGGCAACTCCACCGAGTGCTGCGGGAGTTCGCCGAGCTCCGCAAGGGTGAGCTCGTACGGCTGCGGCCCGTCCACGCGCAGCCGCCAGTCGGCGGGCACCGTCACCGTGCCGGCCTGGGCGGCGGTGCGGTTCACCGGCAGGCCCTGGGGGCCGATGTCGGGGCGGCGCGGGGCCAGCAGGTCCAGGGACCGCAGCCAGGGCACGCTCTGCCCGGCGGTGACCAGGGTGACGGCGCCGACGGCGGCGGTGGTCGCCGCGAGGAACGCGCGGCGCTGCGCCAGGGCCGGAGCGGCCCGGCGCCACCAGTGCGCGGCGATGAGCGGTGCCTTGACGGCCAGGTGGACCAGCAGTCCGCCGGTGGCCAGCCAGCCGAGCCAGAAGTGGGTCTGCCGGAACGGGAACGGCCACGGGTACCACTGCAGGGTGTTCAGCAGGCCGGTGAACAGTTCCAGCAGGACGGCCGCCACCAGCAGGGCGATGCCGAGCCGTTCCAGGGCGTGCAGCACGCTGCGCGCCGGCGGCCACTCGAACAGCCGCGGGTAGACCGCCCACAGCTTCGCGCCGGTCAACGGGATCGCGGCCAGGCCGCTGATCACGTGCAGGCCCTGGGTGACCCGGTAGCCGTTCACCGGCCGTGCGGGCAGGTGCGGCGCGAGCCAGCCGGGCGGGTCCTGGAGCAGATGGCTGGTCAGACCGGTCAGGAAGCACACCAGGAGGGCCGCCCCCAGCCAGCGGCCGACGACGACCACGGTCCGTGGTTCGTGCAGCGGTGAGGTGAACGTCCCCTCGCGCAGCGGCCCGCGCCGCAGGAACGCGGGGGGCGCGGGCAGCGGGGGGTCGTAGCGGCGGCGGGGGGCCGGAGTGCCGGAGTCGGCGGGTTCGGTTTCCACCCGTCCATCGAAGCGCCCCGGGACCACCGACAGGTGCTCCGACGTGCTTACGGAATCCGAACGTCGCGGGCGCCACCGGGGGTTGGAAGGCGGGCCGGTGGGAGGGTGGGCGACGTGATCTCCCGTACCGTCCTGCGCTGTCTCCTCGCCCTTGCCGCCCTGGTCACCGCCCTGGCGCTGACCGTCGCCCGCAGCGGCGCCCTCCCGCTCCCCGGCTGGTACCTCCTCGACGTCGCCCTGTTCGCCGCCGCCGTGCTGCTGCTGCGCGAAGTGCCCGGCGACCGGGTCGTGCCGCTGGTCCTGGCCGGTGGCGTCGCCGTGGCCGCCGTCGGACTGCTGGCGCCGCCGCGGACCAGTGACGACGCCTACCGCTACGTCTGGGACGGCCGGGTCCAGGCCGCCGGGATCTCGCCCTACGCCCACACCCCGGACGATCCGGCGCTGGCGCGGCTGCGCGATCCGGGGCTGTTCCCGGAGAGGGACGGGTGCACGGGCTGGGACGAGCGGCGCACCGCGGCCGGGGACTGCACCCGGATCAACCGGCCGGCCGTGCACACCGTCTACCCGCCGGTGGCGCAGGCGTGGTTCGCCGCTGTGCACCCGTTCGGCGGCGGGGTGCGCGGGGTGCAGGTCGGCGGGGCGGTGCTGGCGGTGGCGACCACCGGGCTCCTGCTGCGGGTGGGGCGGGAGAAGTGGCGAGCCGCGCTGTGGGGGTGGTTCCCCGGCGTGACGGTGTGGGCGGTCAACGACGCGCACGTGGACACGCTCGGCGTGCTGCTCACCGTCGCCGGGCTCGGCTGCGCGGCGCGCGGGCGGGCGCTCGGCGGGGACGGGCGGACGCTCCCCGGGGACGGGCAGGGGCTCCGCGGGGACAGGCAGGCGCTCCGCGCAGGGCTGCTGCTGGGCGGCGCGGTCGCGGCCAAGCTGCTGCCGGCCCTGGCCCTGCCGGGGGCGCTGTCGGGTCTGCTGGCCCGACGCCCGACCCGCGACGACGTCCTGCTCGTCGGATCCGCGCTCGGAGCCTTCGCCCTGTCCTACCTCCCGTACGTGGTGGCCTCGGGCACCTCCGTCCTGGGCTACCTGCCGGGCTACCTGCGGGAGGAGGGCTACGAACAGGGACACATCGACCGGTTCGGACTGCTCCGGCTGCTGCTGCCCGACCCCCTCCTGCCGTGGGCGGCGGCCCTGGTCCTCACGGCGGTGGTCGTCCTGGTCCTGCGCCGGGGAGACCCGCACCGGCCGTGGGCCGGAGCGCTCCTGGTGACGGGCACGGCGCTGCTGCTCGTCGCCCCCTCCTACCCCTGGTACGGGCTGCTGGTGGTCGCACTGGTCGCACTCGACGGCCGCTGGGAGTGGCTGGCCGTCCCGGCCGCCGGGCAGGCGCTCTACCTGACGGGAGGCCAGACGGCGCAGCAGCTCTCCTACGGGGCGGCCCTGTGCGTCGTCCTCCTGGTCCCGCTGCTGCGGCAGCGCCACGCCGGACGGGCGTCCGTGGCGGTGGGCGCCGAGAAGTGACGGAAGTCTGACGAACCGGCGCCGGCCCTGTCCGCCCCGCCGCCCGGCTGGTCGAATCGGTGGCGTGAACGAACAGATCGAAGAGGGCCGGGGGACACCCGTCGGCCGCAGGGTGGTGCTGGGGCTGCTCGGGCTCGGCGCGGCCGGAGTCGCGGCCGGTCCGTACCTCCAGCGGGCGCAGGAGGCCGTGGCCGGCAAGGACCCGACGGGCCTCACCGGCCTGCTGCCCGGCGGCAGTGGCTTCCGGTACTACTCCGTGGTCGCCTCGGTTCCGACCCGGGGCCCGGACACGTACACCCTGACGGTGGACGGCCTGGTGGACCGCCCCGGCAGCTACCGCCTGGCCGACCTCCAGGCGATGCCGCAGCGCCGGATCGTGCGGGACGTCCAGTGCGTGACCGGGTGGCGGGTACCGGACACCCCGTTCGAGGGCGTGCCGCTGGCCCACCTGCTCGATGCCGCCGGGGTCAGGGCCGGCGCCGGCGCGGTGCGGTTCAGCTGCTTCGACGGCGAGTACACCGAGAGCCTCACCCTGGAACAGGCCCGCCGTGACGACGTGGTGGTCGCGCTCAAGCTCCAGGACGCCCCGATCACGCACGCCCACGGCGGCCCGGTGCGGCTGTACGTGGCGCCGATGTACTTCTACAAGTCGGCCAAGTGGCTGTCCGGGATCACCGTGACCCGCACCGTGGAGCCGGGCTACTGGGAGCAGAACGGCTACGACATCGATGCCTGGGTCGGCCGCTCGAACGGACGTGACGATGCACCGACCGCCTGACCGCGTGCTCCGCTTCAGCCGCGCCGAACGCTGGGTGCACCGCGCCACCGCCGCCCTGATGCTGACCTGCCTGGCCACCGCCGCCTGCCTCTACCTCGCGCCGCTGGCCGAGCTGGTCGGGCGCCGTCGGCTCGTCGTCACCGTGCACGTGTGGTGCGGCCTGGCACTGCCGGTACCCCTGCTGCTCGGGCTGGCCTTCCGGGCGGTCCGGGCGGACGTGTCGAGGCTGAGCCGTTTCCATCCGGTGGACCGGGCCTGGCTGCGCGCCGTGCGTCGGCGTGCAGAGCACCGTCCGGCGGGGAAGTTCAACGCCGGGCAGAAGCTCTACGCGCAGTGGACGCTCGGTGCGATGCTGGTGCTCCTCGGTACGGGCCTGGCGATGTGGCTCACCCACCTGGCACCGGCGACGTGGCGGACGGGCGCGACCTTCGTCCACGACTGGCTCGCCGCGGCCGTCGCCGTGGTCACCGTCGGACACGTCCGGATGGCCCTACGGGACCCGGAGTCCCGGCGCGGGATGCGGACCGGGCTGGTCGACCGGCGCTGGGCCGAGCGGGAGCACCCCCAGTGGCCGCACGAGGATGCCGCGGCGGTACGGGAGGAGCAGGCGGTGCGGGAGGAGCAGGCGGTGCGGGAGAGGCAGCCTGCGCAGGTGAAGCAAGCGGTGCGGGAGTAGCACCGGCTGCGCGCCCCGTCAGCGGGGGCGGACCGCCTTCCGGAAGGCGAGGAAGTGGCGGCCGTGGGAGGTCCAGCGCTCGGTCTCGACGAGCCCCGCCCGGTCGGCGCGCCGGGCGGTTGCCGTCGCACCGCAGCGGGCCCAGTCGAAGGGCGGTCCGACCCGTCCGTCCGCGCCTTCGACCCGGACGGTGGCCCGTTCGTCGACCTCCCCCGGCTCCACCTCAACCAGCAACACGCCGTCCGGGGCGAGCAGTTCGGCGCTCCGGGCGAGCAACCGCCCGGGGTCGCCGCCGATGCCGAGGTTGCCGTCGGCGAGCAGCGCACCACCCCACCGGCCCTCGGCGGGCAGCCGGTCGAAGACCGACCGGCGCAGGGCGGGCCCGCCGAGGCTGCGGGTCCGGGCCACCGCCGCTCCGGTGACGTCGACGCCCAGTGCCGGTACGCCCAGGCCGAGCAGGGCCGCGACGAGACGTCCGGGGCCGCAGCCGAGGTCCACCACCGGCGCGGTCAGCCGGGTGCAGCGCACCAGCAGCCCGTGGTCCGCCCCGGCGGCGGGTGCGCACCAGCGTGCGACGTCCAGCGGGATCCGGCGGCCGTCCTCGCGCCGGAGCCACAGCGGGCCCCGGCCGACGCGGACGGCCTCGGCGAACGGGTCGTCCACCCACGCCTCGGTGGCGACGGTCACCCGGTCACCTCCTGCGCGGTCGCGATCGACCGGAGGCAGGCCGCGAACCTGCTCTCCGGGGCCTCGGCGGCGACGTGCCGCGCGTCCCCGATGGTGTCCACGTCGGTGGCCAGCGGGAGTCGGCCGACCGTCAGGTTCTCCGCCGCCAGCCGGTCGAGCAGGGCCCGTCCGGTGTCCGGTGTGGACATCGGCACGCCCGGCAGCAGCCGCGCGGCCAGCCGCTCGGTGGGCTTCGCCAGCCCGAGCGCCCAGAACCCGCCGTCGTCGGCCGGCCCGTACCAGGCGTCGACGCCCGTACGCCGGGCGGGTGACAGGGCCTCGGCGAGGAGCGCGGCGTCCAGCTGCGGGGTGTCCATGCCCACCAGCAGGGCGGGCGCGTCCGGGGCGGTCCGCGCGGCGTGCGCGAAGGCGGCCGCGAGCCGGACGTCCAGCCCGCCGTCCGACTGCGGCACGACGTCCCAGCCGGCCGGCAGCCAGGGGCCGACGTCACCGTCCAGGACGAGCAGCCGCCGTCCGGCCGGCATCCGGGAGAGGGCGGTGAGGGTGTCGGTGAGTGCGGCCTCGGCCAGCGCCGCCGCCTGCTCGGGCGTGCACGGCGGGGTGAGCCGGGTCTTGACGCGCCCCGGGACCGGCGACTTGGCGATCACCAGGAGGGTCGGCGGCGGCGCGGCCAGGACGGCGCGCATGTCGCGGACGGCCTGCCGGGTGCCGCGCACGGTACCGGTGACCTTGGACCGGCCCGTGCGCGGCAGGTAGTCGACGGGCGTCTCGGTGATCCGCATCCCGGCCGCCGACGCGGCGAGCACCATCTCCAGGGGGTAGCCGGAGCGGCGGTCGCCCAAGCCCAGCGCCAGCAGCCGGTCACGGCGGGCGGCCCGCATCGGGCCGAGGTCGTGCAGCGGTGCTCCCGTCCTCGCCCGCAGCCGGCGGGCCAGCGCGGCATTGGCCAGGCGGGCGTGCAGCGGCCACGCCCCGCGGGCCGCGGGGCGGCGCCGGCCGAGCACCAGGTCCGCCGAGCCCGCGAGGACGGGCGCGGCGACGCGCGGCAGCTGGGCGGGATCCAGCGAGCCGTCGCAGTCCATGAAGCAGACCAGCTCGGCGGTCGCGGCCAGCAGCCCGGCGTGGCAGGCGGCGCCGAAGCCGCGCCGCGGCTCCTCGACGACCGTCGCGCCCAGCGAGCGCGCCAGGTCGGCCGAGCCGTCACGGGAGCCGTTGTCGACGACGATCGCGCGCCAGCCGACGGGCAGCCGGCCCAGCACCCAGGGCAGGGCCCCGGCCTCGTCGAGGCACGGCAGGACCACGTCGACGGGCGGCGACGAGGGAGAAGGAGGGGAGGGAGTCGGAGAGATCACGTCGGCCACGCTAAGCGCGGGCGGGCCCGTGGTGGCCGAACCGCGCCCTTACGAAAGTCCTACGTCGTCCCGCCGTCCCGCCGTCCCGTCCTCCCGTCGTCCCGCCGTCCCGTCCTCCCGCCGTCCCCCGTCCCGTCGTCCTGTCGTCCGCAGGGGCGGCGTTCCGCAGGCGCCGCGATCTTACGGAACACGAACGTCGACCCCGGCGGGGCACTCTGCCCCGGCCACGGCTCGTATCCTCGGCGAGGTGAACGACAGCCCCGCCTCCGCCGCGTCACCGGACCCGGCCCGCATCCTGGTGATCGACGACGACCTCACGGTCGGCGAGGTCGTCGCCGGCTACCTCACCCGGGCCGGCCACCTGGTCGACCGGGCCTGCGACGGCCGCCAGGGCCTGGACCTGGCCCGCGCCCACCGCCCCGACCTCCTGGTCCTGGACCTCATGCTCCCCGGGATCGACGGACTGGAGATCCTGCGCAGGCTGCGCGCCTCCGAGGACGGCGCCGACCTCCCGGTGGTCCTGCTCACCGCCAAGGGCGACGAGGCCGACCGCATCCTCGGCCTGGAACTGGGCGCGGACGACTACGTCACCAAGCCCTTCTCCCCGCGCGAACTCGTCCTGCGCGTCCAGTCCGTCCTGCGCCGCTCGCGCGCCGCCGCGCCGACGGCGTCGGCCCTCGCACCGCTGGCGTCCGGGGACGTCACCCTGGACCCGCAGGCCCGCCGGGCGCACCGGGGAGGGAACGAACTCCTCCTCACCCTACGGGAGTTCGACCTGCTCGCGTTCTTCCTCCGGCACCCCCGGGCGGTCTTCTCCCGCCAGGAGCTGATGCAGCGGGTCTGGGGCTGGGACTTCGGCGACCTGTCCACCGTCACCGTCCACGTGCGCCGGCTGCGCGAGAAGATCGAGGACGACCCCGCCGCACCGACGCTGATCACCACGGTCTGGGGCGTCGGCTACCGCTACGACCCCGTGACGGACGAGAAGGACGGCCCCGCGTGAAGGACCTGCTGCTGATCGCCCTGTTCGCGGGGCTCGGCGCCACCGGCGCCGGCCTGCTCGGCTGGGTCGCTGTACGGCTGCTGCGCCGCCGCTCGATGGCCCTCTCGCTCTTCTGCGTCGCCGCCGTCACCGTGCTCGCCGTCACCTCCGGCACGTTCGCCGTCGCCCAGGCGATGTTCCTGTCCGGACACGACCTCGGCGTGGTGATCACGGTCCTCGGCATGGCGTCCGTGGTCTCGCTGCTCACGGCCGCCCTGCTCGGACGCCAGGTCGTGGCCGGCAGCCGCGCCCTGACCGAGGCCGCCCGCACCGTCGGGAGCGACGCCGGATTCACCGCCCCCGCGCATCCCCTCGGACTCGAACTGGCCCAGCTGAGCGAGGAGCTCGCCGCCACCAGTGCCCGGCTCGCCGAGTCGCGTGCCCGGGAGCAGGCGCTGGACGCCTCACGGCGCGAGCTGATCGCCTGGATCTCCCACGACCTGCGTACGCCGCTCGCCGGGCTGCGCGCGATGGCCGAGGCCCTGGAGGACGGGGTGGTCGACGAGCCGGGGCACTACCTCGGGCGGATCCGTACCGAGGTGGAGCGGCTCACCGGGATGGTCGACGACCTCTTCGAGCTCTCCCGCATCCAGGCCGGTGCGCTGTCCCTCTCGGTGTCCCGGGTGTCCGTCTACGACCTGGTCGACGACGCACTGGCGGGCGCCCATCCGCTGGCCCGCCAGCGCGGCGTCCGCCTGGAAGGCGGTCAGGTCGCCGCCGAACCGGTCGAGGTGGACAGCCGCGAGATCACCCGGGTCCTGGGCAACCTCCTCGTCAACGCGATCCGGTCGACGCCCGCGGACGGCGTCGTCGCCGTCTCGGCCCGCCGGGAGGTCGACGAGGTGGTCCTCTCGGTCACCGACGGCTGCGGGGGCATCCCGGAGCAGGACCTCCACCGCGTGTTCGAGACCGGCTGGCGCGGCAGCACCGCCCGGACGCCACGGCGCGATCCCGGTGAGGGCGGGGACAGCGGAGCCGGCCTCGGGCTGGCCATCGTCCGCGGCATCGTCGAGGCTCACGCCGGCCGCGCCGGGGTGCGCAACGTCGCCGGGGGCTGCTGCTTCGAGATCGCGCTCCCGGCGGCTCGCGGGTAGCGGGTAGCGGGTAGCGGGGGCACGTGAGGGGCCGGGCACCTGGGTGCCCGGCCCCTCGCGTGTTCCGGGCCTGGGCCCGGGCCCAGGCCCCCCGGCCCCTCAGGCGCGCAGCGGTGCGGCGGCGAACTCGGCCATCCCCGCCCCGAACGGCACCCGGGCCCGCCAGCCCAGCTCCTCACGCAGCCGGGAGGAATCGGCGGTGATGTGTCGGACGTCCCCGAGCCGGTACTGCCCGGTCACCACCGGGGCCGGCCCACCGTAGGCGTCGGCCAGCGCCCGGGCCATCTCGCCGACCGTGCGCACCTCGCCGCTGCCGACGTTGTACGCCCGGGCCCGGCCCGGGAGGCGGTCGCGGACGTCCTCCAGGGCGGCCAGGTTCGCCGCCGCGACGTCGTCGACGTGCACGAAGTCCCGGCGCTGGCCGCCGTCCTCGAACACCCGGGGAGCCTCGCCACGGGCGAGCCGCGAGCGGAACAGCGAGGCCACTCCGGCGTACGGGGTGTCGCGCGGCATGCCCGGGCCGTAGACGTTGTGGTAACGCAGCGTCAGGACCGACCCGTCGCAGGCGCGGGCCCAGGCGGCGGCCAGGTGCTCCTGGGCGAGCTTGGTCGCGGCGTACACGTTGCGGGGGTCGCCCGGGGCGGCCTCGTCCACCAGTCCCGGCCGGAGCGGGGCCCCGCACACCGGGCAGGGCGGTTCGAACCGGCCGGCATCGAGGTCGTCCGGACGCCGTGGTCCGGGCGCCACGCACCCGTGCTCCGGACACGTGTACCGGCCCTCGCCGTAGACCACCATCGATCCGGCCAGGACCAGGCTCCGCACCCCCGTGCGGGCCATCGCGGACAGCAGCACGGCCGTACCGAGGTCGTTGCAGCCGACGTACTCGGGCGCGTCGTCGAGGTCGAGCCCGAGGCCGACCATGGCCGCCTGGTGGCATACCGCGTCCACCCCGGCCAGCGCCCCTCGCACCGCCGACGCGTCCCGGACGTCGCCGTGCCGGAACTCGACGCCGCCCGGCAGCTCGGGCACCGCCCCCGACGGGTGGACCGCGGGCAGGAGCGCGTCCAGCACGCGGACCTCGTGGCCCGCCGTGACCAGGGCACGCACGACGGCCGAACCGATGAACCCGGCGCCGCCGGTGACCAGAATCCTCATGCCCCGGGACGCTACCCGCCGGGCCGCACCGCGGACCGCCGCGACGGCATGGCGTCAGCGATCCGTAAGACGACCGCGCCGGTCGGGTGGGGTCGGCCCGGGGAACCAGGGGTCGGCCCGGGGAACCGGGGCCCGGGCCACCGAGTCCCTCACGGAGGACGGCAGTTCGGGTACGACGTCGAGAGGGGGCGGGGATGCGGGACAGGCGGCCGACCGACCGGGAGCTGCGGCAGATCTTCCACGCGGAACTGGAGCGCGTGCTCACGGGCGGGGGCCCGCGTTCCTGCTCCGGGCTGGACAATGACACGGACAAGGCGCTCTGGGCGATCGCCTCGGCGGAGCCCGCCGACCGCGAGGCGCTGGCGCCGGCCGCCTACCGGGCCTTCGCCGGTCAGCTGGACGGCAGCAACGCGGCCCGCTGGAAGGAGGACCTGCGGCGCAGGTTCGAGGAGCACGCGCAGCGGCGGCAGGCTCCCGGAGCAGCCTCCTGAGCGCTCGCGGGGGCGCTCACGGGAGCGCTCACCGGGGCGCTCCGGCGCGGCGCAGGTCCGGGGGGATGCCGGCCGGGCCCTCGGGACGCCGTCTCAGACGGTGACCCGGGGTCGTTCCGCGCTCAGGTGGTCCACCGCGGTCCGGTCGGCGTGCCGGGCGAGCAGCTTCCGCAACTCCTCGGCCGCGGCCGTGAGGAGCCGGCCGTCGCGGGTGGCGTGGAGGGTTTCGAGGACGAAGGCGACGTGGGTGGAGTCCTCGGTGACACGGGTGCGGTGGGCGTCGCGGTGGTTCCAGTGCCGGGTCAGGATGCCGGTGGTGTCCGCGTAGACGATCTCACCGGGCCTGGGGTGCTCGACGGAGTCGGGCTCGCCGAGCGGCGTGAAGGACTCGCTGCCGTCCGCGGGGCGGATGGCGACCTCGCCGGTGACGTGGTCCAGGTCGAAGGCGCCGGCCGGCAGCCCGTGGCGGACGGAGACGACGTTGTAGGAGTCGACGGCCGGGTTGACCCGCGGCAGGGCGCCCTTCTTGGCGAGGCGCCGGCCCAGCGCGTCGACGCTGGGGCGGACGCGGCGCGGGTTGGTACCGAAGGAGCGGTAGGCGGTGTGCCAGGCCTCGATGCGGGGGTCGGTCTCGTCGGCGGGCTGCCAGGCCCCTTCGGCGAGCTCCCGCTCCAGCTCTGCCACGGCGGCGGCGGTGCCGGTCCACTCCTCACGACCGCGCAGGCCGGTGGCGGTGACCACGGCGATGAGGGTCTCGGGGAAGGCGCCGACGACGGCGGGATCGAGGCGGAACGTGACCATGGACTTCTCTGCTTCCTCGTTGATCGGGTGGGGCGGGGGTCGGTCGGGGCTTCCGGAGGGCGGGTGCACTGTCGCGCACGGCTCGCGCCGCTTCACTCAGGGCACGCGCCGGTACCGCACGGCTCGCGCCGCTACCGCAGGGCACGCGCCGGTACCGCACGGCTCGCGCCGCTACCGCAGGGCACGCGCCGCTTCCGCCGCGACGGCCGCGGCGACGGCTGCCAGTGCGGGCGAGTCGAGGCGCCACTGCTGCCAGTAGAGCGGGACCTCGACCGTACGGCGCGGGAGGAAGCGGACCAGCGCGCCGCTGCGCAGCCGGGGCTCGGCCTGGCTGCGCGGGACGAGGCCCCAGCCGAGGCCGGCCGCGACGGCATCGGCGAAGCCCTCACTGGACGGGACGTAGTGCCGCCGGAAGCTCGCTCCCCGACCGCCCGTCAGATCGCGGGCGAAGGTGTCCTGCAACTCGTCACGGCGGTCGAAGCAGACCACCGGGGCGTCCGGGAGCAGCAGGGCCGCGTCGCCGTCGAGCCAGCGCGCGACGAACTGCGGCGCGGCCACCGGCAGGAAGACCATCGCACCGAGCCGCTGCACCGAGCAGCCCGCCACCGGCTGGGGCGTGGAGGTGACCGCGGCCATCACCTCGCCGGCGCGCAGCATGGCGGTGGTGTGCGCCTCGTCCTCGCGGCGCAGGTCGACGTGGATGCGCGCGTCCTGCGCGAGGGAGGCCAGTGCGGGCACGAACCAGGTCGCCAGTGAGTCCGCGTTGACCGCGATCGGCAGCCAGGAGGCACCCGAGGGCCCGGCGTCCTCGGTGCCCCCGGGCATCCCGAGTTCGTCGAGCGCGTCGCCTTCCAACCGGTCGAGCTGACGGGCGTAGCGCACCACGACCTGTCCCGACTCGGTCGCCTTGACCGGCCGCGAGCGGGTCAGCAGGACCCGCCCGGTGCGCTGCTCCAGTGCCTTGATCCGCTGGCTCACCGCCGAGGGCGTCACGTGCAGGGCCGCCGCGGCGGCGTCGAAGGTGCCCTCGTCGACGACCGCGAGCAGGGTCCGGACCAGGTCGTGGGGCAGCTCAGCCTTCATGACAGCTAAGGATACGTAAAAATGTTTAGCTGGCCTTGTGATGTGCCGATTGCCTACGGTGTCGGCCATGGGAAGCACGTTCACCGCCACGGCCGCAGGTTTCGGGGCCGGTCTGTCACTCATCGTCGCCATCGGGGGGCAGAACGCCTTCGTCCTGCGCCAAGGCGTCCGCCGGGAGGCGGTCCTGCCGGTGGTCGCGATCTGCGCGGCCTCCGACGCCGTACTGATCGCCTGCGGCGTCGGCGGGCTCGGCGCGCTGATCACGGCGTGGCCGGCGGCACTGACGGCGGTGCGCGCGGTCGGCGCGGTCTTCCTGCTCTGCTACGCGGTGATCGCCGCGCGCCGCGCCTTCCGGGCCTCCAGCCTGGAGGCCGGCGGACCGACCGTCCACTCCGGGCGCCGCGCGGTGCTCACCTGTCTCGCGATGACCTGGCTCAACCCGCACGTCTACCTCGACACGGTGCTCCTGCTCGGTGCCATCGCCGCCACCCACGGCACACTCCGCTGGGAGTTCGCGCTCGGCGCCGCACTGGCCAGCGTGTGCTGGTTCACCGCGCTGGGCTTCGGCGCCCGTCTGCTCACCGGCTTCTTCCGCCGTGCCTCGTCGTGGCGCGTCCTGGACGCCCTCGTCGCGACGACGATGCTGTTCACCGGCCTGTCGCTGGCCGCGGGCGCCTGACGGCACCTCCGCTGTGCGCGCGTCGCACGCGGTCAGGTGCGCGCGGTCGGTCGCACGCGGTCAGACGCGCGCGGCAGCCAGGAGCCGGCGAAGCCTCGCCGGGGTGTGGCCCAGGTACTGGCGCATGGTCCGGGTCAGATGGGCCTGGTCGGCGTAGCCGAGTTCGGCGGCGAGGGTGCCGAGGCCGTTCTCGCCGGCCTCCAGGCGGTCGAGCGCCCGGCCGATACGGACTCGGTGGCGGTAGCGGGTCACCGAGACGCCGAGCTCGCGGGGGAACGCCCGGCTCAGGCGGTACGGCGAGACACCGAGCAACTCGGCCAGCGGGAGCAGCGCGTTCGAGGCCGGGTGTCCCTCGACGATCGCCTCGCGGGCGGCCGCCACCAGGCGCCGATCGTGTTCGGGCGATGCGCGGCCGAGCGGGGTCGGTCCGGCCACGGTACGGCCGATGGCCGTCGAGAGCAGGGTCAGCAGTTCCTCGGTGAGCGCGTAGTCGACGTCGCCCGAGCGGGCGGTGGCGATGAGGCGCCGGTGGGCCAGGTCGAGCCGCGGGTCGACGTAGAGCGCCTGCCCGGCTCGTCCGGCTCCGGCACCCACGCCCGTACCGGCACCGGCACGGTGACTGTCACCCGCCAGGGAGCGCCACAGCTCCGGCGTGACGCTGATCGCGGTGCAGTGGTCGCCGCCGTCGGGGTGGGCGAAGCTCTCCTCCTGGCCCGGCACACCCACGTAGGCCACCGTCGCGTCGAGGTCCGCGGCGACGCCGGCGGCTCTCCGGCGGAACCGGCCGCGGCGCACCAGCACCACGCGGTAGTCGCTGCGGACTTCCGGCGCCGACCACCGGGTGTGGTCGGCGCGGCAGGCCACCGCGCTGATCCCGAAGTCGGGCCGGGTGGCGAGGGGAACGGCTGTGAGCACGTCGCCGACGCTACCCGGCGGGTCTGACAAACCCCCGCCCCCGCAAGGATGTTCAAGACCGGGACCGGCCGTCACGGGCACGCTGACGGAGTGCGAGGGGCCGGGCCGGAAGGCCGGGACCGCTCGCGCCCCATCCAGTTCGGATACCGAGGAGTCATCGGCATGCCCGTTCTCAAGCAGCTCAGCACGATCGTCATCGACTGCGCCGATCCGGCCGCGCTCGCCGCGTTCTACCACAAGGCCACCGGGTGGGAGATCACCCACAGCGACCAGGACTTCGCCTCGCTGGGCGACGGCACCCCGGTCCGACTCGCCTTCGTCCGGGTCGACGGCTACCGGGCGCCGGGCTGGCCCGGCGGCGCCGCGCACGTGCATCTCGACTTCACCGTCGCCGACGTGCACCGCGCGGCCGAGGACCTGCTCGGCTTCGGTGCGTCCCGGCCGGAGTTCCAGCCGGGTGAGGACGAGTGGATCGTCCTCACGGACCCCGAGGGCCACCCGTTCTGCCTCACCCCCGTCACCGGCGACGCGTGAGCGCGTACGGAGAGGAGAGCGGATTCTGATCCCGCCCGCCCTCGTCCAGGCCTGAACGCCTACGGCCTACGCCTGCGGCCTGCGGTCGTGCGCCGGGCTCGCGTGCCGTACCCCGGCCGCGAGCCCGCGCCGGGTCGGGTCGCGCAGGGCCGCGCCGGGGCGGATGTCAGGGACGGGTACTACCGTCCCGGGCATGGGTTTCACCAGTATCTGGGCGATCAGCAGCCACCCGGACGCCTTCATCGCCGACCTCGCACCCCTGCTGCTGCCTGCGATGGAGGCGGACCGCTCCGAGCCCCACGTCCAACGGCGATGGGAGCGGTGGCAGCAGGCTCCGCTGCCCGACCACCGTACGTGGTACGGCAGTTCGGGGCACCCGGCGGCGGATGACGCTGCCGTCCGGTCGTTCCTGGACCTCACCGTCCCGGGGCGTCACGTCGACGACCTGTGCTCCGGCACCGTCGATCCGGACTTCTCCGCCATCGAGAACGTGTGGACGGACCGTGCGGACGAGAACATCTTCGTCTCGGTCAATTCCAAGGACTACGCGGTCCAGTCGTTCTTCCATGCCATCGGCCCGGCCCGCGCCACGCTCCTGCCGGGCTGGTGCGGCAACTTCCTCCTCACCTCGGCCGAGGTCCGCCGGACCCTGCCCGACGTGGAGCGCGCCCTCACCTTCACCGACGCCGAACGCGCCGCTGCGGAGGCCCAGGACTGGCTGCACTACTACCCCGGCAAGGAGTGCGTCCTGGACGGCCCGCTGCGGCTGTGGCGCAGCGCCGCCGCGAGCGGTCTCGGCCTGTGCGGGCTGGCCGTTCACATCTCCTGACCTGCCGCCGGCGTCGGCAGGTAGGCCGCTCTGGCGGTTCGACTTCGTCAGTTGCCGCCCAGCAGGTCGCGCAGTCCCTCCTCGAAGTCCGGGAGCGCGTACTGCTCCGTGCCGCGGCCCGGCACTTCGAGCTTCTTCAGCTGCCCGCCGACGACGTGGGACACCAGGGGCGCGGGCAGCGCCTCCGGCCAGAGCCCGGTCCGCTTCCCTTCGGAGAGCACCCGGCGGAACGCCCCGGTGGATCCCCGGAGGCTCCGACCGTTCGCCTTCAACTCGTCCGCGGCACACTCGCCGTCGCCTTCGACGACCTGGAGCAGGATCTGCTGCGCACGGGGCGGCAGGCGTTCGTAGTACGAACGGGCCCGTTCCGGAGTCCAGCGCTCGTCGGCCACGGCGGTCACGACGGCGGCCGGCATGGCGGCCAGGGCGAGCAGCTTCTCCAGCGCCTCGGGGGTCGGATTCTCCACGGTGATCGTGATCCTCATGGCGGACACAGTGACAGCCCGAAGCGTTGAGCACAAATAACCTCGCAAACGCGCTGCAGACAAGAAGCGGTCGGCGCGGCGTCAGGATCGGTCGGGCTCGAACAGCGGGTCGAGCGGCTCGCCGTCGTACCCGACGACAAGGCAGGTCGCCGCGTCCGGCCCCCGGGACAGCTCGGCGAGCCGGGCGAGGGCCGCCGCCTCGGACGGCAGCGCGGCGGGATCGAGACCGAGCGCCCGGGCCGCGCGCTCGCGCCGCCGGTCGAGGTCGGGCACGTCCTCCCGGTAGTCGCCGGCGACGGCGCGGAGCCCTTCGGCCGTCCGCCCGGGGGCGTCCCGCCACCACGGTGCCACGAGGCACAGCTCCACCAACTCCCGCAGCCCGACGGCAAGCGGTCCGGCCACGCCATCGAGGCTCACGAACACCACCGGGCGTTCCTCACCACCCTCGCCGACGAAGCAGAAGGCGTCCCCCGTACCCGCCTGCGCGAACTGCTCCAGCCGGTCCCCGGAGGCGAGACGGACTCCGTCCTGCAGCTCGTGGTCTGCCGGGTTCGCCGCGTCAAGGTCCGCAACCCCGGCGAAGAACGCGATGACCTCCTCATCGGTGGCCAGAAGAGGCAGCAGTGCCCCGGAGCGGGCCGAGCCGCCGCCGGTACCGCCGCCTGCGGGCGTGGATCCGTTCACCCGGCCACCGTAACCGAGGGCCTCGGCAACGGCACCGGCGGCCGTAGCGGCAACGGCAGCCGCAGCCGCAGCCGCAGCCGCAGCCGCAGCGATCATTGCAGGCTGCCACCGGACCGCCTCGCCCGGGAACGGCGGGCTCCCCCGTCGGCGGGCGAACGCCGCCCGCGCCCGGGGCGGGAGATCGGTGCGGGCTGACGGCCGGTGGCGGCCCGTCACCCGGGTCACTCGCCGGGGACGATGACGACCTTGCCGGTGACCGTGCGGGACTCGGCGAGTTCCAGGGCGGCGGCCGCGTCGGCGAGGGGAATGCGGGCGGCGATCTGCGGGGTGAGGACGCCGTCCGCGAGCAGGCCGAGCACCTGGGTGAGGTCCTCGCTGAGGCGGCGGCGGAAGGTCGCGGGGCGGCGCCGGCCGGCCCAGATGTTGAAGAAGTGCGCGTTCCTGCCGTTGGGCAGGTAGTTCCAGAGGAGGAGCCGCGCGAAGACCTTCAGGACGGGCAGTCGCGAGTTGCCCGTCTCGTCCTTGGTCGCGGCGCTGCCGTAGGACACGAGCGTTCCGCCGCGGCGCAGCAGCTGCCAGGACTGCACCAGGCCGGGGCCGCCGACGTGGTCGAACACCGCGTCGACGCCCTGCGGCGCGAGCCGGCGGATCCGGGTGTACATGTCCGGGTCGCGGTAGTCGACCGGGGTGGCGCCGAGGGCGCGGACGGCGTCGTGGTGGCGCGCGGAGGCGGTACCGATCACGGTGATGCCGGCGTGCCGGGCCAGCTGGACGAGGGTGGAGCCGACGCCGCCGTTGGCGCCCAGGACGACGACGGTGCCGCCAGGGCGGACGGCGGCGAGGCGGTGCAGCATCTGCCAGGCCGTGATGCCGTTGACGACCACGGTCTCCGCCGCGTCCGCGGCCACGCCGTCCGGGACGGGCACCAGGTCCGCGGCCTCGATCAGCAGGTGGCTGGCCCAGGAGCCGGTCTTGGTGACCGCGGCGAACCGGCGGCCGGTCAGCGCCGGGTCCACTCCGGGGCCGGTGGCGGTGACCGTGCCGACGACGTCGTAGCCGGGCACGAAGGGGAAGGGCGGCTGGTCGTAGTACTTGCCGCGGCGCATCTGCTGTTCGGCGAACGAGACGCCGGTCGCGTCCATCCGCAGGACGACCTGGCCGGTGGCGGGAGCGGGCAGCGGGCGGGTGCGGACCTGCAGGCCGTTCGGCTCGACCACACCGGGCAGGACGACCTCGGTCGCGACGGTGGTGGAGGTGGAGGTGGAAGTGGTGCCGGTCATGGCGGGCTCCTCGGGGCTGGACGGGCTGTCGGCCGTTGTGCCTACAGCCGTAAAGTTACACACGTAAGACTACGACTGCAAGGCTTCACGCCCGTAAGCTTCACGGCGTAAGGTGACGGGTGTGAACGAAACCAGCACAACGGAAACGGCCGCACCCAAGCCGGCCCGTGCGCGCAACCGCCGCGGCGAAGGCGGGCGCCTGCGCGAAGAGATCATCACGGCCGCGGTCGCGCTCCTCGACGAGAACGGCGACGAGCGCGCCATCACCCTGCGGTCGGTCGCCCGGCGGGTCGGGATCGCCGCCCCGTCCATCTACCCGCACTTCCCCGACCAGCCGGCCATCCTCCTGGCCGTGGTGCAACGCGAGTTCGCCGAACTGGAGCGCCATCTGCGCGCCGCCGCCCAGGACACCGAAGGCGACCCCCGGCAGCGGCTGCGCGCGCTCTGCAACGCCTACCTGGACTACGCCCGGACGAACCCCGGGCGGTACCGGACCATGTTCGGTGGCCTCTGGACACCGACCCTCGGCGAGAGCTCCATCACCGAGGCGGACCTGACCGCGCTCGGCGCAGAAGCCCTGGGCGTCTTCGCCACGGCCATCGGCGACTGCGTCGCCGCAGGTCAGGCCACCAGTACCGACCTGTCCAGCGACGCGGTCGCGCTGTGGCTGGGCCTGCACGGCCTCGCCCACCAACGCGCGGTCACCCGCGCCTTCCCCTGGCCGGCGGACATCGCCGACCGGCTCGTCTCCGGCCTCGCCCACCTGAAGGACTGGTAGCGCGGCACCCCGGGCGCGTGCGGGGTGGGGGCGTGTCGCGCGGCCACCCCGCACGCACCGCCGAGCCGCCCGCTCCGCCGCACCGCACGCACCGCCGCCCCCGTGACCTCGGCGTCCAAGGCCCCGGGGCGACCTGCGCACCTGTCAGAAGCGCAGGTCCATCCGCTGCTCCATCGTGTCGAGGCCGAACTTGTGGACGGAACGGGAGACGGTGAGCTCGAAGCCGGCCTTCGTGTAGAGGTGGTGGGCGGCGTCGAGGCCGGCGACGGTCCAGAGCACCACGCCCTGGTACGCACGGGCGCGGGCCTCGTCGAGGGCCGTCTCCAGCAGCCGCCGGCCCAGGCCCAGCCCCCGGGCGTCCGGGTCGAGGAGCACCCACCGCAGCTGACCCCACCCCGGGCGCTCCTCCGACCGGACGAGGCCGGTGGCGCCGACCACCCGGCCGTCGAGCTCGGCCACCCACAGCCGGCCGGGCGCCGCGCCGCCCTCACGGACCCGGGCGAGGACCAACTCGGCCATTCCGGCGGCGACGTAGGCCTCCATGGTCTCGTCCATGCCGTACTCGCGGGTGTAGAGGACGCCGTGCAGGGCTGCGACGGCCCCGAGGTCTCCGGGCCGGACGGCCTCGCGGATGGTCGCGGTTGCGTCGGCGCTTGCGGTGACAGGTTCGGTGACGGGCGCGGTGGCAGGTTCGGTGACGGGTCCGGCAGCGGGTGCAGTGGCGCGTCCGGTAGCGGCCATGGCGGCATCCCCTCTCACTGAAACACTCGTTTCAGTGGAACGATAGACCACGTGTCCGCCCCCGCCAATGCGAGCTCCCACCCGTCGCCGCGCCCCTCGCAACGCCCCTCGCCGCGACCGTCGCCGCGTCGCGAGGAGATCCTCGCCGCGACCGTCCGCTACGTCGCCGACCACAACGTGTCCGACCTCTCCCTGCGCCCGCTGGCCGCCGAGATCGGCTCCAGCCCCCGCGTGCTGCTGTACCTGTTCGGGTCGAAGGAGCAGCTGATCCGGGAAGTGCTCGCGGTCGGACGGGCCGAGCAGCTGGCCCTGCTGGAGCGCTCCGAGGTCGAGGGCGGCAGCGCCCGCGCGACCCTCGAACTGCTCTGGGAGTGGCTGACGAAGCCCGAGCACCGGGGCGCGCTGCGGCTGTTCTTCGAGGGGTACGTCCGCGCCTTCGGCCACGACGGGCCCTGGCGGGGCTTCGGCACCACCTCGCTGGACGAGTGGCTGCCACCCCTCGGACGCGTCCTGGCGGGCACCGGCACCGATCCCACCGTGGTGCTCGCCGTCCTCCGCGGCCTGCTGCTGGACCTCCTCGCCGACGGAGACGGCGACGACAGCGGGCACGGCGGCGGCAGTGACGGCGACGGCGCCCACGCCGAGCGCGTCCACGCCGCCTGGCGCGCCTACCTCGACGCCACCCTCCCCTGAGAACCCTGAGGACCCTGAGGACCGATCCGCACACCCGCCGAACGCACCTCCGGCCGGGCCCGTGCAGGGCACGGACCCGGCCGGAGGCCCCAAGGGCGTCAGCCGTGCACGAGGCAGTGCTTCAGCTCGTCGAGCTCGTAGAAGTAACTGCCCTTGGCGACCGGCTCGCAGGAGGACGCGAAAGCCGTCTCCTTCTCGTTGTAGAGCATGCGCACCAGGTAGGTGGCCGGCCGCCCCTCGGAGGGCGTGTTCGCGAACAGGTCCCACTGGATGTTCGCGGCCATCGGCGAGACCTCCGCTCCGCGCCACGGGTTGTTCCCGTACGCGTACGGCTGCCCGGGTTCGGCGGGCTCGGTGCTGCCGGGCAGTCCCATCAGGGCCGCGAGCGGCTCGATCTCCTCGGCGTGGGTGAAGCGCAGCACCGCGCCGTTGCCGTTGGTGCCGTCGGCCTTGGCCTGGGCCTGGGCGAGGAGGTCGTCGAGGAGGACCCCGGCCATCCGGTAGGTGATCGTGCGTCCGCTGAACGCGGGGCCCTTCTGGTAGAACTCCTCGGCGTCGTCGAGGTAGGCGAGCCAGGTGGCGTCGCGGCGGGACAGGAACGGGGTGAGGTCCACGTCCGGCGCCTCGACGTTCAGGTCGGGCGCCGCGCTGTAGAGCTGGTACAGCGAACGGGCGAAGGCGACCTGCTCCTCGCCGGACAGCGCAGCGGCGAAGTCCTCCCGGAACAGGCGCGCCACGACCCGGTGCGCCGTTTCGGTGGTGCGCGGGTCACCGTCGATCCCGGCGAGGACCTCGGCCAGCTGCGGATCACTCTTCACGTACGCCTGGTAGTCGGCGTTCTGCGGCTGCTTGTGGAAATACAGCAGGTTCTTGTCGGTGACCGGCGCCTTGATCAGGCCCGCCAGCGCCGGGTCACCGGCGGCCAGCGCGCCGGTGAACGCACCGGCGCTCGCCACCGTCCGCGGCACCCCCGACGTCTCCACCACGATGGGCTCGTGCCGGGCGGCGATGTCCGTGAACAGGCTCGGCAGCCGCTGCTCCAGGCGCAGCGCGGTCTGCCGGTGCTCCTCCGCTCCGCGGGCGGAGAGGTTGCCGTAGCCGAGCGCGGCGGCCGCGGTCAGCAGTGACTGCACCTGCGGGCCCAGCTGCGCACCGAGGCCGGTGAGGGCGCCCTGGTCCTGCGCCTTGCGCAGGACGGCGAGCACGGCGTCGCCGTCGCCGCCGTCCGTCATGGCGCGGGAGCCGTGGCGGGCGACGTTCTCGGTGAAGACCGGCACGAAGCCCTTCGGTGCCTTCTGGTAGTGGCCGGGCCTGCCCTGCGGGGCGTACGGGGTCTTGGTTCCGTAGACGTCGCGCCCGGCGTGCGACGGACCGGCGTGCGACGGACCGGACCGATCCCGCGCGGAGGCGGTGCCGGCGGTGAACAGCACGCCGGCGGCGAGGCAGACGGCCATGGTGGCGGACAGGGGGGCGGTGCGCTTCACGGCGGCCCTTCGGGTCGGGGCGGGCTACCTGTCGGTAGCTGTGGTCTGCCGCAAGGTGGCATGGCCACGCAAAGCCCTGCCGACGCCGCGTCATGGCCCCGGTGAAGGACGGCTGAACGCTCACCACCGGACCGCCGGACCGGCGCGCGGCCGCCGGGTCGCCTCGGGGCGCGTGCGCGCGGTGCGCCGGAACCGTCGGCCCCGGCGCACCGCATCGCCCTCATCCCGCCGGGCGAACGGTCAGCGAGCGGTCAGCGGTCAGCGGTCGGCAACCGGTCAGCGAGCGGTGGACAGCTGCTCGACGCCCGGTCGATGCCCGATACCCGGTCGATGCCCGGTCAGAAGTTCGCCTCCCGCCGCGATTCGGCGACTGCGAGGCCGGCGATGGCCGTGAGCATCAGCACCGTGCCGACGACCGTGGCCGCGGTGAGCCGCTCGCCGAGGAGCAGGACGGCGAGCACCGCCGCGCCGACCGGCTCGATGAGCATCACCACCGACGCCGTGGCGGCCCGGACGGCACCCGCCCCCGCGAAGTACAGCGGGTAGGCGACCGCCGTCGTCACGGTGGCGACGTAGAGCATCAGCAGCACGACCTGGCCCGGGTGGGCGGTGTGCGGCACCGGGCCCTCGGCCCACGCGAAGGGCAGCAGGACCGCCGCGCCGACGGCGAAGGACCCCACCGTGAGGGTGTACGGGTCCTCGCCGTCGCCGTGCCGTCCGGTCCACCGACCGAGGACGTTGGACACGGTGAACCCGGCGGCGGACAGCAGGGCCATCCCCACGCCGACGGGGTGGACGACGGCGGCCCCGTTGCCCAGCACCAGGACGGCGAGGCCGGTCAGCGCGCCGGCGACCGCGAGCAGCCCGGCGGGCCCGATGCGCTCGCCCAGGAACAGGCGCCCGGCCGCCGCCGTGAGCACCGGGGCCGCCCCGAGCGTGACGATGGTGCCGACCGCGAGCCCGGTGTCCTGCACGGCGGCGAAATAGGCGGTCTGAAAGACCGCCAGGCCGATGCCGGTGCCCGTGAACAGCAGCACGCGGCGGCCCGAGGGCCACGGCGTCCGGCGCGCTCCGCGGGCGGGCCGTACGACACCGGCCGGCCGGAGGGCCCGGGCGGGCCGCACGGCGCGGGCCGCCAGCAGCAGCGCCACGCCGGTCAGGAGCCGCCAGAACGAGACGGCCACGGGTCCGAAGTCACTGGACCGGTAGACGATGTCCACGGCGGCTCCGGTGGTGCCCCAGGTGAGGCCGGCGAACGCCAGGCAGGCGAGGCCGCGGCGCACGGAGCGTGACGCCGTCGTGGTGGCAGGGGTCGGTGCCACAGCAGTTTTCGACACGGAGGAATCTCCAGACGGAGCAGATGGTCGTGGTCTCGCGTCTGCGGGGCACGACCGATCAGCGCGTACCGGCCCACGGCCGACCTACGCGCCGGTGTCGACGGCGACCCGCCTCAGAGGGCGGGCGGCGAGAGAACTGCTGCGAAAGACATGCTCCCCACCGTACGCCACCCGGGCGAAGCCCCCTGTGCGACCCCGGGCGCTGTACCCTTCCCGTCGAGAAGTCACGGGGGGCAAGGGGCGCCGATGGAGCACGCGGCCGAGCACGGGACCGAATGCGGGGCCGAACACGGAACCGAGCACAGGACAGAGCACGCGACGGCGCCCGACGGGATCCGGATCGCCTACCAGATCCGAGGCGCGGGGGCGCCGCTCGTCCTGCTGGCCGGCCAGGCGAACAACCACCACTGGTGGGACGGGGTGCGCGACGACTTCCACGCCGCACGCAGCACCGTCACCCTCGACTACCGCGGTACGGGCGCGAGCGACAAGCCCGACCGGCCCTACAGCACCGAGGGCTTCGCGCGGGACGTGATCGCCGTCCTCGACGAACTCGGCGTCGACCGGGCCGACGTCTACGGCACGTCCATGGGCGGGCGCGTGGCCCAGCAGCTCGCCGCCCGCCACCCCGAACGGGTGGGCGCCCTGGTGCTCGGCTGCAGCTCCCCCGGAGGCCCGCACGGTGTCGCGCGCGACAACGATGTGCGCAGGTCACTGGCACAACCCGAACCGGCGGCCGCCCGGCAGGCCCTCCTGGAACTCATGTACACCCCGGACTGGCTCGCGGACCATCCGGGCCCCCACCGGACGCTCGGTGACCCGGGCATGCCCGCCCACGCCCGGCGCCACCACCTGGCGGCCAGCAACCGGCACGACGCGTGGGACCTCCTACCGGGCATCGGCGCACCCACCCTCGTCGTGCACGGAACCGACGACCGGCTCAACCCCACGGCCAACGCGCCCCTGCTCGCCGACCGGATCCCCGGCGCCCGACTGCACCTGATCCCCGGCGCACGGCACGCCTACTTCGAGGAGTTCCGCGCCCTCGCGAGCCCGCTCGTCCTGGACTTCCTCACCACCGCGCGGCCGGCCTGAGTTCCGCTCCGGCCGGAGTGAGGACGACGCGGACTACGAGGACTACGTCGCCGACCTCTTGGCCCGGGCCCGGCAACAGGATCCGGCCGCGTTCGGCGACGAGGACGGTTGGTGGTCCCGGGTGTTCGAGGAGGTCGAGCTGGGCGTACTGAGCCCCGAATGACGGGGCCGCCGATCCTCACTTGTTGAGCCACCGACTCCTGAGCCGCAGTCGGATCGGGGCCACGGTGACGCCGGTGGCGGGACGTGAGCGCGCTCGTCACCGCCCGGACGGGTCGGGGCAGGCGTCGCCGTCAGGGCCGGGCGCCTCGCTCGGCCGCGTCGAACGCGGGGGCGAGCGGGGCCAGTGCGGCCCGGAGCTGATCGGGCAGTGAGCCGGTGGGGACGACCAACCCTCCGGTGCCGAGACTCCCGGCGGCCTCCGCCACCTCCGCCACCTCTGCGGTCCCGGCGGTCCCGGCGGTCCCGGCCGGCCGGAGCCAGCCTTCCAGCGCGATGCGTACCGCCGCGGCCACGCTCGCCGCGAGGACGCGGGCCGTGTGCACTCCCGTGTCACCGAGGCGTTCGGCGATCACCGCCGCGAGCGGGGCCTCGATGCCGGCGGTGGTGTCGAGGAACGCTTCGCGCAGCGCGGTCCGGGCGGTGATCAGCAGCAGCGCCCGGGGTTCGTGCTCGCCGGTGGTCGTGTACTGCTCGACCACGGCTTCGGTGACGGCGTCGGCCAGGCGCAGGCCTGCGGGCCGGGCCGCGACCGCCGACGCGATCCTCACCTCGCGGTCCGCGGTGACGGCGGAGACGATCGCCTGCTCGCGACTGGCGAAGTAGTTGTTGTAGGTGCGCGGTGAGACCCCGGCGGCCTCGGCGATGTCCTCGACCCGCACCTGGTCCGGTCCGCGCTCCACGGCCAGGCGCAGGGCTGCTTCGCGTAGCGCCGCGCGCGTGGCCTGCTTCTTCCGTTCCCGCAGCCCTGCCGGTGGTGGTGCTGGTGGTGGTGTCGTCACGGGTGCCAGCATCCCACACTGATTGCGCGCACGCACTCTTACGCACACGCACTCTTACGCACACGCAATCTTGCGCGTGCGCATTTTTTCTGCCAGCCTCGACCCGACCGACGCCCCAGCCGACGCCCCAGCCGACGCCCCAGCCGGGGCCCCGACGGAGAGGACGACACCGTGCGAGCACGAGGAATGACCTACGACACCGGATTCGTCGTTCACGGCCGGACATCCCGCGAGCACGTCGACCCAGCCGTGGTTCGGCGCGAACTCGCGATCATCCGCGACGACCTGCACTGCAACGCGGTCCAGATCATCGGCGGCGACCCGGACCGACTGGAGTCGGCCGCCCGCGCCGCCGCGGAGCTCGGCCTGGAGGTCTGGTTCTCGCCCTATCCGCTGGAACTGGACTCGGAGCAGATCCTCGCGCTCTTCCGCGACTGCGCGGAGCGCGCGGAACGGCTCCGACAGCGGGGGGCCACGGTCGTGTTCGTCGCAGGGGTCGAGCTGAGCGTGATGAACCGCGGGTTCCTGCCCGGCGGGAGCCCCGAGGAGCGGGTCGAGCAGCTGATGGGCCGACCCGAGCGGAGGGCGGACGCGATGCGCGAGCTCGGCGTGCGCCTCAACGCGTTCCTCCGCGAGGCCGCGGCCACGGTCCGCGAGCGCTTCGGGGGCAGGCTCACCTACGCCTCCATCCAGTTCGAGCAGGTCGACTGGGCCCCCTTCGACATCGCGACGTTCGAGCTGCTCCGCTCCGCCGAGGTCGCCGACCGGTTCCGGGAGGCGGTGCGCACCCTGGCGCAGGGGCCGAAGCCGCTCGCCATCACCGGGTTCGGCACCGCGGCCTACCGCGGCGCGGGGGACCGCGGCGGGCGGGTACTGGAGGTGGTCGAGCACGACCCGGAGACCAAGGCGCCCACCCGACTGAACGGCGTCTACGAGCGCGACGAGGCCGGCCAGGCGACTTACCTGAGCGAACTGCTGGAGATCTTCGAGACCGAGGGCGTGGACAGCGCGTTCGTCTTCCTCTTCGCCCTGCCCGGTTACCCGCACCGCCCGGACGGCGATCCCAGGGACGACCTGGACCGGGCCGGCCTCGGCATCGTCAAACTCCTCGAAGGACGCCGGGGGCAGACCTATCCCGACATGGCGTGGGAACCCAAGGCCGCCTTCGCAGCAGTGGCACAGCGGTACCGGAGGTGACGCCCCGGCCGCGAACCGCGACCTGAGGCGCTGTCACTCACCGAGGCCGGGCCGGGCTCGGCGGCCGCCGACGCCCGCGGGGGTGCCCCCCGGCGCCGGGGACACCGCCCGCGCGACGCGGACGCCGGAGGTCGTCACAGGCCGACACCCCCGGTGACGTCGATCCTGGCGCCGGTGATCCAACGGGCGTCGTCGGAGGCGAGGAAGGCGACGGCGTCGGCGATGTCTGGCACCCGGCCGATCCGGCCGAGCGCGGTCAGGCCGATGTTGCGCTCCACGTTCGCCGGGTCGGCCAGCACCTCGGCGGTCATGTCGGTGCTGGTGAATCCGACGGCGACGGAGTTCACCGTGATCCCGCGCGGGCCGAGGTGCTTGGCGAGGGTTCGGCTGAACACGTCGAGCGCGCCCTTGGTGAGCGGGTACGCGATCCCGTGGGCGGAGGCGAGGCGGGTGGTGACCGACGAGATCGTGATGATCCGGCCGCCGTCGCGCAGCCGCGGCAGCAGCCGCTGGGTGAGGAAGAACGGCGCCTTGATGTTGACCGCGACCATCCGGTCGAACTCCTCCGGGGTGAGGACCTCGATCGGTCGCCCCATCAGGTTGAGTGCCGCGTTGTGCACGAGGACGTCGATCGTCGATTCCCCGTGCGCGCGCAGTCCGGCCTCCAGCCCGGTCACGAGCGTGTCCACGTCGCCGGGGACGCCCAGTTCGGCGCCCACGACGAACGCCCGGCCTCCGGCGGCGGCGATGCTCGCGACGGTCTCCTCGGCCGCCGATGCGTTGCTGCCGTAGTGCACGGCGACCAGGGCGCCGTCCCGGGCCAGACGTTGGGCGATGCCGCGTCCGATGCCCCGGCTGCTGCCGGTGACCAGTGCGGTCTTCCCGCTGAGGTCTCCCATGTCCGCTCCTCGATCGTGGCCGGTGACGTCCTCCCGACAGAATAATAAGGTTAGGCTCGCCTAACTAGACTGGATCAGGTGATATCTGGCCGGACCCACCGGCCGACGGGACAGGGCCAACGACACCGGGCCGACCGCACCAGGGCCGTTGGCGGAGGCGTACTCGTCCGCGACGGTGAACACGCTGGCGCAGCGCGGGCATTCGGCCCTGCCGAACAGGTGGGCGATCCCGTCGGCGAGCTGCGACTCCCCGTCGCGGAGGGCGGTCTCGTACATCCACCGCCCCACGCCCGAGAGCTCCTCGCGGAGCGCCGGCCGCAGGTCGCGCCGGTCCACGTCCCCCAGGTTCCAGTCCCGGATCGACGAGTAGCGGCCGTGGTCCCCGATCGCGACGGTCACCGTCACGGCGCAGTGCGGGCAGGCCACCTCATAGAAGTCATCGGTGAAGTCGGCCAGATCCGCGCTCCAGTGGTACTGCTGCTCGGCCGCGAGCAGGGCGCGGTAGCTCGCGAGGTAGTCGGCCGGCCGTGACCGCAGATGCCGGTCCAGCAGTTCGCGGAACTCGGCGATCGCATCGGCGCACTCCGCCAACAGGTCGTCGCAGCCGTGGTGTCCTGCTGCGCGGCGCAGGATGGTCCCGGCCAGGGCACGCGCCCGTACGCTCCCGGAGGCGAGGCGCACCAGGCGCGGGAAGGCGGCGAAACTCGCGGGGAAGAGGAGGTCGTCTTCGAGGCACAGGCGGAAGCCCAACTCCTGCCACGCCTCGGCGTCGTCCTCACGCTCCACCCGCTCCAGCAGCCCGGGAACCCGGTCGACCTCGCCGTGGCAGTCGTACATCCCCGCCCAGTTCACGAAGTGACCATGCGGAGGAGCCGATCCTCCGGAAAGGGCCCGGGCCCACATCCGGCACTCACCGATTTTCCGCGGAAAATCGATGCCCACCGCTCAGGGTTCCGCTGCCGATGTTGCTGCCGCACGGCCGTGGGGGCCGGGTCACGCGGACTCGAACTTGATCACGGCGTCGCCGACGGCGGCGGCCCCGACGAAGAAGCCCTTCAACGCGCGCAGGTCGGCCGCCAGGGCCGCGGACCGCTTCTCGCTCCACGGGGTGGCGGAGCCGAGCGAAACGGCCTCCGCCGCCAGGGCCGCATCGGAAGCCGCCAGCAGGTCGTCGACGTCCACGCCGTCCAGGAAGGCCGATGCCGTCCGCACCTCGTCCGGCCGGAGCACCAGCACCTTCCACTCGCGGAAACCGTCGCTGCCAGGGTCTCCCCCGGTCTCGACCCGTTCCTCACCACCGAACACCGGGAGCTGCGCCACCGCCGGATCCGTGCCCGTGCCGCCGGGCGCCCCGGTCAGGGCGACGTGCAGCAGGTAACCGTTGCGCTCCACGCCCAGCACCGCACCGGCCTCGCGCAGAGGCCCGAACTCGCTGTCGAACCAGTGCGGCACCAGCGCGACGAGCCCCTTCGGCGACAGCTCGTCCAGGGACCGCTCGGCCACCCGCCGCCAGAAGAAGTCCACGCTCATCCCCCTGCACTCCGCCCCGTTCCGCACCGGTGTGCCCGTCGGCACCCGTCGTACCGAGAGGCTAGATGCGACCACTGACAATCCGGTCCCGCACCCGAGCCGGGGCCCCACCCGTCGTCACCCCGTACCGTTCATCGACGCTGCAGCCACCCTCCCGGTTGCAGGACGACTCGACGACTCGGCAGCTTTCGCGCCCTGCCCGTCGGCCACGGCCGACAACACCGGCCCTTCCCGGACAGCGACCGAGTCCGCGAGCGCGGACTGCTCCCGGTTCCGAGCGCCCACGGTCAGCACCACCACGCCCAGCCTGACGCCCATCTGCAGAGGTCCTCACGTCGTCGGGTCGGTGACCCTCGCCCAGCGGCATCCGCCGGGACAACGACCGGGGGCAGGGAAGGTCACGCGTGTCCCGGAGGATTTCTTCGGTCGCTGCACCGGGCGGCAGCGACCGAACCGCGACGAGCAGGTCCCAGCCGGGTCGGTCGCTGGTCCGTCGCTGCGCTTTTCAATCCGCAGCCAGAGTCGCTTCGGTCGCTGCCGGCGTCAGATGTGCGGTGCCGCGGCGGCAAGAGGCCTGGTGGGAGGGGCGCTCCCGGCACTTCCGCCCCCGGGCGGCGGCGGAGCGACCGAAGCTACGGAAGCGATCGAAGCGACCGAAGCGACTCAACGAAGGAACTCGTTCTGAAGCAGGGGGCACCCACCAGGGAGGCCCACGGGGCGGCCGAGCCGTTTTCCCAGCAGGCGCGAGCGACCGAAGCGACTCAAGCGACCGAACTTCAGACCTTCCTGCGCTTCAGGCACGGTCCTGGCACGCGCGACACGCCGAGCGACCGGGCGGGAGAGACTCGGTAGCTTTGGTCGCTGAGCTTCAGTCGCTGGATAAAACCCCAGGTCAGGGGCGCTACACTCACCCCAACAGCGACCGAAGCGACTCAAGCTTGGGTATATGAAGACATTCCCGTGTGCGTGTGCGCGTTATAGACCCGGGCTACAGTCGCTTCAGTCGCTGTTGGGCTTGGAAAACGGCTTTGACCTGCGGAAATGTCAGCGGACCGAAAACAGCGACCGAAGTGACTCGGTCGCTCCCCCGAGGTTGGGTAGCTGAGTTTCCCCGCAAGGGCCGCCACTCCGGGTGCGTACGTGCTCGCTCGGATAGTCTGTGTGAGCTATCTTCTGGACTTCAGTCGCTTCAGTCGCTGATCCGGCGCTCACCAGTGCCCTGACCTGGCTTTTTGCCCTCAGCGACTGACCGAGCGACTCAAATCCGGGCAGCTACCGAGCGACTGGAGCTGCTGAAGCAGCTACTGAACCAAGGGGGAGGGACCAGCGTGACGGCGCCGCAGGCCGTGGGGAGCGACCGAACGGGCCGCCAGCCTGATGCGCTGGCTGTTGCCCGCTGGTGCGCAGCTCAGGGCTGGCCGGTCCATCCGCTGGCGCCCGGGCGCAAGACCCCGCCCGCCAACTGTCAGAGCTGCCAGGAATCCCCGCACTCCCCCGGCGACTGTGCCTGTCCCCGCTTCGGTCGCTGGTGCCACGGCTTCCACGCCGCCACCGTCGACCAGGACGTCATCACCGCCTGGTGGCGGACCAACCCGGACTTCGGTACCGGTGTCGCCTGCGGCCCCTCGGGCCTGGTCGTCGTCGACGTCGACAGCCACCCCGGCACCGTCCCCGCGCGGGACCGGATCCTTCCCGGCATCCCCATCCACGAGCACGTCGACCTCGACGGCCTGGAGAACGGCTACCACACGCTCGCCCTGCTCGCCGCTCTCCGCAGCTCCCCCGATCCCGCAGAGGACACCTCCACACTGCGCGTCCGTACGCCCTCCGGCGGCCTGCACATCTGGTACCTGGACGACGAGCACCGGGGCTTCACCTGCTCCACCGGCTCCTCCACCGGACGTGCCCTGGCCTGGCAGGTCGACATCAGAGCTCACGGCGGCTACATCGTCGCCCCCGGCACCACCACGAGCGCCGGCACCTACACCCCCCTGCCCGGCGCCATGACCCCCGCACCCCTCCCCCGGTGGCTCGCCGAGGAGCTCGTCCGCACCGGGCATCTCAAGGAGAGGCCGGAGACCCGTCCGGCCGCGCCGGCCCCCGTGCCCGACCGTGCCCGTCAGGCCGTCGTGGCCGCGGGCGGCGGGAAGCGCGGAGCCGAACGCGTCCTCGACACCGTCCTGCAGGAGGTGACCGACTGTGCCACCACGCCCGAGGGCGCCGGTTTCACCGGCAAGCTCAACCGCGCCGCCTACACCGTCGGAGGCCTCGTCTCCGCCGGACACCTGACCCACACCGCCGCCGAGCAGCTGCTCCTCGATGCCGCTCGCACCGCCCGTCCCACCCAGGACAGGCAAAGCTCCGCCGTCATCCGTTCCGGCCTCGCCGCCGGCGCCCGGCAGCCCCTGCACATCGGGAAGGCCCGCGGATGACCGACAGCACCCGCAAGAGGACGGTCTTCGACCCCGTGGCCGCAGCCCAGCAGATCCTGGCGTACCCGCCGGTCCCCGGTCCCTCGCAGGCCCCCTGGCACGGCGCCGCCGTCCAGGACAGCCTGCTCGACGACCCCGCCGAGACCGCCCAGCCACCGGTGCCGCCGGGGCAGTCCGACCAGTCCGAGCAGTCCGAGCTGCCCTTCCACGGGGCCCCCGCGCGGACCGCAGCGGCGCCGCAGGCCGCCCAGGCAGCCCGAACGGCCAAGGCCGCTGCGGGCCCGCAGGCGAGCCCGCACGGCCTGCTGCCCGACTCCCTCTCCGACCGCGGCAACGCCAAGCTCTTCGTCCACCTCTACGGACGCGACTACCGCCACGTCCCCGGCATCGGCTGGTACCGCTGGTCCACCCACCGCTGGCAGCTCGACGAGGACGACACCGTCCTGTGGGCCGCCGGGGAGATGGCCGAGAGCGTCGCCACCCACGACCCGCGCGGCCTCTACACCAACGCCGACCTGCGCCGGCACCGCCGCCGTGCCCTGTCGACCTCCGGCATGAACGCGATGCTCGCCCAGGCGAAGTCCGCCCCCGGCATGGTCCTCAACGCGGCCCTCCTGGACGCCGACGCCTACGCCCTGTGCACCCCCGGCGGCGTCGTCGACCTGCGCACCGGCGCCATCGTCCCGCCCGACCCCAAGGTGCACCACCACTCCCGGTCCACCACCCTCGCCCCGGCCCGGATGCCCACCCCGCGCTGGAACCGCTTCCTCACCGACACCTTCGGCGACGACAAGGAAGGCCGCCAGACCCGCGACTTCCTGCACCTGCTGCTCGGTTACTCCATCAGCGGCGACGTCGGCGCCCAGGTCATGCCCTTCCTCTACGGACAGGGCAAGAACGGCAAGTCCGTCCTGCTCGACGTCATGATCCAGCTGCTCGGCGACTACGCGGACGCGGCCCCGCCCGGCTTCCTCATGGCCAAGACCTTCGACGGCCACCCCACCGACCTCGCCGAGCTCCACGGCCGCCGCATCATCGTGTGCTCCGAGCTCAAGCCCGGTGACCGCTTCGACGAGGCCCGGGTCAAGCTGCTCACCGGCGGCGACAAGATCAAGGCCCGCCGGATGCGCCAGGACTTCTTCTCCTTCGAGCCCACCCACAAGCTCTGGCTGCTCGGCAACCACCGCCCCGAGGTGGGCACCGGCGGCTTCGCCTTCTGGCGCCGCATGCGTCTGATCCCGTTCGAACGGGTCGTCCCCGAGGAACGCAAGATCGACAACCTGGCGCACGTCCTCGTCGCCGAGGAGGGCCCCGGCATCCTCGCCTGGCTCATCGACGGCGCCCGACGCTACTTCGCCGGCGAGAAGGACCTCGCGGGCCCCCAGCGCGTCCAGGTCGCCACCACCGCGTACGCGGAGACCGAGGACCACGTCGGCCGCTTCCTCAAGGAGGCATGCATCACAGGCGAAGGCATGCGCGCCGAACAATCCCAGCTCTTCGGCGCCTACACCCGTTGGTGCGGCTTCGAAGGCGCCAATCCCGTATCCGGGCGTGCCTTCGCCGCACGAGTCCGCGAGACACTGGGTATGACCTCTCCCAAGGAGATGGTCCTGTCCAACAGCCGCAAGTACTACCCGGGCATCGGCCTGATCACCGACGACACAGAGGAGCAGAACGCGTGAGCGCGCTGATCGACCCGGCCGAGCTCGCCCACGAAACCGACCTCGTCTGGCTGGAGGACACCTCCGACCTCGACTACGTCCGCCAGTCGCTGGACCGCCTCACCACGCGCCGCGGCCGCCCCGCCTACCACCGCGACGGTCGCATGGTCGGCTACGCGATCCTCGGCCCCGACGCCAAGTCCTCGCGGGCCTCCGGCACCTTCCGCCGGCGCGTCTTCTGGCTGCTGCCCCACGACCGCGACCAGGACCCGGACGGCCTGTACTCCACCGGCGCCCCGTCGGAGGCCGTCGACCCGCGCACCGTCGCCCCCGGGGTCAAGGGCTACAAGACCGAGCGCTCCGAGGGCGGCCCGGCCTCGCCGGCCATGCTGGAGCTGGGGATAACGCTTCCGAAGGCCTGAGGCCCGCGGGCGTGATGCCCGGGGCCCCGGCTCGCAGGCCTGAGCCTGGGGCCGACCGCTGCACCCGGTGCGTTCGGCCCGGGTGGCTAGCGGCTCTCGCGCTGCGGCTCCTCCGGGAGGACTGCCTGGCCCGCCAGAAGGCTCTCCAGGAACTGGCTGTGCCGGGCGGGCGCGCTGCTCCGGGCCTCCAGGGGCCGGGTGCGGAGCACCTGGGTCGGCTGCTCGGCCCGTTCGGCCTGCAGCGCCCGGTTGGCCCGTTCGGCCCGTTCGGCCTGCTCGGCCTGCTCGGACCTCATGACGCCGAGGGCGTCGGCGAGGCCGGTCATCGACTGGTGAAGCTCGGCCCGGTCGGGGCGCACGGCGTCCGGCGCCGGGGTGTGCGCGTGCGCGGTGGAGCCGGCCTCCGTACTGTCCCGGTCGGCCTTCGCCGTCACCGCCGTCACCGCCGTCACCGTCGTGGCCCTGGCCGTCCTGCCGTCCGTGCCTGTGCCCGTGCCCGTGCCCGCAGCTGGTGCCTCGCGCTTCGCCACCCCACGCCTCGTCGCGGTGCGGGCCTCCGCCGTACGCCCCCCTGTCGTGCGTCCCCCTGCGGTGCGGGCCTCCCCGGTGCGCACCGCGGCCGTGTGCGCCGCCGCGGACTCCTCGCGCAGGCGGCCCACCTCGGCCTCCAGCGCGGCCAGCCGTGCCCGCAGTTCGTCCAGCTCGCCCTGCTCGCCCATCTTCTCCACTGCCCAGAACCCTCCCCGGCCGCCGTCCACGGCCATTGACGTGCGGCTTCAGCCTAGAGGTCGCGCAGATGGGCGCTGTGGGGGCGCCGCACGGCTGCGTGTGGACACCCGTCCGCTTCGGCCGGATCGATACCCCACTCCCGCACTCGCGGCCGGGGCTGGACTCCGACGACGCGATCACCGCCGTCGGGTCGATCACTCCCTTCGGCCGCTTCGGCACCGCCGAGGAAGCCGCCGCTTCGGCCCTCTACAACGGAGCGTCCGTCTGCCGCTATGCCGGGGTCGAGAAGGCGGCGAACGCAGCGTCCAGCAGTTCGCCGAGGTCCTCTTGGCCGTCGCTCGCAGCCCATTGCCCGAGGACGATCCACAGGATTTCGAGTGCCGCCGCTACACGAACGGTGGCGATGACCGATGGCCCGTCGGTCGAGGAGGTTGTCCTCTGCAGTCGGGCGACGATCTCCGGTCGCCATTCGGCCTGCTTCTCGCGGAGGCGTGCGCACAGGGCCGGGGTCTGCTCGATGAGGCCGAGGATCGTCACGAGTTGCTGAACGTCGCCCACGAGGAACCTCACGGCCGACTCCAGGGCGTTGCGCAGCCTGCTCCAGTCGTCCTGGTTGGCCCGCTCGGCATCGAGCGCGTCAGTGATGACGCCACCGACAGGGTCGAAGACGAACAGGACCACGTCTTCCTTGGTGCCGAAGTAGCGCAGGAAGGTGCTCCGCGACACTCCGGCGGCTTCGGAGAGGTCGGCGAAGGTGACCTGGTCGAAGCCCGTGAGGCAGAACCGGTTGAACGCGACGCGGGCCAGCTCTGCTCGCACCGCGTGGCGGCTGATCTCACGGGTACCGACTGGCGCTGCGCTCATGGGGACGAGTGTACTCGGACACACTCGTTTGCTTATTCGGATACAGGTTCCTAATCTGACACTCAGTGTCAGCCGCGAGGCTGAGATTCGCGACGCTGTCCCGAGCCGATCGCCCGGTCACGGACCGTCCCTTACCGCGATATGGAGCCACCTCATGAGCTACGCAGACCTTCCCGCCCTGACGATCGACGTCTCGGACGGGGTCGCGACGGTGACAATCGATCACCCGCCGCTCAATCTGATGGACGCGGTCCTCCTGCCGTCACTCCGGGCATTCGTCGCACGTGTGCGGGACGACGCCGACGTCCGCGTCATCGTCTTCGAGAGCGCTGACCCGGAGTTCTTCGTTGCACACGGCGACATGGCGTACCTCACTGACCCTGACGCGCTGCCTGCAGCGACTCGCGCTGCGATCGCGGCCGCACCGGGCTCGACCGTCCCGGAAGGCCTGAACATCCTCCAGGCGATGAGCGAGGAGGTCCGCTCGCTGCCGCAGGTCACCATCGGCAAGCTGGCGGGCTTCGCGCGCGGCGCGGGCAACGAGTTCTTCATGTACCTGGACATGCGATTCGCGGCGATCGGCAAGTCGGGGCAGGGGCAGCCGGAGTCCTTGATGGGGATCCTCCCCGGAGGCGGCGGCACGGTGAACATGACGCGCCTGGCAGGAAGGGCCCGCGCGCTGGAGCTCATCCTCGGCGCCGAACTCGTGGGTGCGGAGCTCGCGGAACGGTACGGCCTGATCAACCGTGCCCTGCCCGCCGCAGAACTCGATTCCTTCGTCGACACCCTCGCCCGACGGATCGCCGGCCTCCGGCCGGAGGTGATCGCCATCACGAAGGCTGCGGTCGACGCGGTCGCGCCGCCGATTCCGCATGCGGCGTACGCCGTTGAGAACGAGGGCCTGTTCGCGGCGTTCGGCGATGAGGTCACCGAGCTCGCCCACAAGCTGCTCGCCGCTGGTATCCAGACCCGCGAGGGCGAACGGGACCACGAGCGCATCGCCAACAGCATCTGAGTGCCCGAGCTCTCGCCATAGGCGCGGTTGGGAAGGTAGGTGGCCGAGCGGGCACAGGCCCCGTTGATCAGGGAGTTGCTGACGCCCTGTGATCACCGAGGAGACCCGTGCCCGCGCTTCCATCACGGCTGACCGAGCCGCGAGCGGGACAGGCTTCGCGGCCTTGGTCGGAGCCGTCCGCTACTGGGCCTGCGACGGGACCACCGAGAAGCCGCACAGGCTGCAGCTGGACGAGAGCCGGATCCGCGAGGCCGACGAGGCCTGGGTACCGGTGATCACGCCGGACGGCCCCGGGGTCCTGGTGTGGCTCAACTCGGACTGAGCGCGGGGAGCGGCTGCGGTGTTCACTCCGGGGCAGGGGTCAGCGTCCGGGGCATGGGGATCAGCGCCGCAAGGACCAGGGTCACCCCGTCGGCTGGGCCAGGGCTTGGTGCGCGGCGTCGCGTACGTTCTCGTTTTCATCGGCCGTGAGCCGTTCGAGTGCGGCTCGGGCCTCGGGGGCCGGGCGTCCGGACAGGGTCCACGCCAGCCAGTACCGGACGGCGGGATCGGAGTCGCCGGCGCGGGCGACGAGGGCGTCGGTGACTGTCGCCTCGTGAGCCCCCCAGAGCGCGCTGACCGCTGCTCTCCGGACCTCGGGCGCGGCATCGGAGGTGCCGGTGATCAGGATGGCCCGGGCTGTCGAGGGATCGCCGGTGCCGAAGATGGTGCCGAGGGTCGTCATCGCGTGGGCGCGTATCGCGGGGTTCGGGTCGCGGGCCGCGTCGGCGATCAGCCCGAAGTACGTGTCTCCGCCGAAGTCGATGACGGCCAGACTCCAGAGACCCACCATCCGTGTCCCGGGGTCGTCGGAGGCGGCGCACTCCAGTGACAGCCTGAGCGAGGTCTGGGGCCAAGCCCTGAACAGGTTGAGGACGTCGAGCTGCAGTGTGGCCTCGTCGTCGTTGCGATCGGTCACCATCGCACGCAGCAGGGCGGGCAGGGCGTCCTGGCCGCAGGCACCCGCCAGGGCGTGGGCGATCCGGTCCCGGGCGAAGGAGTCGCCGGCATCGACGTGACGGGCGAGGCGTCGCTCCAGTTCCGGTCGAAGGAACGCGGCGGCCGGTGTGCGCAGCTGCTCCACCAGTTGCTCGCACCGAAGGCGGGTGTCGGGCCCGCGTTCGGCATCCGCGGCAAGCCGCGCCTCCAACTCGCTCAGCGCACGCTCCAGCGCCGCACGTTCCGTTGCCGTGATCCCCGTCCCGCCGGTGCCTGTCATGCGCCTCACCCTACGGCCGGGTGGTGATGGCCTTCGGCCCGGATGACGGTGACCAGCCATGGCGGGGACGCTCCCGCGGGAGGAGTGACCTGTGGGGGTGGGCTGTCAGGGTGAGCTGTCAGCGCGATCTTTCAGCGCGATCTGTCAGGGCGTCACGCGTGCCCAGTCCGCGAGGAGTGAGAAGTCGTCCGCCGTCAGTCCGGTCTTCGGGTCGATGCGGTGGAGGAGCGCCGGGCCGTGGTGGTGGGCCCGGACCCAGCCGTGGTCCGCGTCCGTGATCTGGTCGTCGACCCAGGCGAACGGGCGGCCCTGTGCCCAGGCCACGATCTCCGGTGTCTTCCAGAACACGCCCCCTCCGGGCTGGGGACGCGGATCGGGCCAGGTGATGACCGGCAGGATGGGAAGCCCCAGGAGGGGTGAGAGGAAGGTGTTGGCCTCCTCCTCCCACGTCGTCGCCCACACCAGGTCGTACAGCAGGGCGGTGAGCGCCGGCCCGTGATCCGGGTTGAGCCAGACCCGCAGTGGCTTCGGCGGCTTGTTCGGAAGGCCCCACTCCCGGAGCCTGCGCCGCTCGGCCGCCTCCCACTGCGGGGTCATCAGCCGGTGCGTCTCGTAGCCCTGGGGCCTCCGGTACGGCTTCGCCGCGGTCGGATTCAGTGGACCGTCGACGTCTATCAGCAGCATCGGCCGCATCAGCCACCCCCGGATGATCGTCCCCGTACGGTAGCGGTCGAGCGGCGGAGGGCCCAGCGATTTCCCGGCCGCGCCGACTGCCGGCCGGGGCACTGGCCGGCCCCGCGCCGCGTGCACTCCGGGCTGCGGTTGCGCGGGGCCGTGATCCGCCGGACCTCTCCCCCGCTGAGTACCGCGGATCGGCCGGACGATTTTCCGCGGAAAATTCGGATCCCGCGCTCCCTCGGATCCAACCGAGGGACGGGACAGGTGGAGGCCCGCGGGACTGACAGCCGGGGGCGGCGTCCTGTCCGTGATCGGGAAGGAGCCGCTGTAGCCGCCACCGGATCGGCTCGCAGGCACGGGACGCACAGCGTCGCTGATCCAGCGGGGCTGGTGCGTTGGGCGATGTCGATGGGCTCAGGATTTTCCGCGGAAAATTCCGTGGCGCGGAGAACGCGGAGAAGACGGAGAAGGCCGAGAACGCGGAGGCCGCCGGGAGCGCGGACAGTCCGGCGCTACGGGGTGTCCGCGACGTGCCGCCTCACGGTCGGACAACCGCCCTCGATGCGGCATCCCGACGGTCCCGGATTTTCCGCAGAAAATTTCCGAGCCGGGGTCGCCGGGTCCCACGGGTCGATGACAGGGCGTTGGTCGCCCCGGTTGTCCCTGCCCTCGCCCCAGGCACAGCGCGGAGGTCAGGACAGCGGTTGCCCGCCGCGGCCGCTCTTACTGACGCCGCGCGGTGAGAACGTCATCGGGCCGATCCAGCCTCGGCGGACGAGAGCAATCTGGGAGGGCAGCGGGGTCACCGGGTCGAGCGCCCTCCCCCGGGACCAGTTCTCGAAGAGGCCCTGGGTGGTGTCGACGGCGGACACCACCATGGTCACCTGAAGGCCCCCGTCGTCCCAGGTGTTCCACAGCGCCCAACCCTCCGGCCGTGCGTCGACACCGATTCGCGCGCACTCCTCCTCGTAGTCCTCGTCCATCCCGGCCGGCATGACTCCGGGCTTCAGCACCGTGGCGCCGACGAGCCTGACCAGGGGACGATCCTGCTCCGTACAGCCGTCGCCTTCGAAGTGGTAGCTACGCAGGACGCGGGCGAGCGCGTTGACGCTGCGTTGGAGAGACGTCGCATCGTCCGGATCAGGGGCGAACGAGAGCCAGTCCTCGTTGGACGCCTCGACGGTGACACGGTGGGCGAGACGCTCGATCTCCCGGAGGTAGTCCAGTTCGCTGAGCTCAGGTGTGGTCATGCCGCGCAGTCTGGCATCGGGAGACTTCCGTCCGGCACGCGTTTTTCCTCCGTCGGCAGCGGCCTGGGCTGCTGCCCTTGCCTGGGTTGGGCGGCCTGGAGGTTGTGCAGGCGGGCGATGCCGAGCACGGCGTGGTGGACGCCGTGGCCCTTGAGGCGCCCGCGGCGGAACGACAGTCGCGCAGGACTTCCAGGGCTTCATCTGGGCGAGGACGTGCTCAGCGCGAGCTCGGACCTGCTTGTGCTCTCGGTTGTGCGCGGCCTGCCGTTCGGTGGGCTCACCGCCTTTGGGCCTGCGGCGCGGGATGAGCAGGCCGGTTCCCGAGTAGCCGCCGTCGGCGGGCGTCGTGGTTTTGCCTACGGTGGCTGCGGCACGATCTGCACGGCACGGTTCGGCCCGCACGCTGTCGGCCTCCTCACTAGCCTGACGGGATGCATGAGAGTGGACCACCGCTGCTTGGGGACGTCTATCCCCGGCTGCTGTCGTTCGTGGAGGCGGCGCTGATCGCTGAAGGGGAACCCGCCCTGGCCGGGGCCGTCGGGCGGTTGCGCTTTCACGGGTGGTGCGGCTGTCGTCCGACCTGCACCTACCTCCGAACGGCTCCGGCTTCCCGTGCCGACAGCTCGTGGCTTCATCTCGACGACGACGATGCGCCTCGCGTCTGGCTTCAGTTCGACCGGGACCACACGTCGTTCGCCGGGATGGAGATCTGCGAGTTCGACTTGGGGCCTGTCCCAGCGCTCGACCCGAACCGCCCTTCCGGGCTGGGGTAACCCCTCGGCGACGTGACCCGCGATCCGCGCGGAGAATTTTCCGCGGAAAATTCTGGACCGTCCGGGGCCGGTCTTCGAGCTGTGGATCAGTGGGCAGGTGCCCGGTCGGCGGATCGTCCGTGGTGGGCCGGGCGCGTCGGCAGGATCGTCTGGACAGGCCTCGGTCGGGCCGCGTTCCGGTGCGCGCGCACGCCTGCAGGCCGGCGCCCCTCATTGCTCGCACCGGGTCGGCGCGGCCGGTTCGCCCCGCTCCCCCGCCGGCGTCGGCGCTTCGACCGGCATTTGGATGGTCCCGATTTTCTGCGGAAAATTCTCCGCGCGGCTTGGGGTCACTCCCCGCGGGCGCTGTGGCTCCCCCGGCGTCCGGATGTCGGTCGGAGGAGGAGCGGGTGCGTTTCGCGCGCGTCTCGAAACTCAGTGAGTCCGGCAGCCGCCAGGACCCATCGAATTTTCCGCGGAAAATCGACGACCCCATGCGGGGGAGTGGGCCAGGGCGCCACCGCGGTCGCACCTGTGGTTCTCCCGCATCGCGCCGCCGGGCCGGGCCGGGCCAGGGCGAGCGTGGGGTGGCGGCGGCAGCGGGTTTGCCCCTGCCCCGTACCCCTGATGCCCGCCTCCCCGAAGCCGAGAGAACGGCCCCTGCCACCAGGGGTGCGCGGACGGATCGCGTCGGACAACGTTGACGCGTCGGAAATCTCCGACGTAAATTGGCGGCATGCCTACCGACGTGTTCGGCGTACTGGCCAACCCCGTGCGCCGCAAGCTGCTCGAACACCTGCGGGAGGGGCCTCGCTCCACGGGCGAGCTGGCCGCAATGTTCGAGCTCGGGCGGCCGGCGGTCTCCGAGCATCTGGCGGTGCTACGCGCCGCCGGACTGGTCCGCGAGGAACCGCGCGGTCGCCATCGGTACTACCACCTCGAAGCGGCTCGGCTGGCCGAAGTCGGTGAGTGGCTGCACCCGTTTGAGCACTACTGGAACCAGCGCCTGACCGCGCTGGCAGATTTCCTGGATGAGGAGAGCACCCCGTGACCGAGAACGCCGAGATCCGCTGCGAGAAGTTCCTGGCCCACCCACCAGCGGCAGTGTGGGCCGCACTGACCGATCCAGCCCTGCACGCCCGCTGGTGGGCCGCAGGCGACATCAAGCCGCTGGTGGGCCACCGGTTCACCCTCGACATGGGCCCCTGGGGTGCCCAGCCGTGCGAGGTGACCGCCGTGGAACCAGAGCGGCTACTGCGCTACCGCTTCGCCGAAGGATCGCTCGACACGACGATCACCTGGCGGCTTGAGCCGGAGGGCAAGGGCACCCGCCTCTTCCTGGAGCACGCCGGCTTCGATCTCGATTCACCGATGGGCAGGCAGGCGTACCAGGGCATGGGCGAGGGCTGGCCGCACGTCCTGGACCGACTCGACTCGGTCCTGGCCGACGCCTGATCCCGGCATCCGAAGCACGCTCCCGGCCGGATGTTCGCCCGGACCCCGGTGGCATCCGTCGCAGCAGCGGCCCTCATGGTTCACGGCTCTCGGCGGTCACTCCGGGGTGGTTCGGCCAGCGCCGAGTCCGCTCGGGCCGGGCAGCTCGCCAGGCGCACGAATTTTCCGCGGAAAATTTCCAGGCCTTGATCCCGGGCCGATCCGCCGCAGGAGCGGCAGGGCGTCTGGGCGTCTGGGCTCATGAGCCCTGTCCGCCTCGCGTCGGCCGGCCGCCGGACTCCGTGCGGTGGCTGCTCGTCGAGGCACCCGGCGCCTCGGACGGACGGGATGTCAGTGGCATCGGGGATGCTCGGTCGTTGATGTCATCGAACCAGGGGAGGGGCCTCCAGATGCCGATCCGAATTGCCAGCCGTCGCCGTACAACGGCGTCACTGACGACCGCCTTCCCCGGCGCGGAGATCATCGACGTGACCTCCAAGGCACCGGAACCGTGGGTGCGGCTGAGCCCCTTCTACCCGCACGGCGGCATCCCGGTTCCCTTCAGCGACGGGTCGACCAGCCAGTCGGTGGAGGGAATCTGGCAGGCCCTCAAGGTCTTCCAGGACTCCGACGTCGACCCCGTGAGGCTCGCGATCACCACGATGAAGGGGCTGAAGCGGACGGTGAGTCGATACGGTCCCGTCCAAGGGCACCGAGCCGGCCTGCACGGCGACCGACTGCTGCCCTATGAAACGGCTCGCCGCCGGATCTACCTGCCGGCCTACCGGTGGATCCTGGAGCACCGAGTCGCCGACCTGGTCGAGTTGATCAGGAACAAGGAGGACGTCGTCCTCCTCGACTACACCACCAACGGGGATGTCACCGACCCCAGCAGCCCGCTCTCACACGCCGCACTCATCCAGCTGTACGTGGAAGGGCGCTGGCCCAGCGAGGACGATGCCGAGGTTCGTGGCGCCGACGGTGCGTGAAATGGCTTGAGGATTCCGAGGCGGGGGCGGTGCTCATGCGATGTGCAGAACACCGTGCAGCCGTGGCCGGGATCCGCTGATCGCGGTCGGCGGCGGCACCGGCCGCGCGTTCGGCGATACTGCCGGGCCGAGGTCGGACCCGGTCGGCTCACCGATTTTCCGCAGAAAATTCGGGAGAGGTCTGCGGACGCTTGGAGCCGGGTGCTGGGGGAGTGCCCC
>NZ_JBEOUW010000008.1:0-185381 GCF_040303045.1 Kitasatospora sp. NPDC096140
GGCCTGCGGGACCGGGTGCACGCGGTGGTGTTCGCCTACGAGGCGGGGGCGGTGGTGGCGGGGGAGTCCTGACGCCCGGGGGCGCGGACGATCCGCACCCGGACGTCCGCGAGGCCGTCGAGGCGGTGCGGGACCGCTGAGGCCCCGCACCGCCCCGGATCGTGCGCGGCCCGCCGTCAGGACACGCGCTTCAGCTGCCAGCTGTTCTTGTCGAAGCTCGGCACCGCGGAGTACTGACAGCCGGCGCTGTAGAAGCTGCTGACGATCGTCCAGCCGGCCGGCGGCCAGGTCGAGGCACAGGCGTTGACCACGGTGCCGACCGGGTAGCCGGTGAGCTGCATGATCTTCTTGGTGTTCGGGTTGAACCCGGAGCCGCAGCCGCCGCTGTTCCACCACTGGACGTCCACGTAGCCGCCCGGCGTGAGCGCGGAGGAGCACATGGTGGTGGTGTCACCGGGCGCGGCCTGGGCCGTCCCCATGGTCAGGGTGAGCGCGGCGGCGGCAGCGCCGATGGTCAGCGCGGCGGCGCGGAGGCGTATCACGGGGGCGGGCTCCTCTCGGTGACGCGGCACCTCCGCGTCACCGCCCATTCCTATCGGTGCCGCCGCCTCGACGGACAGCGACTTTCCGGCCCGACCGGCGGCGCATTCTCGCCCCTCCGTACCCGACCCACCGCCGCACCGCGCCCGTGGCCGGCGCCGTCCGCCGCCGACGTGCCCGTCCGGCCGATCCGGGTGATCATGGGACGACACGCGTCTTCGACGATTCGGCGCACCGGCCGGCTCCGGTGGCGCCGGGAAGGTGGACTGCGATGTTCCAGCTCCTGTGGATTCTGCTCATCGGCTTCGTGCTGGGCGCCATCGCCAAGCTGTTCCTGCGCGGGCCGCAGTCGATCCCCTGGTGGCTGACCATGCTGCTCGGTGCCGCCGGGGCGTGGCTCGGCAACGCCGTGTCCGGCTGGATCGGCGTCCGCCACACCTCGGGCATCGACTGGATCCGCCACATCCTGCAACTCGCCTTCGCGATCGCCCTGGTGGCCCTCGCCTCGCCCGCCTGGAGCAAGTCCCACCCGAGCCGCTGACCCCGCCGCCCCGTCGCCGGCACCCGCGGCGCAGCGGCCCGCAGCGACGTGCAGCGGCCCGCAGCGGCCTGCAGCGCCGCGCACCGCCGTGCCGCTCAGCCGACGTGCACGGCCGGCCGGCGCGAGCGGTCCGGCTCGGCCTCGCGCAGCACCTCGCGGGTGACCGGCGCGATCTCGCCCTGCCCGAACAGGAAGAACCGCAGGAACTGGGCGAACGGGTTGCCCTCGGTCCACTCGAAGTAGATGTGCGGCTGCTGCCCGGTCAGGTCGCGCACGTGCAGCAGCAGGGCGGCGATGGCGTTGGGCACGCTGGAGCTCTCCAGCGACAGCACCCGGTACCGGCCGTGCAGCACCTCGCCGTGCACGGTCAGTTCGGACTCGAAGTCGGACGGGTCGAGCACGGTGACCTCGACGAAGACCAGGTCGTCCTCGGCCGGGATGTCGTTGTCGGTGCGGATCTGGCGGATCTTGTCGCGGTACTCGGCGAGGTCCCGGCTGTTCGGCTCGTTGGCGATCAGCCGTAGCGGGCGGTGCATGTAGTCCCGGACGAACCGCTCGGCGACGTCGTCCAGCGTCACGTCGGTGACGCGCAGTTCGAAGGCCCGCTTGAGCCGGGAGAGGAAGGAGACCAGCATGATGCCCGCGATGAAGCAGGCACCGATCTTCACGCCGTCCGGGCGCTCGGCGATGTTGACCCCGGTGGTGTAGAGGAACACCGCGGCGATCACCGCGAAGCCGGCCCGCCAGCGGCGCTGCCCGGCCTTGTGGGCGGCGATGGTGACGGCGATCGCGGCGGAGCTGATCAGCACCAGCACACCGGTCGCGTACGCGCCGCCCTGGGCGTCCACGCTGGCGTCGAAGATCCAGGTGACCAGGAAGGCGATCAGGGTGAGGACGATGACGGTGGGCCGAACCGCGCGGGCCCAGTGCGGGGCCATGCCGTAGCGGGGCAGGTAGCGCGGCATCAGGTTGAGCAGCCCGGCCATCGCGGAGGCGCCGGCGAACCAGAGGATGGCGATCGTGGACAGGTCGTAGATGCTGCCGAAGGTGTTGCCCAGGTACTCGTGGGCGAGGTAGGCGAGCGCCCGTCCGTTGGCCTGGCCGCCGGGCTTGAACTGGTCGGGCGGGATCAGCAGCGTGGTGATCAGGCTGGTGGTGATCAGGAAGACGCTCATGATCGCGGCGGCGGTGGTGAGCAGTTTGCGGGCGCCCCGGATCCGGCCGGTGGGCTTCTCCTCGGTGTCCTCGGGGTCGCCCTCGATGTGCGGCATCACGGCGACGCCGGTCTCGAAGCCGGACAGGCCGAGCGCCAGCTTGGGGAAGACGATCAGCGCGACGCCGACCACGGCGAGCGCGTTGCCGTGCTCGGCGGTGAGCGCGTCGGTCCAGGCGGTGAACAGGTGCGGGGCCTTGAGCACGTGCCAGAGCCCGTTGACCACCACCACGACGTTGAGCGAGAGGTAGACCGCGACGAGGACCACGGCCAGGCCGATCGCCTCGCTGAAGCCCTTGAGGAAGACCCCGCCGAGCAGCGCGATCATGATGAGGGTCAGCATGACCTGCTTGCCGGTCAGCGCGCTGTGCAGGTGCGGGTTCTCGACCAGGTGGGCGCTGGCGTCGGCGGCGGACAGGGTGATGGTGATCATGAAGTCGGTGGCCGCGAAGCCCAGCAGGGTGAGCACGAAGAGCTTCCCCTGCCAGAACGACAGCAGACGCTCCAGCATCGCGATCGAGCCCTCGCCGTGCGGGCTCTCCTGGGCGACCCGCCGGTAGACGGGGAGCGCGCCGAGCAGGGTGACGATGACCAGCACGACCGTGGCGATCGGGGAGACCAGGCCGGCCGCGAGAGCGGCGATGCCGGGCTGGTAGCCGAGCGTCGAGAAGTAGTCGAGGCCGGTCAGGCACATGACCCGCCACCAGCGCTGGCCCTTCACGTGCGGAACCTGCGCGTGCGGGCCGGGATGCTGCTTGGCCATGTCCGCCAGGCCTTCCAGCATCCACGCCCGGAAGCGCCCGCCGCTGTTCCGGGACGGTACCCCCGGTGCGGCCGAACCCGACGAGACCACGTACACCCCTGTCCACGACTCGGCCGGCCGCGTGCGGCCCGGCCCCCCGGCGGCCCGCCGGACGGCGGGCCTGGTCAGGCTAGGTGACCGGGCCACCACCACCCGGGCACCGCGCGGGCCAACACGCCAGGGTGCGCCCGTACGGCCCTCCCGGCGCGCGGGCGGCGCCCGGCCGTGCCGCGAGGCCCGGCGCGTCGGTCCGTACCCGACTTTGGGAGGAGTGAGGATGTCCGCGCGCGTTGACGCACTAGGTTGACGCCGGGACCACGTCGACGGGCCTGACCCGTCGTCGGCCCCGACCTGACCCGACCTGACCCGATCAGGCCGGACCCGCGCTCCGGATCGCCGCGGACCGGTCGACACGACTGCGAACGACAGGGAGGCCGCGGTGGCGGTACCGAGCCGGCGGGGGATTCTGGGCCTGGGCCTGATGGCGGCCGCCGTCACCTCCTGCGGTGCCCGGCGCCCGGAGGCGGCGCCCGCCCCGCACACCTCCGCCGACGGACCGCCCGGTCCCACCGGGGCCGGGCCCGGCAGCGGCACCCCCGGCGCCGCCGGGAACACCGGGAAGGCCGGGCCGGGGCACGACCTGGCGCACGAACAGGCCCTGCCCGGCACGCCCGGCTGGGAGATCACCGACCCCGGCCCGGACTCCGCCGTCGAGGGCTTCGCCGACCGGGTCAGCGTGCTCCCCGGCGAGTCCTTCGGCCTGCACGTCTCCACCCCCGCCCCGGCCTTCACCGTCTCCGCGTACCGGATGGGCTGGTACGGCGGCGCCCGCGCCCGGCTGGTCTGGCGCCGCCAGAACGTCCCCGGCGGCAGACAGCCCGCGCCGCACGTGGACCCGACGACCCGCACCGTGCTGACCGGCTGGCAGCGCAGCCTCGCCGTGGACACCACCGGCTGGCCCGAGGGCGCCTACCTGCTGCGCCTGGACGCCGAGGACGGCTCCGGCCGCCGCTACGTCCCGCTCACCGTCCGCTCCGCCGTCACCGCCGGCCGGACCGTGGTCATGAGCGCCCCGGCGACCTGGCAGGCCTACAACGAGTGGGGCGGCCACAGCCTCTACAACGGCCCGACCGGCGGCCTCGCGACCCGTTCACTGAAGGTCGTCTTCGACCGGCCGTACGACTACGCCCACGGCGCCGGGCTGTTCCTGGTCTACGAGGCGCCGCTGATCGCCTTCGCCGAGCGGCTGGGCCTGCCGCTCGCCTACACCACCGGCGTCGACGTGGCCCGCGAGCCCGGCCTGCTGACCGGCGCGACCACCGTCGTCTCGCTCGGCCACGACGAGTACTGGTCCCCCGAGCAGCGCGCCGCCGTGGTCGCGGCCCGCGACGCCGGCACCAACCTGGCGATCCTGGGCGCCAACTGCTGCTTCCGCCGGATCCGTTACGAGCCGACCGACCTCGGCCCGGAGCGCACCGTGGTCTGCTACAAGGACGCCTGGGCGCAGGACCCGGGCCACCAGGCGGGCGCCCCGGCGACCACCGACTTCCGGGTGGGCCCGGGCGCCGATCCGGAGAGTTCGATGCTCGGCGTGATCTACGACGGCTACCCGGTGGACGCCCCGTACGTGGTCACCTCCCCCGAGCACTGGGCCTTCGAGGGGACGGGCGTCGCCGCCGGGGCGTCCTTCCCGCACCTGGTCGGCGTCGAGTACGACCGGGTGAACACCGCCTTCCCCACCCCGCGCCCGGTCGAGGTGATCGCGCACTCCCCCGTGGTCTGCGACGGCCGACCCTCCCACGCCGACACGGCCTACTACACCGTGCCGAGCGGCGCCGGGGTCTTCGCCTCCGGCACCATGCGCTGGGTCGAGACCCTGGACGCCCACGGCCCCGGCGCCGGCCCCGCCGACCACGGCATCGACGCCCAGGCGGGGGACCTGGTCCGCAGGGTCACCGAGAACGTCCTGCGCACCTTCGCCGCCGGACCGGCCGGCCGCACCCACCCGGCCCGGGACAACCTCGCCGCCGTCTACGGCACCGCGTAGGGCCCGTCTTCAAACCCTCGCCTGGCCGGAGGCCGGGTCAGCCGGAGGCGAGCGGCGGTGCGAAGGTCTCGGGCGGGCCGAAGTCCGAGAAGCGGTCGTCCGTCACGGTCCGCGTGCCGTCGACCACCATCGCCTGCTCGACGCGGACGGGCCGGCCGAGCCGGTCGATCCACAGGTCGCAGTCGGCGGGCGCGCCCCCGCCCGGCGCCCCGGCGTCGACCGACGGGTCCGCGCGGCGCATCAGGTCCGGCGAGAGCCGGGCGCCCAGGTGGAACACCGGCACACCCGACTCGGTCTCCATGCCCTTGCGCGCGGCGGGGCCGGAGTCCAGCAGGAGTTCGGCGTAGGCGGCGACCACGTCCGGGTCGATCCGGAAGCCTGCGGCGGACTCCGGGTCGCGCCGCCACCCCGTCCCGCCCGCCCGGTCCCGCTGGTAGACGACCCCGTCGACGGTCAAGGTCTCCGTCCAGGCCACCACCTCGGCCCCGCCCCGGACGGTCCGCTCCTCCGTGTGGGAGCCCCGGGCCGGGGTGTTGTGGTTCACCCGGCCCGTGACGGTGAAGACCTCCCGCGCGTCACCGTCGCCCGTCTCGGAGGTCAGTGTCTCGGAGGTCAGCGCGAGGGTCGCGGCGTACGGCTCCTTCGAGCGGTGGGCGATCGCCACCGCCGGGTCGAACGCCCCGGTCGCGTCGGCGGGTGCGCCGACCGTCGCGGCCGGGGCGGGTGCCGGCGCCGCCCCCTCCGCGCCGCAGCCGGCGAGGACGGGCAGGGCGAGGGCCAGGGCGGCGACCGACCGGGCGGCGGAGCGTCGGGTCGTCAAGGAATTTCTCCGGTTCTGCGTTCGGGACGGCGGTAGCCTGCCACATCGGCCGATCGCGGTCGAACGGATGCCCGGAGCCCGCTGGAGCCGGTCCGGCGGTCCGCCCCCGTACGGGACCGGGCCCGCACCCCCGATACACTCGCACGGTCCAACCAGCGCAGGTCGTCCAGGCAAACCGACCGGTGCGGCACGGGGTGCCCACCGGCGAGGGCACGAGGGAAACAGAACATGGTCGAGGCCTCTCCCAAGGTCGTTGTGGTCGTCCCCACGTACAACGAGCGGGAGAACCTCCCGGTCCTCGCGGGCCTGCTCGCCGAGCTTCCGGTGCCGAACCTGCACCTGCTGGTCGTCGACGACAACTCGCCCGACGGCACCGGCGAGGTCGCCGACAAGCTCGCCGCGAACTCCGACGGCACCGTCGGCGTGCTGCACCGCACCGAGAAGAACGGCCTCGGCCGCGCCTACCTGGCCGGCATGGAGCGGGCCCTGGACGAGGGCGCCGACGTCGTGGTCCAGATGGACGCCGACCTCTCCCACCCGGCCTCGGCGATCCCCGAGATGGTGCGCACCCTGCTCACCGACGGCACCGCCGTGGTGCTCGGCTCCCGCTACGTCCCCGGCGGCTCGACCGCCGCCGAGTGGCCCTGGCACCGCAAGGCCCTCTCCGCCTGGGCCAACTTCTACGTCAACACCATCCTCGGCCTGGGCGTCCGGGACGCCACCGCCGGGTTCAAGGCCTGGCGCGCGACCACCCTGCGTGCCATCGACCTGCCCACCGTGCAGAGCAACGGCTACTCCTTCCAGGTCGAGATGAACTACCGGGTGGTCAAGCAGGGCATGACGATCCGCGAGGTGCCGATCCGCTTCGAGGAGCGGATCGAGGGCGCCTCGAAGATGAGCATGGGGGTGCAGGTCGAGTCCGCGCTGGCCCCCTGGAAGCTGCGCTTCAACCGCGGCGACTGACCGGACGGCGGGCGGAGACCGGCCGACGGGCGGCAACGCCCGCCCGGACCGCCGGGCGGAACCGGTGGTGACCGCCGGACCGAACCGGTGGCAACCGGCCGCTCCGGCGGGTTCATACGGGTGCCGGACGGGCCGCGGAACGGTGTGAAGGGCGGCGGCGGGGAAAGAAGGGCGACATGGCCCTTCTCCCGGAGTCACTCACGGCCCTGATCCGCCGCTTCGCGCGGGAGCCCTTCGTCGTCCAGACCGTGCGGGCCACCGTCGCGGCGACCATCTCCTACGCGGTGGCGACGCAGCTCAGCAGCGAGCCCGCCCCGCTGACGGCGCCGCTGACCGCGCTGCTGGTGGTCCAGGTGACCGTCTACTCGACGCTCAAGACCAGCATCCGCCGGGTCAACTCGGTGGTCGTCGGGGTGCTGATCGCGATCGGCTTCAGCGCCGTGGTCGGGCTCTCCTGGTGGAGCCTCGGGCTGATCATCCTGGCCTCGCTGGTCGTCGGCCGGTTCGTCCGGGTCGAGGAGTTCGTCCAGGAGGTCGCGATCAGCGCGATGCTGATCCTGGGCGTCACCAAACTGGCCTCGCAGGCCTGGGACCGCGTGCTGGAGACGCTCATCGGCGCCGCCGTCGGCCTGCTGTTCAACCTGGTGTTCGCGCCGCCGGTCTGGGTGGACACCGCCGGGGAGTCGATCGAGGACCTCTCCCGGCGGGCCCGCCAGCTGCTGCTCGACATCGCCGAGGAGCTGGGCCGCCCCACGCCGGTCGCCCGGGCCGCCGAGCGGCTGCACGAGGCCCGCCGGCTGGACCAGGCGATCGCCGAGGTGGACGCGGCGCTGCGGCAGGCCGAGGACAGCCTGCGGTTCAACCCGCGGATCAGCGAGGGGCTGCTCTCCCGGCTGGTGCTGCGCACCGGGCTGGACACCCTGGAGATCTGTGTCGTGGTGATCCGGGTGCTGGCCCGCTCGCTGACTGACCTGGCCAAACGGCGCGCGCCCGGCGAGCGGCTGTTCCCGCCGGACGTCGCGGTCGACCTGGAGGAGCTGCTGGACCACGTCGGCGGGGCGATGGTGAGCTTCGCGGTGCTGGTGACCACCCAGGTGAGCAGCAGCGCCGAGGAGGCGGAGACCCGGCTGACCTCCGAGCTGGCGGCGGCCTGGGCCTGCCGGGAGAACGTCGCCCAGGTGCTGCTGCGCAAGGTGCAGGAGCACCCGGAGGCCTGGCAGCTGCACGGCTCGATGCTGGCCGAGGTGGACCGGATCCTGGACGAGCTGGACCTGGAGCACCGCAGCCGGCGGCTGATGGAGGAGCTGGACCGGGCGTCGGTGGCCAACCGGGAGCGGTTCGCGCGGTTCGCCCGGCTGCGCCGGTTCCTGCGCGGCGAGCGGGAGCGGGGACGGGAGACGACGGCGCGCCCGGCGGCGGAGGCCGGGCGCTGACCGGACGGTCGGGCCCCGACCGGATCGGGGCCCCGGGCTGTCAGGCCGTCACGGGGTTCAGGGCGCGTCGCGGGGTCAGGGCGTCGCGGGGTCAGGGCGTCAGGGCATCAGCCAGGGCTGCTGCGGGAGCGGGTGTCCGGTCTCCAGGTAGGTCTTCAGGTTGGAGAGCACGGCCGACCAGCCCTGCTCGGCGTCCACCCGCTCGGCCTCGTCGGCGAGGTTCCCGTGGGTGACGGTGAGCCGGGTGAGGTCCCGCCAGCCGCGGATGTCGAAGGTGACCACGGAGGGCCCGCCCGGGCGCCGCTCCTCCGGCCCCGCCCAGGTGGTGACCAGCCGGTGCGGCCGGTCGACGGCCTCGACCGTGCCGACCACGTCGGCGATCCCGGAGTCGTCGGTGCGCCGGTGCTCCCAGGGCGCGCCGGGCAGCCAGGTCGAGACGTTGCGGTGGCCCCAGTACAGGCCGGACTCGTCGGCGTTGGTGAGCGCGTGCCAGACCCGCTCGGGGGTGGCCCTCAGGTAGAGGACGGCGCGGTGGGTGGCGGCGGTCACGGCATCAGCCCTCGGCCGCGTCGAGCAGGGGCTGGATCTCCAGCTTCTGCATCCGCAGCATGGTCGCCATCACGCGGTCGGCCCTGGCCCGGTCCTCACCGCCGATCAGGTCGAGCAGGACGCGCGGAGTGATCTGCCAGGACAGGCCGTAGCGGTCCTTGAGCCAGCCGCACGGGCCGGCCTGGCCGCCGTCGGCGGTGAGCTTGTCCCAGAGCTCGTCGACCTCCCGCTGGTCCTCGCACTCCACCTGCAGCGAGACGGCCTCGGTGAAGGTGAACTCGGGGCCGCCGTTGAGGGCCACGTACGCGCGGCCGGCGAGCTCGAAGTCGACGGTCATGACCGAGCCGGCCGCACCGGGACCGGTCTCGCCGTAGCGGGTGACCCGGGTGACGCGGGAGTCGGGGAACAGCGAGGTGTAGAAGGCGGCGGCCTCTTCGGCCTGGTCGTCGAACCAGAGGAAGGTGCTGATGTTCTGCATGCGCCCGACGGTAGCGGCGGGGTCCGACGCGTGGGCCGAGCCACGGCCGGGGGTCACCGGTTCGGCGCCCCTGGCCGCGGCCCGGCCGCGGATCAGTGCACCCAGCCCGCGTAGCGCTGGCTGAAGCGCTGACCGGTGTGGGCGGTCACGACGACGTCGTAGCGGCCCTGCTTGTCCAGCGGCCAGGCCAGGTTGGCCTGCTTGCCCGGCTTGACCCAGACGGTCTGCGCGGTGCCCGCGAAGTCGTTGGGCGCGGCGGTGAAGGCCACGTCGGTCATGCCGTCGTTGGCGAACTGGAGGCTGAACTTCCCGTTGCCGCGCAGGTCGGCGGTGACGATCGGCACGCCGATGTCGTTCTGGCCGTCCTGGCCGTCCCGGACCACCGTGCCGCTGAAGCGGCGGACGAAGCCGTCCGGGCCGTGGACGGTGAAGTCGTAGCGGCCGTCGGTGGCCGCCGCGTCCCAGACGTACCGGGCGGTGGCGCCGGGGGCGACGGTGTACGGGGTGCCCGCGAACGGGAGCACGATGTTCGGGTAGACGGTGTACGGGAAGGCCACCGAACCGTCGTTGCTCATCGTGCAGGTGACCTTGCCGGTCTTGCGGTCCACCTCCACGTCGGCCCACGGCTGGTACGGCAGCGGGCGGTGCGGGCGGTCGCCGCGCTCCTGGACGGGCATGGACTGGGCGCCGACCGCCGGCAGCGCGACGCCGGGCAGCTTGGCGCCCGCGTCGGCCTTGGCCATCAGGGCCTTGGTGTCGGGCAGCGTCGGGATCGAGTACTCGGGGGCGGCGAAGTCGAAGCAGCTGGTGAGGTCGCCGCAGACGGCCCGGCGCCAGGCCGAGATGTTGGGTTCGGCCACCCCGGTGACCTGCTCCATGAAGCGCAGCACCGAGGTGTGGTCGAAGACCTGGGAGTTGACCCAACCACCGCGCGACCAGGGCGAGATGACCCACAGCGGGACGCGGTTGCCGAGGCCGATGGCACGTCCCTGGGTGAACTCCTCGGGGGTGCCGGGCTCGGGGGTGGGCGGGACCATGTGGTCGAAGTAGCCGTCGTTCTCGTCGTACATGACGAGGAACACGGTGTGCCGCCAGACGTCCGGGTTGGACATCAGCGACTGCAGCGCCTGGTCGACCCAGTGCGCGCCGTAGGCCGGGCCGGCGTCCGGGTGCTCGCAGAACAGGTAGGGCGCGACCAGCCAGGAGACGGTCGGCAGGGTGCCGTCCTTGCAGTGCTTGTCGAAGTCGGTCGGGTCGAACTTGGTCATCGCGTTGACGTACCGCGGGTCGTCGTGCGGGAACGCGTGGAACTGCTTGAAGTACGAGAGCGCGTTGTCGTCGTAGTCGCCGGTGCGATCGTCCTTGCTGGGGTTGTGGTAGACGCGCCAGGTGACGCCGGCCGCCTCCAGGCGCTCGGCGTAGGTGGTCCAGTCGGCGACGGGGTTGTCGGTGACCGGGGTGTTGTCGATCCACGGGCCGGTGGTGCCGTCGCGGCCGGGGCCGGAGGTGCCGGTCCACAGGTAGAGGCGGTTGGGGTCGGTGGGCCCCGCGAGGGAGGTGAAGTAGGCGTCGCAGATGGTGAACGCGTCGGCCAGGGCGTACTGGTAGGGGATGTCGTCCCGGTTGAAGTAGCCCATGGTGCGCTCGCCCTTGGCGGCGATCCACTTGTTCATCGCACCGTTGTTGATGGCCTGGTGGCCGGTCGCCCAGTCGTGGGCGAGGCCGCCGGCGTTCTGCGCGTTGTACTTGGCGGTGTCCATCCGGTACGGCAGCATCACGCCGCCGTCGCTGCGCCGGCTGTCCGGCTGGCGGAACACGTCGGTGCCGTCCGGGAACTGCAGCGCCTGCTTGTCGCCGAAGCCGCGGACACCGGCGAGGGTGCCGAAGTAGTGGTCGAAGGAACGGTTCTCCTGCATCAGGACGACGACGTGCTTGACGTCCTTGACGGTGCCGGTGAGCGGGGCGGCTGCGGTGGTGCCGGACGCGGGGGCCGGGGCGGCTTCGGCCGGCGCGCCGGCCAGACCGGTCAGGGCGGTGGCGCCGGCCGCGGCGGTGGCGCCGGCCGCGGCGGTGGCGCCGACGAAGGTACGGCGGGAGAGCTCGGGCATGACGAACTGGCCTCTCGGGGCTGTGGGTCTCAGAGCTGGAAGGTGGCGACGGCGGCGGCGGTGTCGGACGGCCACTCGTTGCCGGCCGCGTTCGGCTCGGGCTGCGGCCAGTCGGCGACCAGCGTGTGCGCCTCGACCAGCTTCAGCGGGCCGGCGTACTGCACGTAGTCGATCCGGTCCTGCGGCTCGGGCCGGTCGCCGCGCCGCTTGCGGGTGGGCGACCACGTGGCGCCCGGGGCCTTGGCCGGGTCGCGGTTCTCCTCGCGGAAGGTGTCGGTCAGTCCGGCGGCCTGCAGCGCCACGGTGACCGGCCAGCCGAGCGGGCCGACCCCGCCGTGCGCGGCGGCGGTGGCGGCCGTCCAGTCCAGGTGGGAGGGCGAGGAGAGCGCGCCGGCGAGGACGACCGGGAGGCCCCGGGCCGCGTCCGCGCGGACCGCGGCGGCGAGCGCCGTGGCCTGCTTCAGCCGCAGCGAGCCGTTCTCGGCCGCCACGACCTGGGCGGCGGTGCTGCCGTCCTGCACGGCGTACGGGCCGTAGCCCGCCTCGTCCAGGTGCGCGGCCCAGAAGCGGACGGCCCGGCCGCCGGGCAGCTGCAGGGTGGCCGCGGCGGCGGGCAGGTCGGCGGTCGGCGGGGTGACGTCGGCGAGCGGGTGGCGGCTGAGGATGCCGACGCTGCCCGGGCTCTGGTAGGCGTACCAGCCGAGGGCGTCGGCCAGGGTCCTGGCGCGCTCGCCCGCCGTCTCCTGCAGGGCGAGGACGTCCAGGCCCTGGGCGAGGACCACGCGCAGCTGCTTCTCCAGCGCGTCGGAGTAGCCGGATCCCGCGTCGTGCAGGTTCCAACTCGCGGCCTTGAGGCGGGGCTTGGCCGCCGGGTCGACGACGGGGACGAGCACGGTGACGGTGTCGACGGCGCCCGCGCCGTCCTTGACGCCGACGACGACCACCTCGGGGTTCTTCCCCGCGGTGGCGGGCGCGGTGCCGGTCAGCATGCCGTCCGCGCTGACGGACGCCCAGGCCGGGCCGCCGACCTTGCGGAAGGTGGCGGAGCCGGGCGCGTTGCCGACCGGGCGGGACCAGAGGCCGCCGAGCTTGACCTGCACGGCGGCGCCCGGGGCGACGGGCGTGGCGGTGAGCGAGTCGACGGCGGCGTGCGGGCGGACGACCGCGGGCTTGGGGCGGAAGCTGAACGGGGCGCTCTGGGCGAGGATGCCGTAGCCGTCCTTGGCGAGCAGGTAGGCGGTGTACGGGCCGCCGGTCAGCGCGGAGGTGTCGAGCTGGACGTCACCGGCGGCGGCCGGGGTGTACTTCCACAGCAGCGAGGAACCGGTGCCGGGCTGGCGGCTGCCGTCGTAGATGCCGACCCAGTTCTTGGCGTCGGGCGCGTCGGTGCTCCAGTGGAAGGTGAGCCGGTCACCTTCGGTGGGGTTGGAGGAGGAGGTGAGGGTCAGGGCGCTGCCTGCGGCCACGGTTGTCCTGTCCGCCGCGCCCGGAGGCCGGTACCGCCGGGGGACGGTGCACGGGTCGGGTACGGCTGGTCACGGAGTCAGGGAGGGAGGGTTCGCCGCGGTCGGCTGTGCGGACAGTTGCGGGCTGTCCGCACAGTTGGCTGTACAACTGCGGGCGACCTCATTCACCTGGAGGTCAGCGACCGGGACATGAACGACGCATGACGGGTCATCGGGCGGCACGGGAACTTCAGCGGGCGCACGAAGAGGGCCGCAACGGATGAACCGTCGCGACCCTCCGGTACGTGGAGCACTGCGCGTTCGCGCCCATGGGGGGCGCGCCCTGCCCCGACTCGCCACGCCGACGCGTCAGGCCAGGGCCCCGGGCGGGGGCGCCAGGCCGGGGCCCCGGGCGGGGGCGTCAGGCCGGAGCCTCGGGCCGACGCGTCAGGCCAGGGCGAGGAAGAGCTTCTCCAGCTCGGCCTCGCTCATCGGCGCGGCGTCCTCGTCGGCGGCGGCCATGCACTGGCGCATCCCGCTGGCGACGATCTTGAACCCGGCCCGGTCCAGGGCCCGCGAGACGGCGGCGAGCTGGGTGACCACGTCCTTGCAGTCCCGGCCCGCCTCGATCATCGCGATCACTCCGGCCAACTGGCCCTGGGCGCGACGCAGCCGGTTCAGGACCGCGCCGACCGCCTCCTCGTCCACCTGCATGTCGGGGCCGCCTTTCGCATCGACTGTCGATGGACAAGTGTACCCCGCGGGGTATTCGTTTCCCGGTGGGCGAAGCCCGTACCGACCGCTTCCGGCCCCGGGCGCTCGGCTCAGCGACGGGCCAGCCGCCGCTCACCGCCGGCGCCGGTCGCGTACGGCACCTCGTAGTGCGCGAACACGGCGGGCTCGTCCTCGGCGGGCAGGACGTCGTCCGTCCCGATCGCCGGAGCCCCCTTGACCTGGCTCTTCGGGTAGGCCACCCGGACGTAGTCCGGCCCGACCACGGCGCCCACCAGCGGGACGAACACCAGGCGGCGCCGGCCGGCGAAACCCACCGTGACGGTGGCGAAGAACGCCTCGTCACTGGCCGTCTCGACGTAGACCGCCTCCAGCTTGCCGATGCGGTGGCTCTTCCGGTCGACCACCGAGTGGCCGCGCCACTCCCGGATGTCTGCCATTGCGATTCCCACGGCCCGGACCTCCCGTCGCCGGATGTTCCACTGCCACTCCCCGATCCTCCATCCTGCGCCGCGACGGGCGACCCCGCGCGGCGGCCTCCCGGCCGCGAACCGGCGTGAGCGGCCGGCTCCGCGGCGTAAGCCACCCGTTCCGTGGTGTGAGCGGCCGGCTCCGCGGCAGCACTGCGAGACGAAAGGGACATACGGGGGTGACCCGACCAACCGGCGCCGGGGGCCATGACCCGGGCTCTAGGCTGGCCGCCGGCGAGGCCGCGAGCGGATCATCGGACTCTCGCGGGCGAGGTTGACGGGTGGAGGGGGCAACAGCCGTGGGATACGAGTCCATGTGGGGGCCGGGCGGGGTCGGGCACCCGGCCGACCTGCGGCCCGACATCCCGCACCCCGCCCGGATGTACGACTACTACCTCGGCGGCAAGGACAACTTCCCCGCCGACCGCGCCGCCGCCGAGAAGGCGCTCGCCGCCAATCCCGAGTTCCGCTCCACCGCCCGCGCCAACCGGGGCTTCCTCACCCGCGCGGTGCGCTGCGTCGCCGAGCTCGGCATCGACCAGTTCCTCGACGTCGGCACCGGCATCCCGACGGTCGGCAACACCCACGAGATCGCCCGGGCCGCCGACCCGGGCGCCCGGGTCGTCTACGTCGACAACGACCCGATCGTGCTCAGCCACGCCCGCGCCCTGATGGCCGGCCCCGGGCACGGCCGCACCACGGTCATCCGGGCCGACCTGCGGCAGCCCGCCGCCCTGCTGGACGCCGTCCGCGCCGTGGAACTGCTCGACCTCTCCCGGCCGGTCGGACTGGTCCTCGCGGCCGTCCTCCACTTCCTGCGCGACGAGGACGAGCCGTACCGGGCCGTCACCACCCTGCTGGACGCCCTGCCCTCCGGCAGCCACCTGGTCCTCTCGCACGGCACCGCGGACTTCATCCCGGCCGTGGTCCGCGACCGCGTCACCGGCGTCTACGACAAGGCCACCGCGCCGCTCGTCGGCCGCACCCGCGCCGAGGTGCGGACCTTCCTCGACGGCCTCGACCTGCTCGACCCGGGCGTGGTCACCGTCCCGCTCTGGCGCCCCGACACCGCCCCCGCCCCGGGCGCCGACCGCGTGAGCATGTACGGGGCGGTGGCCCGCAAGCCCTGAGCCCGGGGTGGACACCGGCCGCATCCGGCCCGCGTGTCCGGCCCGAGGGGCCCGTCTTCAAACCCCCGTCGTCCGCCCCAGGGCGGTGCCGGCCACCGCACGGACTCGCCCGTGGCCCGCTGCGGCCATGACTGGCGCTACGACGGCGGCTACGGCTCGCGGCCACCGCTGTGGAATCCCGTTCGCCTCCGGGCCGGTGCTCCCGTAGCGTGCGCGGGTCGTGGTCAGGGAGAGGGCGGTTCGGAACGTGGTGGCACGCGGGGTGGTCGGGCGGGAGCAGTTGGCGGGTGCGGCGCGGGCCGCGCTGGGCGGCGGACGGCGGCTGGCGGCCGTCGAGCGGCTCGCCGGCGGCAGCAGGAAGGGCGTCTACCGCCTGGTGATGGACGACGCCACGACGGCGATCGCCTACCGGTGGAGCGACGCCGAGAACTACTGGCCGGCGGCTGCGGGCGACGCCGACCGCACCGATCCGTTCTCGCCCGGTCTCGGACTCGACCTGTTCGAAGGCGCACACGCCCGGCTGCACGCGCTCGGGGTCCGTGTCCCGGCGATCCGCTCGCTCGACCGCGGGGGCGTCCACGGCCCGGACGACCTGGCGATCGTCGAGGACGTCCGGGGCGGGAGCCTGGAGGAGCTGCTCGCGCGCGATCCGCGTGCGGCCGCCCCGGTGCTGGCCGGGCTCGGCGAGGCGCTGGAGGCGATGAGGGGTCATCGGGCGGCCGGGTACGGCAAGGTGGCCGTGGTCGACGGCGGCGGGGCCTCGCGCGGGACGTCCTGCGAGGGGGTCGTGCTGGACCGCGCCCTGGGGGACCTCGCCGAGGCGGCCGCGCGGGACCAGCGGATCGCCCGGGCCCGCGGCCGGCTGGAGGAGCGGCTGCTCGACCTGGCGGCGGCGGTGCGGCCGCGCGCGGAGTACGCGGTGGTGCACGGCGAACTCGGGCCCGACCACGTCCTGGTGGGCGCGGACGGGCGCCCGGTGGTGATCGACGTCGAAGGCGCGATGTACTTCGACGCGGAGTGGGAGCACGTCTTCCTGCGGATCCGCTTCCACGACGCCTATCGGCCCCTCGCGGTGGACGGACTCGACGAGGACCGGCTCGCGTTCTACGCCCTGGCGCACCGCCTGTCGCTGACGGCGGGCCCGCTGCGGCTGCTCGACGGTGACTTCCCCGACCGGCCGGCCATGGCCGGCATCGCCGAGCACAACCTCCGGCAGGCCCTGGCCCTGCTGTGACGTGCCGCGTTCCGGCGTCCGCCGGAAGCGCTCAGCCGGCGAAGAGCCGGCGCAGCACGGGCCCGAGGTGGTCCGCGTGCGGGCCGGGGAGGGCGGCGACCTCGGCCGGGGAGCCGATCAGGGCGATCCGGTCGAACTCGGGCTCCGCGCCGAGCGACCGGTGGGCGGCGCACAACTCCGCGTGGCGCTCGGCCAGTTCCCGGGCCGGACGGGGCGGGGCGAGGTGGAGCACGCCGACGCTGCCGTGCTCGCCGCGGACGAGCAGCCAGCGGGTGAGCCGTTCCGGGGGCGTGAACACGCCGGTCTCCTCGACGAGTTCCCGGGCGGCGTGGCGGCGCAGCGCGGGCGGGTCGAGCGGTTCGCCGGGCGGGGGCGGTTCGACGCAGCCGCCCGGCAGGCCCCAGCGGCCGGGGCGGGCGGTCGGGCCGGCCATCCGGCCGACCAGGATCCGGCCGTCGTCGGCGGGTTGGACGACGGCGACGTACAGGGAGCTCGCCCGGGCGGTGGCGCCCGGGACGAGGCGCAGGGCGAAGCGGCGGTAGCCGATGCGCGCCCAGTGGACGACGAGCGTGTCGGGGCTGTCCCGGACGAGGCCGGTGCAGGCGACGACCGGGCCGTCGAAGAGCCCGGGGTTCGCTCGGACGGCCTGCCTCCAGGCGCGGTCCATCGCGGCCCGCTCCGGCTCCGGGAGGGGTGGTGCGGGGGTTTCGACCAGGCGGATGCCGGCGGGTTCGAGGAGTTCGACGTCGACGGGCCCGGTGGTCGCGGCCGCGGGCTTCAGGTCTTCGGTCATCCCGCCATGGTGGCAGGGCCCCGGGTTCGGCGGCGGCCGATCGGAATTGTCATGACCGGACGACAAGCCCATGAATCGTGGGGCGGAGAAAGCCAGTTGGGGCGCGATTCGCCGAATCGTGGGCGAATTGACCGGCCGCGCGGGAAATCCCGCTCCGGGTACACACGTCGGCGCGTGCACCCGGAGCGCGGGCGACCGGAGGTCAGAGGCCGACCTGGATCTCGGCGCGGTGCCGGATGTACTCGTCGGGGTGCGAGCGGGCGATCGCGACCGCCGCCTCGACCAGGCCGTGCAGCGCCGCGGGGTAGGCGCGCGGCACCAGTGGGAGGCCGGGGAGGATGCAGCGGCGGACGTCCAGGTCCTCGTTGGCGACGAACTCCCGCAGCGCGGTCTCGTACCAGGTGTCCCGGACGCTCGCGCCCTCGTCGGCGGCGGCGCCGTTGCTGCCGTCCCCGATCGACAGGGCCGTCCAGTACCAGGCCCGCGCGGCGCCCGCCCGCTCGGGGTTGGTGCCGGTGCGCAGGTAGCCGAGCAGGGCGAGGCGGACCCGACGCTGCCCGAAGGCGAGCAGGGCCGGCTCGACGAAGCGCCGGTTGAAGCTCGGGTTGGGGTCGTGGACCGACGCCTCCAGCAGCGCCTCGAAGTACTCCTCGGGCAGTTCGGACCGTCCGGCGACCGCCTTGTGGACCTCCCACCGGGCCGCGCTCTGGTAGTCGGGGCCGGCCGCGACCTCCGCCCCTATCAGGCGGAGCAGACGTGCGAGCCGGAGGTCGAACGCCTGCGATTCGTCCGCCGTACGCCCGGGCAACGGCTGGAGAATCCGCACCTCGCCTGCCGTGTCCTTGGTTTCCACGAACATCCTCCTCATTCTGAGTCATCGGCAGACTACTCGCCGATACACCAGTTCGGAGGTCGTTTTCGGCCAGGCCCGGGCTTTGATCGGTTTCCGGTGAGGAATTTTGACGAACACTCAGCCCTCAATCGGCTCAAACCGCGCGAGTCGGCCGGCCCGGACCCGCCGGGAGCACCCGGAGTGCCGGGAACGCCGGGCTCAGGACGGACGGCCGGGCGGGACCAGTCCGGACTGGTAGGCGATCGCGACGAGTTGGGCGCGGTCGCGGGCGTCGAGCTTGGACATCGCCCGGTGCACGTGGGTCCGCACGGTGAACGGGCTGACGAACATGCGCTCGGCGATCTCCTCGTTGGTGAGGCCGGTGGCGGCCATCGACATCACCTCGCGCTCGCGGGCGGTGAGGACGGCGAGGCGCTCGCTCGTCGGACCGCCGGCGCCCGGGTCGGGCTGGGCCAGCAGCTGGTCGATCACGGCCCGGGTGGCGGCGGGCGAGAGCAGGGCGTCGCCGGCCGCGACGGTCCGGACGGCGGCGAGCAGTTCCTTCGGGTCGGCGCCCTTGCCGAGGAAGCCGCCGGCGCCCGCGCGCAGCGCCTGCGCCACGTACTCGTCGATCTCGAAGGTGGTGAGGATGAGCACCCGGGTGCCGGACAGCTCCTCGTCGCCGCAGATCGCGGCGGTGGCGCCGAGGCCGTCGGCGCCGGGCATCCGGATGTCCATCAGGACGATGTCGGGCCTGGTCGCCCGGGCGAGCTCGACGGCCTCGCGCCCGTCGGCGGCCTCGCCCACCACCTCCATGTCCTCCTCCGCGTCTATCAGCATGCGGAAGGCACCGCGCAGCAGGGCCTGGTCGTCGGCGAGCAGTACCCGGATGGTCATGCGTGGTCCCTGTCCTCTCGAACGGCGCGAACCTGTCGGGCGGCGCGGTCCTGTCCTTCGGTTTCGTGCGTACGGGTGGCGCGGGCGCCCCGGGGGCCGCAGAAGGGCGTCACACCGCTCCCCCGGACGGCGCGGTCCGGTTCGCCGGCCCTCGGTGCCCCGGCCTCTCGGACTCCTGCCCCGCGGGGTTCGGCTCCCCGGGGTTCGGTTCCGCGGGGATCGGTTCCGCGGGCTCCGGCCGCGGCGGCCGGGTCGGGGCCGTCGTCGCGGGCGCCGGTGCGCAGCGGCAGCTCGGCGGTGACCAGGAAGCCGCCGTCGGGCCGTTCGTCGGCAGCGAGCCGGCCGCCGACCGCGCCGGCCCGCTCGCGCATGCCGATCAGGCCGAAACCGCTCTCGCCCGGGGCGGGCTGGGGCAGCGGCGCGGCGCGGGGGCGTCCGGTCGCGGTCGGCCGCCCGTTGGCGACGCTGACCGACACCCGGCTCCCGCTGTAGGCGAGGGTGACCTCGGCGTCGGCGCCGTGGGCGTGCTTGGCGACGTTGGTCAGCGACTCCTGGACGATCCGGAAGGCGGTGAGGTCGACGCCGGGCGACAGCGGCCGGGCCTCGCCGCGGACGGTGAGCCGGACCGGCAGCCCGGCCCGTTCGAAGGAGCCGAGCAGCTCGGGCAGCCGGTCCAGGCCCGGGGTGGGTTCGAGCGGGGCGGGTTCCTCGGCGCGGCGCAGCAGGCCGACGGTGGCCCGCAGCTCCTGCAGGGCCGAGCCGGTGGCGTCGGTGATGTGGCTGAGCACCTCGCGGGCCTGGACCGGGTGGCTGTCCATGAGGTGGACGGCGATGCCGGCCTGGGCGTTGGCGAGGGCGATGTGGTGGGCGACCACGTCGTGCAGGTCGCGGGCGATCCGGATCCGCTCGTCGGCGACCCGGCGGCGGGCCTCCTCCTCGCGGGTGCGTTCGGCGCGTTCGGCGCGCTCCTCGATGGCCGCGAGGTGGGCGCGGCGGTTGCGGATGGAGTCACCGAGGGCGCCGGGCAGCAGGGCCCAGGCCAGGACGCCGAGCCGTTCGCCGAGGGATGCGCCGGTGCCGACGGACAGGGCGATCCCGGTGAGCAGGACGGCGCTGCCGATGGAGGCGCGCAGCGCGGTGGCGCGGTCGGTGCGGACGGCCAGGTAGTAGAGGGCGCAGAGCAGCGGGGCGGCCAGCGCGACGGTCAGCCGGGGGCTGGTGAACGCGAGCAGGACGGTGCAGGCCAGGGTGACGGCGGTGACCGCCCGGGGGTGGCGGCGGTGGGCGAACAGGGCGAGCGCGGAGACCAGCCCGAGGAGTCCGGAGACGGGTTCCAGGCTGCTGATGTGGCCGGTCTGGTCGATGGTGGCGCCGACTCCGACGACCGCGATCAGGACGGCGCCGCCGATCACGTCGAATCGTCGGGGGTGGTTCCGGCGCATGCGCTGCCAGGTGGTGGTCATGGTGCTGGTCTCCGGGTCGCGAGTCAGGGGCCGTCGGCGCGAGCGGCGACGGCCCCTGACTGCAACGGTAATCGGTGGGCGTGCGGATCCCGGCCGGGCTAGACCGTGACCGACTCCCGGATCGGGGCCGCTTCGGCGGCGGGCGTCTGCAGCTTGCTGCCCTCGACGTCCACGTCCGGCACCAGGCGGTCGAGCCTGCGCGGCAGCCACCAGGCGCGGTGGCCGAGCAGGGCGAGGACGGCCGGGACGATGGTCATCCGGACCACGAAGGCGTCGAACGCGACGGCTGCGGCGAGCCCCAGCCCCATCATCTTGATCATCGGCTCGCTCATCCCGATGAAGCCCGCGAAGACGGCGATCATGATGAAGGCCGCGGCGGTGACCACCCGGGCGTTGTGCCGGAAGCCGGTGACGATCGCCTCGCCGGGCTGCTCGCCGTGGACGAAGCCCTCGCGGATCCGGGTGACCAGGAACACCTCGTAGTCCATGGCGAGGCCGAAGACCACGCCGATCATGAAGATCGGCATCATGCTCATCACCGGGCCGGTCTGCTCCACGCCGATCAGGTCGGCCAGCCAACCCCACTGGAAGACCGCGACCACGGCGCCCAGGGCGGCGGCCACCGAGAGCAGGAAGCCGAGTGCCGCCTTCAGCGGGACGAGCACGGAGCGGAAGACCACCAGCAGCAGCAGGACGGCGAGGCCGACGACCAGGGCGAGGTAGGGCACCAGGGCGTCCGTGAGCTTCTGCGAGACGTCGATGTTCATCGCCGTCGTGCCGCTGACCAGGACCGTCGCGCCGGTGGCCGACGTGAGGGAGGCCGCGTCACCGCGGATGGTGTGCACGAGGTCCTTGGTCGCGGCCTCGCTCGGGCCGGTCGCCGGTATCGCGTTGAGCAGGGCCGTGTCACCGGCCTTGTTGAACATCGGCGGCGTCACGGTGACGACGCCCTGCAGGCCCGAGAGCTTCTTGGACACCTCGTTCGCCGCGGCCTTCGGGTCGGCGACGCCCTTGGCGTCCACCAGGACGGTCAGCGGGCCGTTGAAGCCGGGCCCGAAGCCCTCGGACAGCAGGTCGTAGGCGCGGCGCTGGGTGGTGGAGGTGGGCTTGGCCTCGTCGCCGGGCAGGCCGAGCCGCAGGTCGAGCGCGGGCGCCGCGAGGACGCCCAGGCCGATCACGCCGCCGAGCAGCACCGCGAGCGGGCGGCGCAGCACGAACCGCGCCCAGCGGGAGCCGCCGTTCTCCTTCGTCGACGCCCGGTCGGCGTCGCCCTGGGCCTTGCGGACCTTGCGCGGCAGCACCTTGCGGCCGATGAAGCCGAGCAGCGCCGGGACCAGGGTGAGCGCGACCAGCACGGCGATGACGACCGTCCCGGCGGCGGCCATGCCCATCTTGGCCAGCATCGGGATGCCGACCACGGAGAGCCCGGCGAGGGCGATCACCACGGTGAGGCCGGCGAACACCACGGCGGAGCCGGCGGTGCCGACGGCCCGGCCGGCCGCCTCCTGCGGTGTCCGGCCCTCGGTCAGCTCGGCCCGGTAGCGGGAGACGATGAACACCGCGTAGTCGATGCCGACCGCGAGGCCGAGCATCATGGCGAGGGTGCCGGTGGTGGTGGACAGGCCGAGGACGCTGCCGAACGCGGTGATCAGCGCCATGCCGAGGCCGACGCCGACGACCGCCGTGAGCAGCGGCAGGCCGGCCGCGACCAGCGAGCCGAAGGTGATCACCAGGACGACGGCGGACAGCGCCATGCCGATCGCCTCGCTGCTGCCGCCCGCGTCGGGCTTGGCCATCAGCGCGTTGCCGCCGACCTCGACCTTGAGCCCGGCGTCCCGGCCGTGCTGGGCGGCCTGCTCCAGCGCGGTCGTGGCGCCCTTGGACAGCTCGCCCGCCTTGGCGGCGTAGCTGACCGTCGCGTAGGCGGTGGTGCCGTCCTTGGAGACCGCGCCCGCCGTGAACGGGCTGACCGCCCCGGTGACCTGCTCGGCGTGCGCGAGCTCGTCGACCGTCCGCTCGACCGCCTGCTGGTTGGGGGCGGCGGTGATCTTCTGACCGGAGGGCGCGACGAACACCAGCCGGGCCGAGGCGCCGTCGGCGTGGCCGCCGGGGAAGCGCTCGTTCATCAGGTCGAAGGCCTTCTGCGCCTCCGTGCCGGGCATCGAGAAGCCGTCGTCGGGCGCGGCGGGCGCCTTGGCCGCCAGGACTCCGACGGCCGCCAGCACGGCGACCCAGAGCAGGGTCACCAGCCGGCGCCGGACGAAGGCCCATCGGCCCAGACGGTAGAGGAACGTGGCCACGGGAGAGCGGACTCCTTCGGTGCGGTGCTCGGTACAGGGCGCGCCGCGGGCGGGCCGTACGCCCCCTGAGGGCGCGGTCCGCCGCAGCGTGACCAATCCTTGATCGGCGGGCCCTGCTCCGTCGTCGTCCCTGCGCAGGCCGTTTGCGTACTGCGGACGCAGTACGGCCCTCCCCCGTACGGAGGAGCGCACGCCCGGCGCCGGGAGTAGCCCTCCTACCTGCGGAGGAAGCAGTCGGGTTCACCCGTGCGGGCGGCGACGACGGGCCGTGACCCGGCCGGGCGAAGTAGCGTGATGTGCCTGGCCCGACCGCCGTCCGTGCGGTTCGGGACGACCCGACCTGATCGGTGCTGCCTGAGCAGCCAGCCGCCGGAGGTGCCCCATGGGCGTTCCAGCCGCCCGCATCGTGTTCGACGAGAGCGACCGCGCGGCCGTCGCCGAGGCGGTGACCGAGATGCTCACCACGGGCGCCCTCACCCTCGGTCCCTGGACCGAACGCTTCGAGCAGGCCTTCGCCGCCGAGCACGGCGCCTCGCACGCCGTCGCGGTGAGCACCGGCACGGCGGCGCTGGAGGTGATCCTGCGCACCGTCGACGTCCGGGGCCGCGACGTCGTCGTCCCCGCCGTCAGCTTCTACGCGACCGCCGGCGCGGTGGTCCACGCGGGCGGGCGCCCGGTGTTCGCCGACGTCGACCCGGCCACCCTCGCGCTGTCCCCCGACACCTTGGCGGCGGCCCTCACCCCGGACACCGCCGCCGTCGTCCTGGTGCACATCGGCGGCCTCGTCACCCCCCGGGTGGACGCCCTGCGCGCGCTCTGCGACCAGCGCGGCATCCCGCTGGTCGAGGACGCCGCGCACGCCCACGGCAGCAGTGTCGACGGGCGCGCCGCCGGGACCTTCGGGCTGGCCGGGGCCTTCTCCTTCTACCCGACGAAAGTCACCACCAGCGGCGAGGGCGGCATGATCCTCACCGAGTCGCCGGAGCTGCGCGACGAGGCCCGGATCTACCGCGACCAGGGCAAGGGCTCCTTCACCACCAACCACCACGTGCTGCTCGGCTACTCCTGGCGGATGAGCGAGCTCCACGCGGCGGTCGGCGCGGTGCACCTGCGCCGGCTCAAGGAGTTCATCGAGACCCGCCGGGCCGTCGCCCGCCGCTACGACGCGGCGCTGGCCGGGCTGGACGGCCTGGCACCGGTGCTCGAACCGCCGGGCTGCCGCGGCAACTACTACAAGTACGTGGCGCTGCTGCCGGCCGGCACCGACCGTGCGGCCTTCAAGCGGGCGGTCGCCGAGGAGCACGGCGTGCGGCTGTCCGGCGAGGTCTACGACCTGCCGCTGCACCTCCAGCCGGTGCTCGCCCCGTACCGGCGCGGGCCGCTGCCCGCCGCCGAGGACCTCTGCGCACGGCAGGTCTGCCTGCCGGTGCACTCCGACATGACGGAGGACGAGACGGAGCAGGTCATCGAGGCCGTCTCGACCGTGTACCGGCGGCTGGTCGGCTGAGCCGACCGGAGTGAAGGGAGCAAGAACGTGCGGATAGCCGTCACCGGGGGCTGCGGATTCATCGGCTCACACGTCGTGGACCACCTCATCGCGGCCGGCCACGAGGTCCTCGCGGTGGACATGACCGACCAGTACCTCAACCCCGACGCCGAGCACGCGCGGATCGACGTCCTCGACCTCAAGGCCCTCACCGCCGCGCTGGCGGGCAGCGAGGTGGTCTACCACCTCGCTGCGATGGCCGACGTCGAGCAGGTCTCCGCCGATCCGGTCCGCGCCGTGCGGACCAACATCGACGGCACCGAGGCCGTCCTGGAGGCCGCCCGGCGCAGCGGTCTCAGCCGGACGGTGCTCGCAAGCACCGTCTGGGTCTACGGCGCCGCCCTCGCCGGCGAGCAACTCGGCGGCGAGGAGCAGGAGTTGGACGAGCACGTACCGATCGAACTGGAGCACAGCGGCCACCTGTACGTGGCCACCAAGCTGGCCGCCGAGATGCTCGTGCACAGCTACCGCGAGCTGTACGGGCAGCACTTCACCATCCTGCGCTACGGCATCCCCTACGGGCCCCGCATGCGCGACGAACTGGTCGTCGCCCGGTTCGTCCAGGCCGCACTGGCCGGACGCCCGATCACCATCGCCGGCGACGGGCGGCAGAGCCGCAACTTCGTCTACGTCGAGGACCTCGCCGACGCCCACGTGCGCGCCCTCTCCCCCGCCGCCGAGGACCAGACCTTCGCCCTGGAGGGCTCGACCGCCGTCTCCGTGCGCGACATCGCCGACACCGTCGACGGCCTGCTCGGGCCCGTGAGCATCGAGCACATCGGCGGCCGCAAGGCCGACTACACCGGGCGGCGGATCTCCTCCGCCCAGGCCAAGCGGCTGCTCGGCTGGTCGCCGCGGACCAACTTCGCCGAGGGCGTCCGGCGGTACGCCGACTGGTACCGGGCCGCCACCGCCGCGTCCACCGCCACCTGACCGGGGCCGCCCGATGCCGCACGCCCTGCTGATCTCCGGCTCCCTCGGCCAGGGCCACGACGTGATGGCCCAGGCCTGCGCGGACACCCTGCGGGAACGCGGCTGGACCACCGACACGGTCGACGCGATGGCCCTGCTCGGCGAACGCTCCGGTGCGGCCGGCGAGGCCGTCTTCCGCCGGCTGCTCGACCTGCCCGGGGTGTACGACGCGTTCCACTTCTCGGCGCTGCGGACGGGCGCGCGGATCGCGCTGCTCGCGGACGCGGCCGCCCGCACCCGGCTCGTCCCGGCGCTGCGGAAGCTGGTCGAGGCGCAGCGGCCGCAGCTGGTGGTCTCGGTGTTCGCCACCGCGACCTCGGCGGTCAACCGGCTGCAGGAGTGGGGGCAGGGCCGGGAGTTCCGGCACTTCGTGTTCTGCACCGACGTCACGCCGCACCGGCTCTGGGTGCAGGAGGGCACGGACCTGTTCCTGGTCACCTCGGAGGTCGCCGCGTGCGCGGTGCGGCGCTACCGGCCGGACGCCGACATCGCCGTCGTGCCCGCGCCGCTGCGGCAGCCGTTCTACCGCCCGCCGGAACGGTCCGAGGCCCGCGCCGGGCTGGGCGTGCCGGCGGACGCCCGGTGCGTGCTGCTGATGTCCGGCTCCTGGGGGCTCGGGCCGCTCGCCCGCGCCGCCGTCTCCCTCGCCGCGGCCGGACCGCACGTGCTCGCGGTGGCCGGACACAACCGGGAACTGGAACGCCGCCTGCGCGCCGCCGCCCGCCGCGAACCCCGGCTGCACCCGTTCGGCCACACCGACCGGGTCCCCGCACTGATGACCGCCGCCGACCTCGTCGTCACCAGCTCCGGCGACACCTGCAGCGAGGCCCGCGCGCTCGGCCGGCGACTGCTGCTCCTCGACGTGGTCCAGGGGCACGGGCGCGACAACCTCCAGCACGAGCTCGAACTCGGCCACGCCGACGTCACCTCCGCCCACCCCGCCGAGGTCGTCCGCAACGCCCTCGCGGCGCTGAAGCGCCCCTCCCCGGCGCCCTCGCCCGGCGCCGACCCGGAGGGCTGGCGCGCCGGGTTCGGGGAGGGCCTGCGACGCGTGGGACTGGGGTAGCGGGCTCCGACCGAGCCGACCAGGGTCGGGTCCGGCCCGGTCGGGTCCGGCCCGGTCGGCTCCGCTTCAACGGCGTTGCTGCCGAAGGGCGTCGGGCCTCACCGCCGGTCCGTGCGGCCGGGCACCCCGTGGTCGCGGAGCGGGCCGAGGGTGAGGTGCCGGGCGCGGCAGTGGGCGGCGATCAGGGGCAGGGCGGCCAGGGTGGCGCGCCAGGAGTCGGGGGCGGAGGTGCAGTCGGAGTCGTGGAGCAGGAGCGTCGCGCCGCCGGCCAGGCCGGGGCGGGCGGTCGCGTAGACGGAGGCGCCGGTGGCATCCGCCGTCCAGTCGCGGCCCCAGGCGGTCCACAGCACGCTGCGCAGGCCGAGGCGGCGGGCGGCCAGGGCCGGACCGGCCGTCAGGACGCCGTACGGCGGGCGGTACCAGAGCGGGCGGTCGCCGCACAGGCCGGTCACCGCCTCCTCGGTGCGGCGCAGCTCGCGCAGGTCGCGCGCGGGGGCCGGGTACCACTGCTGCCGGTGGAACCAGCCGTGGACGGCGACCTCGTGGCCCCGCCGCACCAGCTCGCCGCCGAGCTCGGGGGCGCGTTCCAGCATCGCGCCGAGCAGGAAGAAGGTGGCGCGGACGCCGAGTTCGTCCAGCGCGTCGAGGACGTACGGGGTGCTGCGCGGATCGGGGCCGTCGTCGAAGGTCAGGGCGACGTGGCCCGGGGCGGTGCCGTGGCCGGCCGTGCGGCGGGCGACGGTGCGGCGCAGCGGTGGGAGCCGGACGGCGGCGGGGGCGAGGTGCAGGAACTCCGCGGCGGCCGCGGCGGCGAGGGCTCCGGTCGCGATCCTCACCCCGGGCTCACCCGAAGCGGGAGGCCATCCGGCGGAACACGCCCGGCGCGACACCGTGGATGCGGGCCGGGAAGCCCAGCCAGTGCGGCACGTAGAGGCGGTCGCGCTCGGTGGTGATGCTCGCGACGACGGTGTCCGCGACCCGCTCCGCCGAGACGGGGCGCGGCCGTTCGCGCTGGTACGGCGTGCCGCGCCGGTCGAAGAACGGGGTGTCCACCGCGCCCGGGAGGACCAGGCGCACCCCCACGCCCGTTCCGCGCAGCTCGTACCAGAGGCTCTCCGCGAACATCGTCAGCCCGCCCTTGGTGGCCGCGTAGCCCGACTCGTCGCGCACGCCGACCTGACCGGCCATCGAGCCGAGCAGCACGATCCGGCCGTGGCGGCGCTCCAGCATGCCGGGCAGGAGGAGGCGGACCAGGCGCAGCGTGGCGGCGAAGTTGACCTCGATCATCCGGTCGAGGGTGTCGGAGGGGGTCTCCGCGAACGGGCCGCGCCAGCCGAGGCCGGCGCTCGCGACCAGGGCGTCCACCCGGCCGGCCTCGGCCAGGGCGGCCTCGGCGAGGCGGCGCGGGCCGTCCGGCTTGCTCAGGTCCTCGGGCAGGGCCAGGCCGTCGGTGCGGTCGGCGAGCTCGTCGAGGCGGGCGCGGTCGGTGCCGGAGACCAGGGTCCGCCAGCCCGCACCGGCCAGCCGGAGGGCGGTGGCGAGGCCGATTCCGGAGGAGGCGCCGGTGATCAGCGCGACCGGGCGCTCGGTCGGCGCCGACCGCCGGGATCCGGGGTGGGGTTCCGATCGGGGGTCCTCCGCCATCGCGCACCTGCCGCTCTGAGGCCAGTCGCCGTCCGATTTGTCCGGCAAGTCACCTTCGCACGGCGGCGCCGACCGGGCTACCGGGGCGGGACCGCCTGCTCCGCCCCGGCGCCCGGGTGCGGCCTCACCAGCTCGGCCGACTCGCCCTCCAGTTCGCCGAAGCGGGAGAGGAGGAAGGTGCCGCCCACCGCCACCGCGAAGCCCGTCAGCGCGCACCACTCGAACCCGGGACGGGCGGCGTCGCCGAGCGCCACGACGCCGACCAGGGCCGGGCCGAAGGTCTCGGCCACCGTCCCGGCGGCGGTCGCGGCCGTCACGGTGCCCCGCTGCAGCGCCAGTGCGTACGCCAGGTAGCCGCCGAGACCACCGGCGACCAGGGCGTAGGTCGCCGGGTCGGTGAGGATCGCGAGCAGGCCGGAGGCGTCCATCACCCGCACCGCCAGGCTGGTCACCCCGAAGCCGACCCCGGCCAGCAGGCCCAGCCCGGCGGCGGCCGCCGTGCCGTTCCGGCGCACCAGGACGAGCGTGGCCGGCAGCATGAGGGCGGTGGTCGCGAGCAGCGCCCAGTGGAAGGCCTCCGGGGCGTGGTTGCACCCCTCCTTGCCCGAGCCCAGCGCCAGCAGGGTCAGGCCGACGACGACGGCGAGGATGCCCGCGACGTCGCTCCGGTGCAGTCGCGCGCCCAGCAGCCAGACCGCGGCCAGCGCGGTGACGGCCAGACTGGCGTTGGTGACGGCCTGCACCAGGAACAGCGGGAGGCTGCGCAGGGCCACGATGCTCAGCACGAAACCGACGATGTCCACCAGCGTCCCGACCAGGAACTGCCACGACCGCACCAGCGCGGCCAGCAGCCCCGCCCGCACCCGGTCGGCCCGCGGGGCGGACCGCGCACCGCGGGCCTGGAAGACCGCCCCGAAGCCGAAGCAGACGGTCGCGACCAACGCGGTGGTGAGTCCCAGCAGCATGCGTCTCCCAGCGTCGCGGGGCAGCATCGGTCCACCACCAGTCTGTCCCCGGCGTGGCGGGGGCGCACGGGTGGGGCGGGACGGGCGTACGGGATCAGCCCGGCGGACGGCGGCGAGGCCGGGGCCGCGACGGCGCCCCGCCGGGGGAGGTCGAACCGGGACGGAGCGGTGGGGGGCGCGGAGGGGCCTGTGCCGCACGGAACGGGGCGGCGGCGGTTTGTGGCCCGCCGCCGCCCCGGCACCTGCGGAGCGGGTCGGGCTAGCCGAGCACGGAGGCGAGCAGCGCCGCGGTCTCGGCGACCACGGGCTCGTCCCGCACGGCGGCCTCGTCGGGCTTGGTGGTCAGCACGGCGAGGACGACGGGCGCGCCGGACGGGGTCCAGGCGATGCCGACGTCGTTGGCGGTTCCGTACCGGCCGGAGCCGGTCTTGTCGGCGAGGGCCCAGTCCGCCGGGAGGCCCTTGCGGAAGCGGTTCGTGCTGGTCGTGTTGCCGCGCAGCCAGGTGGTGAGCTGTTCGCGCTTGGCGGGCGGGAGGGCGTGGCCGAGGGCGAGCCGGCGGTAGGTGCGGGCGATGGCCCGCGGGGTGGTGGTGTCGGTGCCGCGGTCCGGTTCGGCGGAGTTGAGCTCGGGCTCCCAGCGGTCCAGGCGGGTGGTGCGGTCACCGATCGAGCGGCAGAAGTCGGTGACGGCGGTCGGACCGCCGAGTTCCCGGAGCAGCAGGTTGGCGGCGGTGTTGTCGCTGTGGTCGATGGCCGCCTTGCAGAGCTCGGCGACGGTCATGCCGTCCGCCAGGTGGTCCTTGGTCACCGCCGCGCTCTCCTCGCCGCCGGACCGCGTGATGTCCTCGGCGGTGTAGTGGATCCGCCGGGCGAGGAACTCGCCGTTGCGGTCGAGGTCGCGCAGGACGGCGGAGGCCGCGAGGGTCTTGAAGACCGAGCACATCGGGAACGCCTCGTCCGCGCGGTAGCGGACCGTCCTGCCGGTCGAGACGTTCCGGGCGAACACGCCGAGGCGGACGCCGTGTTCCCGCTCCATCGCCGCGAGCAGGCGGTGGGTGTCGGGCCCGCTCTCCGCGTACGCCGCACCGCCGGTCGAGGCCGTGACGGCGACTGCTGCTCCGAAGCCGAGCCCCAGGACCGCGCGGCGGCTGTGACGGAATTCCGACGACTGTGTGGACATGGTCCCCCTCTATCCGGACATCGCGGCCGGAGCCGCTTCCTGAGTCACAGGACGCGCCGCACGCCTCGATGGTTCGTCGACGGCGGACATCGGTGGCGGGAACGACCCGAACGGGTCAGGACCGGATGGCCACCGCCGCGTACGCGGATGCCTCCGGGGCGGAGACCGGCGGATCGTCGGGGGCCGGGCGCCACTGGGGAGTGGGGACGACGCCCGGGGCGAGGAGGGTCCAGCCGTCGAAGAAGCGGGCGAACTCGGAGCGGGTGCGGGCCTGGACGGCGGTGCCGGCGGACTCGTAGATGCGGACCAGGTCGGCGATGTCCGTGGGCGCGAAGTCGGGGGTGACGTGGGTCATCACCAGGGCGCTGCCGGGGGCGAGGACGGACTTGAGGTGCTCGACGAGCTCGTAGGCGCCGTGGGCGTCGGGCACGAAGTGGAGCAGGGCGTTGAGGGAGAGCGCCACGGGGCGGCGGAGGTCGACGGTGTCGCGCAGCCCGGGGGCGTCGAGCAGCCGGGCGACGTCGGTGACGTCGGCCTCGACGTAGGCGGTGCGACCCTCGGGGGTGCCGGTGAGCAGGGCCTGGGCGTGCGAGAGGACGATCGGGTCGTTGTCGGCGTAGACGACGCGGGCCCCGGGCACCACGCGCTGGGCGACCTCGTGGAGGTTGGGCGAGGTGGGGATGCCGGTGCCGATGTCGAGGAACTGGTCGAAGCCGGCCTCGGCGAGGGCGCGGGTGGAGCGGTGCATGAAGGAGCGGTTGGCGCGGGCGCCGCTGCGCAGCCACGGAGCGACGGCGAGGGCGTGCCCGGCGGCCTCGCGGTCGGCGGCGAAGTTGGTGAAGCCGCCGAGGAAGTAGTCGTACATCCGGGCCGAGTGCGGCACGTTCAGCCGCAGGTCCACCCCGTCGTAGAGACCCATCGCGTTTCCCCCTCGGTCCATCGTTCGCATGCCGGCAACCGATCGCATTGCTGCCCACGGTAACCGGGTGCCAATCACCGCCGGATCGATTCAACGAGCCGTCGTATCACATGAGATGACAATCAGTGTTCGCTTTGCAGCCTGGAGTGACAGGCCTGATGGAATGAGGATGGGCACGGACAGCCCGACCCTCGGGTGGCCTGGCGAGCAGCCGACGGCCACGGAAAGCAGGCTCGATGACGATCGACAGGGGTGCCCCCGCGCGCGGGTACCGGGGCGGGACGGCAGTGGACTGCACCGGCGGGGCGGGCCCGGACCGGGGGCTCGGCGGAGACCTCGGCCTGCGCCTGGACCTCACCTACGCCGCGTTCTGCGAGACGCACGAACCCGCTTGGCACGCCCTCGCGTTGACCAGGATAGGCAGTCGGGCCGACGCCGCGCTGGTGGTCGCGGCGGTGAAGGCCGACCTGGCCCGCTGCTGGCCCCAGGTGCTGCGGTTCGAGGAACCGGCCGCGTACACCTGGCGGTTGGCCAACCGGCACGTCGCGGACTGGGTCTCCGCCGAGGAGCCGGTGGAGGTGGAGGCGGTCACCTTCGCGGCGGTGATCAACGCGTTCAAGCAGGTGGCGAAGGGCCTGCTGCAGAGCGAGGCGGACGAGGTGCGGCTCTACGCGGCGATCCTCGAACTCCCGGACCGGCAACGGGACGTGGTGATCCTGCGCTACCTGCTCGGCCTGCACGTGAAGGTGATCGCGGCGTACCTGGGGCGTCCGGTGGCGACGGTGCACTCCAATCTGCGGCACGCCCGCGAACGGCTGGCGCGCCGGCTCGGGGTGGGCGAACTCCCGGACCGCGGGGGCGAACTGTGACGGACCGGCGGGCGGGCGGGTCCCCGCGCGGGGCGCACGCGACCGGCGGGCCGGGGCCGACGGGCGGGGCGCGCACGACGGACGGGGCGCACGGCACCGGCGGGGCTCGCGACACGGGCGGGGGGCGTGCGGTGATCCAGGTGCCCCGGCCCGAACGCGCCCACGCCGCGCGGATCGCGGAAGTGCGCCAGGCCCGGCTGACCGCCGCGCCGACCCACCTGCCGTCGGAGTACGAACAGGCCTCCTTCGAACTGGGCCTGGTGGTGGCCCTGGTGCTGGGCGCGCCGGACGCCTCGCGCGGGCTCGACCTGCTGGTGAACGCGCGCCGGATCCAGCCCGAGGGAGCGGAGGTGTTCGGGGCGCTGCTGTACGCCACCGGCAAGGAGGAGGGCGCCGAGTTCTGGTGGCGCTTCGCGGCCGGCTCCGGCAGCGGGACGGCCGCGTACTGCCTGCACCTGCACCACCTGATGCTCGGCGAGACCGACGACGCCGACTACTGGCGGGCCTGGTCGGACCAGCTCTCCTCGGCCGAACGCCCGCCCGGGCCAAGGCCGTTGCGGATGAGCAGACCGCTGCTGCCGGCCGACGTACGGCGCGACATCCTGTCCCGGGTGCACCGGGGGCTGGCGCCGCAGCTGCCGCCCGCACTGGTCGCGGTGATCGACCGGCTGCCGCTGCAGGGCGAGGACGCGGAGGAGGTCCCGAGCCCGTGGGGCCTCACCTCGGGGGCCACCTCCGCGTGCTCGTGGGACCTCCCGTGGGGGCTCGGCGACGACGACGGGGACCCGACCCGGTGAGCGGGCGGGGACCCGTCCCGGTGAGCGGCGGGGCTCGTCGCGGCTCGCGCCGAGGACTCGTCGGAGTGAGCGGCCCGCGCCCGCCCGGGATCATCCCTTCAGGTGAGTGCGGACAGCCGGGCGACGATCTCCGGATCCCGCCCGCTTCCGGCCTCGACCTCCTCGCCGTCCGCCGTCGCCCGCCGGACGACGTAGTGGTGCGGCGCCATCGCGGTGTCACGGCCCGGCTGGGCGGCGACGACGGCGCGGTGCGCGGCGGCGGGGTCGAGCGCGGGATCATCGGTGGCGATCTCGGCGACCAGCCTCCCCTCGGCCAGCGACAGTCGGTGCGGGCCGACGGCGGCGTCCACGAGGGCGCGGACGGCCGCGAGGTCGATCCAGGAGCCGTCGACCAACCACCACTCGCCGCCGGGCCGTTCGGCCGGCGAGCCGAGCACGGCGGGCAGGTCGGCGAGCAGCACCGGGCCTTCGGCGGCCGCCGCGAGCAGGGCGAGCAGCGCCCGGGCGAACCCCTCGGTCTCCTCGGCGTCGAGCACCTGGGGGCAGGCGACCAGGACGAAGTCCAGGCTGCCGGTGATCCGCAGGATCGCCAGCATCAGCCGGACCGGCAGCGGCGGGCCGGGCAGCGGGGTCAGCTCGGGGTCACGGGACGGGGGCGGCTGGGCGTCGGCGACGGCCGGCGGGACGGTGAGGCTCAGGTCGTTCACGACCACCTGGCGGGCGAACCGGGAGCCGCGCCGGTGGGCGACGTCCTCGACCAGCTGCCAGACCTGCTCGGCGTCCAGGATGCTGTTCCAATAGGCTTTCAGCGACGCCGACTTGGCGCGGCCGATCAGCTGGTCGAGATCGGCCGCATCGGTGTCCAGCAGGATCAGCGCGTCCTGCGCGAGGGTGCCGACGTGGTCGATCAGCTCGGCCTGGTGGCGGTTGGCGGAGAGCGCCGACATGACCAGGCCTCCCCGCCGGCCGGCCCGGTGGGCGACCAGCGCGGCGAAGGCGGCGAGCAGGACCACGGACGGGCTGGCGCCGACCCGGCGGCAGACCGCGGCGAGGTGCCCGGCCGCCGAAGCCGAGCGCACCATCAAGGCGGTGTGGTCGCGGGGCGGGCCGGTGACGCGCGGGTCCGCGAAGACGGTCTGCGGGGCGCCGCCCAGCACCCGGGCCCAGTGCCGCAGTCCGGCCGCCGCCTTGCGCCGGCCCTGCCGGCTCTGCTCCGCGGCCGCCAGCCGCAGCGGTGTCGGGGCCACGACCGGCGGCAGCTCCCGCCCGGCGGCGAGGGCGTACCAGTCCTGGATCAGCACGGCGGTGGCGGCGCCGTCGGCACCCGCGTGGCAGACCACGGCCACCAGTCGGAGCAGCTGCTCGCCCCGGGCGACCAGGGTGAACCGGATCCGGGGCGCCACCGCCAGGTCCAGCGGGACGGCGACGTCGGCCCGCCCCAGCTCGCCGGCCAGGGCGTCCAGCCGGCCGTCGTCGTGGTCGTCCGCCTCGATCACCGTCACGGTGAAACGCCCGCTCGGGTGCACCACTTGGCGGACCGGGAAACCGTCCGGGCCGGGGCCGGGCGGGAAGGAGGTGCGCAGCGACTCGTGCCGCTCGACCAGCAGCCTCAGGGCCACCAGGCCGGCCGGGACCGAGGTGCCGGCCGGCACCGGCCACACGGAGTCCTTGTTGATCCGCTCCGGGGCGTCGCTCCGGATGCAGCGGATCATGTTGTCCTGGCCGCGGGTCAGCGGGCCGGATCCGCTGCTCACGGCGGCGAAGCGGACTCCGACCTGCCTGGCGGCCGGTCGCGGGTCGATCGGGGCCGTCCGGCGCGGGGCCGTTTCGGGTGCGGTCGATTCGCGTGCGGCCGCCTCGCGTGCGGTCGATTCGCGTGCGGCCGCCTCGGGGAGGGGCGTTTCGCGCGGAGCCGCCTCACGCGGAGCCGCCTCGCGGGCAATCAGGTCGTGCGGAGTCACGTCGTACGCGCCTTTCGGCTCGCCGGGAGGGGCTCAGCGGGTGTGATCGGGACGCTACCAGCGGCCTGCCAGACTGGTCCAGACCAAAGCCCGCTCGATTCAGCGACCGTCAACTCTGCTGCCATACACAAGAGTTGACATGTAACGGCGGATCGCCCAGTGCCGCCACGGCAGCCCGGAACGGCCCCGGGACGGGCACGTCGCAGACCCTCGCCGGGCCGGCTCCGAGCCCGCCGGGGTCGGCCACCAGCACCGGGGACGTCCCCACCACGGACACGCCGAAGGACTGCGTCAGCCGTCCGCCGTACGCCTTCACGCAGGCCTCGCGGCGGCACCACAGTCCGGTGAAGCGGGCCGCCCGCTCGGACGGCTCGACGGGTTCGGCGACGAAGCGCTCCTCCTCGAACGGGAACCAGCGCGCGGCCATCCGCTCGGCCGTCCGGGCCTCGTGCAGTCGCTCGACGTCGACGCCGACCGCCCGCTGCTCGGCCAGGGCCAGCACCGCGAGCGTGCCCGAGGCCGACCAGCTGACCCGCAGGCCACCGGCGTCCGCGGCCTCGGGCTTGCCGTTCGGCCCGCGCCGCCAGCGGACCTCGGCCGGAGGACGGCCCAGCCGGGCGCCGACCAGCCGCCGGACGGCGCCGCGCACCACCGTGAACCGGTCGCGCAGTACCGGGTCCATGCCGTCGGCCCGCGCGCGTTCGTCGGCGTCGAGCAGCTGCCACAGGTCGGCGACGACCGCCGCGGGCCGGCCGGTGTCGATGAGCCAGCACTCGACCTCGCTCGCGGCCCCGCTCACTGCCCCGCTCACGGCAGGGCCACCGTGCTGAGCACCCCGAGCCGGCGGTCGTACCCGGCGAGCAGGGCCGGCCGCTCCTCCCGCCGCCAGCGCGGCAGGTGTTCGGCCAGCCGCGCCCAGAGGCCGGTGAAGGGCTGGGCGGGCTCCCCGATGCCGAAGCCGCCGTCGTGCAGGACCTCCGCCCGCGCCCCCAGTTCCCCGGCCCGGGCCCGCACCGCGTCCTCGGGCGAACCGGCACCGGTCACCTGACGGACGGCCAGCCCGGCCCCGGCTTCCTCCTCGCAGACCAGCACCACCGCCGCGTGCCGCTCCGGCAACGCGACCGGCTCCGACGGCCGGTAGTGCAGCGCGGTCTGTTCGGCGAGCACCACCACGGCCCGACGGCAGCCGCCGGTGCGGTGGTGGTCGGCGGCCAGTCGCAGGGCGGTGAACGCCGCGGCGGTGCCCTGGTCGCAGATCGCGAAGGCGAGCGGCTCGCCCGGGACGGACCGGCTGAGCGCGAGCGAGGACGGCGCGCCGGGGCGGACGTCCGGGGTGTCGAAGGCGAGGACCAGCAGGTCCACCGGCTCGTCCTCGGCGAGTGCCTCGCGCAGCAGTCCGGCGGCCAGCTCCTCGTAGGAGTGGCCGACGCCCTCGCGCAGCAGGTCCTCGCGCAGCGGCAGGCCGTACGGGCGGACCAGGTCGGAGACGAACACCCGCAGGTCCGGATCGAGCGAGGTCTCCGAGCGGCCGTCGAAGCGGCGGGCGAGCGCCCGGGTGATCCGCAGGCCGGAGGGGCCGGGGGGCACGCGGTCAGTCCTCGGGGATGACGTGCCCGGCGACGTAGTCGGCGAGCCTGGTGACCGAGCGCAGGTCGTCCTCGGTGATCTGCTCGACGTCCACCTGGATGTCCAGCGACTCTTCGAGCTCCAGGATGAGCTCGATGGTGCCGGCGGAGGTGAGGCCGAGGTCGTCGAAGAGGCAGGCGTCCTGCGGGATCTCGGGCAGTTCGCGCTTGAGGACGCGTGGCAGGAGTTCGCCGATGCCGTGCAGGATGCGCTCGCGCAGCTCGGGCTCAGTGGTCTGGACCACGGGTTCTGACATGGGGGTACCGTCCCGTCGTACGTGGGAAGTGCGCCCGGAGGGCTCTGGGGTGTGGCCGACGGTCCCGGGCGACCGACCGGTCGCCGGCTGGCCGTCGGCTGGTCGCCGACTGGTCGTCGGTAGGTGCGCCGGCCGGTCATCGGCGCGTCGTCAGCACTGCATCGCCATCGCGGAGAAGGTGGCTCCGACACCGGCGGCGGCGATCAGGTAGCGGTCGCCGCGGCGGAGCAGCCCCCGCGTGATGGCGGTGTGAAGATTGATGAGGCTGTCTGCAGCGAAACTGTGCCCGACCGACCGCACGTTGTCCAGCACGACTTTCTCGACCGGGTAGCCGAGGCGGCGCGCGATCATCCGCCAGGACGCCTGGTTGACGTTGTGCGGGAGGATCGCCGCCAAGTCGGAGAGGCCCAGACCGGCCCGGTCGAGGGCGGCCTCGATCGCCTCGACCATGACGTCCGGGTACTCGCGCTGGTAGCGGGCCAGCAGGTCCGGGTCCCCGGCCAACCGGCCGTCGAACTCGGGGCGTTGGCGCACCGCGAAGGAGAGCACCCGGTGCCGCTCGCCCCCGGCGCTGACCAGGCAGGCGGCCGCGCCCTCGGCGAAGATGCCGGTCTCCGGCACCACCTGGGCGTCCCTGGTGAAGGTCTTCTCCCCCGCCAGGACCAGTGCGAGCGCCGCCGGGTCGGGTTCGGACGCGAGCAGCCGGCCGGCCAGGTCGATGGCCAGCAGGCCCACCGCGCAGGCGTGGTGGGTCACCGTGAAGGCGTTGGCGTGCCCGAGGCCGCGCGCGGCGAGCAGCTCGTGCAGGGGGTTGAGCGGGTGGGGCACCGCCACCGGCATGCTGCGGGCGTGGATCACGAAGCGGATGTCGCGTTCGCGTCCGCGCAGGTCCGGCAGGCCGTCGAGGGCGGCTTCGAGCAGGTCGGGCAGCGTCCCGGTCGGATCCAGGCGCAGCTGGTCCAGGCCGTGGAAGCGGCGGAAGAGACGGAGTTGACGTGGGGTCAGGCCGATGCGCTCGCCCACCGCCTCGATGGGGACGGCGTGCGGGGGGAGGTGAACGGCCACTGCCTCCAGTGCGGTCACCCGGGCTAGTATTCCGACGCCCGCCGGGTCGCACAAGTGATCTCGAATCCGAGACCGGACCCGGGGCCGTCTTCGAACCCCTCTCGCGACCGCGTTCCCGGAAGCCGTCAACTGCGCTCCGGTGCGGTCGCGTTCACCCCCGCGCCGTCGAGCAGGTGGGAGATCCCCCGTGTCGCATCCCGAACCCCCGTCCTCCGCCGTGCCGTTGGATCCGGAGCTGGTCGCCCTCGTGGTCGAGGTGGCCGGCGCGCCGCCCGGCTGGGCCCGCCACGTCACCCCGGACGCCCGGCTGGACGGCGACCTGCTGCTGGACGAGGCCGAACTCGCCGCGCTGGCCGGGCGTCTGCGCGAGCGCTTCGGCCCGGCCGCCGACCTGGCCGCGCTGCGCGCCGGGCTGGACCTGGCCGGGCTGGAGGCGCTGACCGTCGCCGACCTGCAGCGGCTGCTCCCCGAGGAGGGCGCCCGGTGACCCGGTTCCTGCTGGTGATGCCCCCGCTGACCGGACACGTCAACCCGGCCGCGGGCATCGCCGCCGAACTGGCCGCGCGCGGCCACGACGTCGCCTGGACCGGTACGGAGTCGGTGCTGCGCCCGCTGCTCGGCGGTGACGCCCGCGTGCTGGGCACCGGCACCCGGGCGTTCCGGGCGCAGGGCGGGCACGGGCTGGCCGCTCTGCGCTCGCTCTGGGAGGGCTTCATCGTCCCGTACGCGCGGTTCACCGCGAAGCCGCTGGACGCGGTCGTGCGGGAGTACCGGCCGGACGTGCTGCTGGTGGACCAGCACACCCCGGCGGGCGCGCTGGTCGCGCACCGGCACGGCCTGCCGTGGGCGAGCTTCGCGCCCGGGGCGATGGAACTGGGCCGCCCCTACCGTGCGTTGCCGCAGGTCGAGGCGTGGATGACCGGGCTGCTGCGCGGGCTGTGGGAGCGTGCCCGGCTGCCCGGGGCGGAGTACGTCGACCCGCGCTTCTCCCCCGCGCTGGTGCTGGCCACCACCGGTCCGGCGCTGACCGGCCGCGCCGCGCCGCCGCACCACGCGCAGGTCGGGCCGGTGATCGCGGCGCGGCCGCACGATCCGGGGTTCCCGTGGGAGCGGCTGCTGCCGGGCCGGCGGCGGGTGCTGGTCACCATGGGGACGCTGGCCGGGGAGCTGGGCGCGGACTTCCTCGCCCGGGCCGTGCGGGCACTGGAGCTGTGCGGCGAGGACGTGCAGCCGGTGTTCGCGGCGCCGCGCGGGCTGCTGCCCGCGCTTCCGGCGCGGGCGGTCGCGGTGGACCGGGCGCCGGTCGCGGCGCTGATGGCGCGCGGCGAGCTGGACGCGGTGCTGTGCCACGGCGGGATGAACACCGTGGGCGAGGCCCTGGCGCACGGATTGCCGCTGGTCACCGCGCCGATCCGGCACGACCAGCCGTTCGTGGCCGCGCAGGTGACGGCGGTCGGGGCCGGACTCCGGGTGCCGTTCGCCCGGGTCACCGCGGAGCGGCTGGCGGAGGCGCTGGGGACCGTGCTGGAGGCAACGGCCCATCGGGAAGCGGCGGTTCGGGTCGGGACGGACCTGCTGGCCGGAGGCGGTGCGGTGGCCGCCGCGGACCGGCTGGAGGCACTCGGCTGACCGCCTCGGCCGGGAAGTCCCCTTAGCAGAACCGGAGATCACACGTCCATTGGTCTAGGCCATTGTTTCCGGGTGGGAGTTCACCCTAGGGTGTCGCAGCAGCACCGCCCTCCGCAGGTGCCGAGCACCGCCTTCCCAGGTGCCGTGGCAGCCCATCCCCGTACGGGAGTTCCGGTTGATCGAGACCACGGGACTGCGCAAGTCCTACCGCAAGAAGACCTCCCGCCGCAGCGGCGACAGCCGGAGCGTCGACGCCGTGCGCGGCATCGACCTGGCCGTCGCCGCCGGCGAGATCTACGGCTTCCTCGGCCCCAACGGCGCCGGGAAGACCACCACCCTGCGCATGCTGGCCACCCTCATCCGCCCCGACGACGGCCGCGCCGTCATCGCCGGGGCCGACCTCTTCACCGACCCGGCCGGGGTCCGCCGCCGGATCGGCTACGTCGCCCAGGGCGGCGGCACCACCGACAACGTCAGCGCCCGCGAGGAGCTGGTGCTGCAGGGCCGGATGTACGGCACGGCCAAGGCCCAGGCCGTCCGGGCCGCCGAGGACGCGCTCAAGGCCTTCGACCTCGGCGAGTTCGGCGACCGGCCGTGCGCCACCTACTCCGGCGGCCAGCGCCGCCGGGTGGACATCGCCCTCGGGGTGATCCACCGCCCCCGGGTGCTGTTCCTGGACGAGCCGACCGTCGGTCTGGACCCGTCCGGCCGGGCGCACGTCTGGGAGGAGATCCGCCGGCTGCGCACCGAGGGCATGACCGTCGTGGTCACCACCCACTACCTGGACGAGGCCGACGCGCTCTGCGACCGGGTCGCCATCGTCGACCACGGCCGGGTGGTGGCCGAGGGCACGCCCGAGGCGCTCAAGCGGGAGATCTCCGGTGACGTCGTCCTGCTCGGCCTGGCCGCCGGGGAGGGAGCCGTCGAGCGGGCGGCCGAGGTGCTGCGCCCGCAGCCGTACCTGCACCGGCTGGAGCCCGACGGGGACCGGGGGCTGCGGCTGTACCTGGAGGACGGCGCCGCGGCCGTCCCCCGGCTGCTGCGCGCCCTGGACGCGGCCGGCGTGACACCCGGCACCGTCCAGCTCCAACGGCCCAGCCTGGACGACGTGTTCCTGGCCCGCACCGGACGCTCGCTGCGCCAGGCCGACCCCGCGGCCGACACCCCATGACCCGCCGCCACCCTGCCCCGTCCGACCCCCTGGGGAGACCGTGAAGCTCGCCCGCGACACCTGGCTGGTCTTCCAGCGCCAGCTGCTGCTGATGATCCGCACCCCGGTCTGGATCGCCGTCGGCATCATCCAGCCCCTCTTCTACCTCCTGCTGTTCGCCCCCCTGCTGAAGAAGGTGCTCGCCCCCGAGGGCGCGAACAGCTACGCCGACGCCTACCAGGTGTACGTGCCGGGCCTGTTGGCGGTGCTGTGCATCTTCGGCGGGCTGTTCACCGGCTTCAGCCTGCTCGGCGAACTCAAGGCCGGGATCATCGAACGCTCCCGGGTGACCCCGGTGAGCCGGCTCGCGCTGCTGCTCGGACGGGCGCTGCGGGAGATGGTCGCGCTGCTGGTGCAGGCCGTCCTGATCACGCTGATCGCGCTGCCGTTCGGCCTGCGGGTGAGCCCGCTGAACCTGCTGCTCGCCTACCTGCTGCTGGGACTGCTGGCGCTGATGACCTCGGCGATCTCCTTCGGCATCGCCCTGATGGTGCCGGCCGACGCGGCGATGGCGCCGGTGGTCAACACCATCGCGCAGCCGATCGCGCTGCTGTCCGGGGTGCTGCTGCCGCTCACCCTGGCGCCGCAGTGGCTGCAGCAGCTCGCCCGGTGGAACCCCTTCTACTGGGCGGTGGAGGGCATGCGCGCGCTGTTCTCGGGGCACGCCGGGGACGCCGCGGTCTGGCAGGGGCTGCTGGTGGTCGTGGTGATGACCGCCCTGGCGGTGTACTGGTCGGCCCGGCTGTTCTCCACCCGGGTGCGCTGAACCCGGACACGCCGAACCGGGCCGCGCTGAGCCGGGCCGGGCCCGGAGACGGCAGAGGGAGGGGCCCGGCTCGCCATGAGCCGGGCCCGTGGGCGTGCGTGCGCTCAGGAGGCGTGCACGCCCACTCTGCGCACCCGCTCAGGAGGAGCGCACTCAGGAGCCGATGAAGGCCGCCAACTTCGCCACACCGTCGATGATCTGAGCCTGCGTCAGCGAACTGACGGAGAGCCGAAGGCGGTGCTCGCCGCCGCCGGCCGGGTAGAACGGCGCCATCGGTGTCCACAGCACCCCGTGGTCGCGGGCGCAGCGCTCCATCGCCGCGTCGTCGGCGGTGAAGGGCACGGTCAGCACGGCGAAGAAGCCGCCGTCCGGCCGGTTCCAGGAGACGCCCAGGCGGCGCCGCTCGGAGGCCGGGAAGTGCCGGTCCAGCTCCCGCAGCAGGGTGTCCAGGCCGGCCGCGTAGTGCGCCGTGGCACGGGCGTTGGCGGCGCGCAGACGGCAGTCGTGGGCCAGCAGCATGCCGCCGATGACGGCCTGGCTGAGCGCGGGCGTGTTGACCGTCGTCATGCTCTTCAGTTTGGCCAGCTCGTCGGCGAGCAGACCGCTGCGCCCGCCGGGGCCGGCCACCTCCTGGTCGGCGACGACGTAGCCGAGCCGGGCGCCCGGGAAGCAGGTCTTGGCGAAGGATCCCAGGTGGACGACCCGGCCGCGGCGGTCCAGCGCCTTGAGCGTGGGCCGCAGGCCCGGGGTGCGGGCGAAGAAGCCGTACGGGTTGTCCTCGATGACCAGGACGTCCTCCTCGGCGGCCGCCTCCAGCAGCCGGGTGCGGGCGTCGACCGGCATGCTGGTTCCGGAGGGGTTGGCGAAGTCCGGGACGACGTAGAGGGCGCGCGGGCGGCGCCCCTCGGCGCGGACGGCCCTCGCGGCGGCGAGCACGGCCTGCGGGTCGGGCCCGCCGTCCGGGCCCTCGGGGACCGGCCGGGTGGTCAGGTCGAGCACCCGGGCGGCGCCGGTGACGCCGACGTAGCAGGGCGAGCTGACCAGCAGGACGTCGTCCGGGCCGGCGCAGAGCGCGCGCAGGGTGAGCAGCATGCCCTCCTGGGCGCCGACGGTGAGCACGAGGGACGCGGGGTCGACGGTCAGGCCCTCGTCGTTGGCGAGGGTGCGGGCCACCAGGTCGGCGATGATGCCCTTGGTGGGGCCGTACTGGAACAGCGTGCTGCGCACGGCGTCCCGGTCGAGCCCGCGCTCCGCGAGGTGGGCGAGGAAGCGCTCAAGGTGGGCCGGGACGTCCTCGGGCTCGAAGAAGCCCTCGTAGGGGCGGCCGGGGGCGAAGGAGACGGCCCCGGGGTAGCGGGTGGTGACCTCGTTGAGGAAGGTCATCGCGTCCAGCAGCGGGTCCGCGAGGGAGGCGTGCAGGTCTTCCAGCCGGAGCCTCACCGAAGGGCCTCCCGCAGCCGGCCGGCGGCGTGCGCCTGGGCTTCGGCGGCGGCGTCCAGGGTCCCGGTCATGGCGAAGAAGCCGTGCGGCACGCCCTCGTAGCGGCGCAGCTCCACCGGGACCCCGGCGGCTCGCAGCGCCTCGGCGTACTGCTCGCCCTCGTCGCGCAGCGGGTCGTACTCGGCGGTGAGGACGGTCGCGGGCGGCAGGCCCGCCAGGGTGGCGGCGCGCAGCGGGGAGGCGTACGGGGAGGCGCCGTCGGCCGGGTCGGCCAGGTAGTGGCCCCAGTACCAGGCGACCGAGCGGCGGTTGAAGAACAGCGGGTCGTCGTGTGCGCGCAGCGAGGGGGTGTCGGCGCCGTGGTCGGTGTTGGGGTAGACGAGCAGTTGGTGGCGCAGGGCGGGGCCGCCCTCGGCGCGCAGCAGGAGGGTCAGGGCGGCGGTGAGGTTGCCGCCGGCGCTGTCGCCGCCGACCGCCAGCCGCTCGGGGTCGACGCCGAACTCCTCGGCGCGTTCGACCAGCTGCCGGAGCGCGGCGCGGCAGTCGTGCAGGGCCGCGGGGAAGGGGTGTTCGGGGGCGAGCCGGTAGCCGACGGAGGCGGTGACGCAGCCGACGGCGTTGGTGAGGCGGCGGCAGACGGCGTCGCTGGTGTCGGGCGAGCCGAGGGTCCAGCCGCCGCCGAACAGGTAGAGCAGGGCGGGCAGTGGGCGGCCGGGTGGTTCGGGGCGGTACAGGCGCAGGGCGAGTTCGCCCTCGGGGCCCTCGATGCGGTGTTCCTCGACGGCGGCGACCGGTTCGGGGGTGCCGGCCGCGGCGCGGATGTCGGCGAGGTCGGCGGCGCGGGCTTCGGCGAGGGTGAGGGTGTAGAGCGGCGGTGCGCCGCTGCTCGCGCGCCGGGCGCGCAGGGCCTCGGCCTGGGGGTGCAGGGGCATGGGTGGTCCCGTTCTGGAGCGGGGGGTCGGTGGTCGGCGGACGGTTCGGGGACGGTCGGTGAGCGGTTCCGGGGCTGGTCGAGCGGGTGGTCGGGGGTGGTCAGCGGTCGGCCTCGACGTAGATCGTCTCGTCGGTGCGGAAGGCCGTGTCGAGGTCGGCGACGTCCGCCCGGGCGCCCTGCCGGTAGGCGCAGGGGCGGATCCGCTCGGGCGCGAAGCCGGCCAGGGTGAGGACGTGCCGCAGCTCGTCCAGGTCGTAGATCCACTGGTGGCCGTAGTGGCGGAAGATCTGGTTGACCAGGAAGGCCGGGCGGGCCGGCATCGGCGGGCCGAAGCCGAGGGTGGTCAGGCGTCGGCGGTGCTTGGCGAGGAAGCCGTCGCCGGTGGCGTAGCCGACCAGGTAGCGGGCGAGGTCGGGGGTGGTCAGGCGCAGGACGCCGCCGGGGCGCAGCACCCGGCGGGCTTCGCGCAGCCAGCCGACCGCGACGGGCATGGTGACGTGCTCGATGAGGTGCTCGGCGTACACCCAGTCGACGCTGGCGTCCGCGAAGGGCAGCGGCTCGGAGACGTCGAGCCGGGTGAACCAGCGGTCGCCGTCGACGCGGTAGAGGGTGCCGGGCTCGGCGGTGGCCTGCGGGCCGCCGCCCGGCGAGGTGCACAGGGCGGCGAGGTCGGTTCCGAGGCCCTGCGGGTGGGCGGTCCGGAACGCGGCGAACTCGATGCCGGTGAGGCCGAGTTCGCGGAAGTCCGCGTGGTCGTGCGGCAGCCCGCCGGGGTGCGCTTCGAGCGCGTCGCAGGTGGCGACCTGCGCGCTGAAGGCGTCCAGGCGGGTGGCCAGGCCGTCGGGATCGTCCCAGTCCCAGCCGGGGAATCGGTCACTCTGCTCGGTCATCCGGGTCTTCCTCTCGAAGGTACGTGGCGCGGGTGCCGCGCGGTTCAGCCCGGGGCGCAGGGCCAGGGGGCGAGGGTCGTGCGGTCCAGGTCGGCGAGCCGGGGGCGGCCCAACAGGGCCATGGTGTGCTCCAGTTCCTCGCGCAGCAGGCCGAGCACCCGGTGGACTCCGGCTTCGCCGTCGGTGGCGAGGCCCCAGAACGCGGGACGGCCGACCAGCACGGCACGGGCGCCGAGGGCGAGGGCGACGGCGATGTCCGCGCCGGTGCGCACACCGCCGTCGAGCAGCACGGGCAGGTCGGCGGGGACGGCGTCGACGACCTCGGGCAGGGCGGCCAGCGCCGGTACGGCTCCGTCGAGTTGGCGTCCGCCGTGGTTGGAGACCAGGACGGCGTCGGCGCCGTGCTCGACGGCGAGCCGGGCGTCCTCGGCGGTGAGGACGCCCTTGAGGACCAGCGGCAGCCGGGTGCGTTCGCGCAGCCAGGCGAGGTCGCCCCAGCTCAGGGTGGGGTCGAACTGCTCGCGGGCGTGCTCGGCGATGCCCGAACTGCCCTTCGCGGCACGGTGGCTGGCCGTCATCAGGGCCGGGTCCAGGTTGACCGCGCGGACGGTGGGCGGGACGGCGAAGCCGTTGCGCAGGTCGCGCAGCCGGTGGCCGATCCGGGGGGCGTCCACGGTCAGCACCAGGGCGTGGTAGCCGGCCGCCTCGGCGCGTTCCACCAGGTCGGCGAGGACGGCGCGTTCGCGCAGCCAGTACAGCTGCAGCCAGAGCGGGCCGGTGGCGGCCCCGGCGATCTCCTCCAGGGTGCGGCTGGCGAACATCCCGGCGACCAGCAGGGCGCCGGCGCGGCCGGCGGCGCGTGCGGTGGCGGTCTCGCCCTCCGGGTCGACCAGGCGGTGGTAGGCCATCGGGGCGATGCCGAGCGGGAGCGCGAGCGGTGCGCCGAGCAGGGTCAGCGCCGGGTCGCAGTCCGAGACGTCGACCAGGGTGCGCGGGCGCAGCGCATAGCGCCCGAACATCTCCCGGTTCGCCGCCAGGGTGCGTTCCGCCCCGCTGCCGCCTTCGATGAAATCCCAGATTTCCGGGGAAAGTTGTTCGCGCGCCGTGCGCTCGATCCCGGCCAGAGTGAGTACTCCCACGGGCGTTCCTCGTTCCCGGACGGCCACGCGCGGGCCGGTCCCGGTTCGGCAGCGTAGGAGCAACGGCCACATTGGTATAGACCTTGATTTGACCAAACGTCTGTGCCATGGTCTGGCAACGGAATTGACCGCTTTGGTTGTGAACGGCGTTCATGTCAAATCCCCTCACTTGTGTGGAGCCGCGTTGACCGGCTTTTCCTCTCCACTTCCGCCTTCCGCGGCACCGCCGCACTCCGACGCACCGGACGACTGGGTCGACCGCCTGCTGCTGGCCGGCCCGGGCGGCGAGGAGTGCCTGCACCTCGGCGCGCCGCTCGACCGGGACGCCCTGCGCGCCCTGGTCGACGAGCAGTCCGTACGGCTGGCGACGGCCGGGCTGGGCCCCGGCGGGACGGCGGCGCTGCGGCTGCCGCCCTCGGTGGCGTTCGTCGCGGTGCTGCTGGCATGCTGGCGGCTGGGCGCCCAAGTCGCCCTGCTCGACCACCGGTTGACCGACCACGAGATCGACACGGCGGTCGCGCGGCTGGCCCCGCAGGTGCTGGTAGGCTCCGCCCACCGGCCCGCGGCGGCACTGCGCGGCTTCTCCGAGGTGGAGCCGGTGGCCGTCCCGCTGCCGGACGGACGACTGGCCCGCACCGGGCACGCGTTGATCCAGCTCAGCTCCGGATCGACCGGCCCGGCCAAGGTCATCGCCCGGACCGCCGGCGACCTGCTGCGCGAACTCGACTGCTACCGAAGGCTGGTGGAGTTCCCCGGCGAGGGCGAACGGGTCGTCCTGCTCTCCTCGGTCGTGCACGTGCTCGGCCTGGTCGGCGGGCTGCTCAACGGCCTGCACGCCCGTGCCGCACTCACCGTGCCGGAGCGGATGACGGCGGCGGGCATCCTCGCCGCAGTCGCCGGCTCCGACCGGCCGACCACCGTCATCGGAGTGCCGTTCCACGCCGAACTGCTGGCGGGGACGGTCGCTCCCCCGCCGCTGCCCCGGCTGCGACGGATGATCGTCGCGGGCGAACTGGTCCGCCCGGGCCTGCCCGCGCTGTTCACCGAGCGCTACGGCGTCCCGCTCGGCACCATGTACGGCATGACCGAGACCGGGGTCATCGCCACCGACCTCGACGGCACCCTCCACCCGGCCAAGCGCCCCGTCCACGGAATGCGACTGCGCCTGGTGGAGGGCGAGTTGCAGCTCGCCTCGGCGTCCTCCCCGTACCCCGGCCTGGACGACCCGACGCGCTGGTCGGACGGCTGGCTGCACACCCGGGACGCCGCCGGGCTGGACGGGAGCGACGGTCTGGTCACCGTGCTCGGCCGACTCGACTCCCAGGTGTCGATCGGCGGTCTGAAGGTCGACCTCACCGAGGTCGAGCAGACCCTCACCGCACTGCCCGGGGTCCGCGAGGCCGTGGTCGTCTTCGACGACGGCGCGATCGAGGCCTACCTGGCCACCGAACCTGACGCCGACCTCGCCCTGCTCCACGCCGGACTGGAGCGCCGCCTCGCCGCCTACAAACGGCCGCGCCGCCTCGCCCTGCTCCCCGTCCTCCCCCGCACCTCCACCGGAAAGCTGCTGCGCGACCCGGCCGCCCTGCGCGGCTCCGCCACGGCCGGCGCGGCCGCCGCGCGCTGACCCGGCGCCCCGCCGCGCACCCCCGCACGTACGCACCAGAACCCCGACAAGGAGCCACCACCATGCAGGACCGCATCCGCGCGTTCGTCCTCGCCGCCCTGACCGACATGCAGTACGACGTCTCCGAGGCCACCGGTGACACCGACCTCGGCCCGGCCGGGCTGGACCTCGAATCCCTCGCGCTGGCCGATCTCTCGGTGCAGGTCGAGGACGAGTTCGGGATCAAGTTCGACCTGGACGAGATGGAGACCACGGCGCTGATGACCCTGGACGAGTTCACCGCCGACGTCGCCCGGCGGATCGACGCCCTCGCCGCCACCTCCGGCAGCGCCGCGTGACCGGCGCCCCGCGTCCGGACGACCTCCCGGAGCGGGCCGAGGTGCTCACGATGCTGGCGGCGTTCGGGCAGCGCGCCGCCGACACCGTGCCCGAGGAACTGGGATCACTCGAACTCACCTGGCTCGTAGCCGAGTTCGAGCAGCGCTACGGCCTGCAGCTGGACCTGGACGACGAGCGCTTCGGCGCGGTGCGGACGGTCGACGACGCGACCGCCCTGCTGCGCGACGCCGTTCTGACCGAGCGCGCCGTCCTGAGCGAGCGCGCCGTCCTGGCCGAGCGCGCCGGTCCGGCCGAGCCCACGGGCGCCCGGCCGTGAGCGGCGTCGCCACGGGCGCAGGACCTCCCGGGCCGCTGGGCCGGGCCGGGCCGGTGGTCACCGGTGTCGGCGTGCTCAGCGCCGCCGGGCGCGGGCTCGCCGCACTCACCGAGGCCGCGGCCCACGGCAAGGCCGCGTTCGGCCCGGTCACCCGCTTCGACGTGCGGGCCCGCCGGACCGAGCGGGCCGCGCTGCTGCCCGACGCCCTGCTGTCCGGGGCAGCACTGCCGAGCGCGCCGCCGACCAGCCCCCCTGCGTCCGGCTCCGGGCCGGCGCCCGCCTCGCCCGCCCCGGCCGTGGCGGTGCTCGACGCGATCGCCCAGGCCTGCCACCAGGCCGGCCCGGGCGCCACCGAGGGCACCGCGCTGCCCGTCCTGCTCGCGCTGCACAGCGACGAGCGGACCCGCGCCACCGTCGACGCGGTGGCCGCCGGGCTCCGCGCCGGCCGGACGGCCGCGGGCGTCAGCCGGGTGTACACCGGCGCCTGCGTCGCCGCCGCGACCGCCGTCGCCGACGCCGCCGCGGCGGTGGCCACCGGACGGCACGAGCGGGTCCTGGTCGCGGCCGTCCACCTGGTCGAGCCGGGCGTGTTCGCCGTCTTCGACGCCGGGCGCGCACTGGCCCGCGACGGCGAGCTGCGCCCGTTCAGCGCCGGACGGACCGGCACCCTGCTGGGCGACGCGGCCGCAGCCGTCGTGGTCGAGGCCGCCGCGGCCGCCGAACGCCGCGGTGCGTCCGTGCTCGCCCGGCTGGCCGGCTGGGGCCGGGCCGGCGACGCCCACCACGTCTGCCGCCCCGAACCGGACGGCACCGGGGTGGCCCGGGCGATCGAGGCCGCGCTCGCCCGCGCGGGCGTCGCACCGGCCGAGGTCGGCTACGTCAACGCCAACGGCACCGGATCCCCCCTGGCGGACCTGGCCGAGGCCCGCGCCCTGCGGCGGGTGTTCGGCCCGCACACCGGCCACCTGCCGGTCAGCTCCAGCAAGTCCGTGCACGGGCACGCCCTGGAGGCCTCCGCCCTGCTCGAACTCGCCGTCCTCGTCGGCGCGTTGGGCACCGGAAGACTTCCGGTCAACGCCGGCTGGCTCGGCCCCGACCCGGACGTCGGCCTGGACCTCGTCCTGGACGGCCCGCGCACCGCCCGCCCCGCCCACGCGCTCAGCCTCAACTCCGCCTTCGGCGGCGCCAACACCGCGCTGCTGCTGGCCCCGGGATGACACCGACACCACCATGACCACCGCTGCCGACCACACCCACGGCCTGCGGGTCCTCGCCGAGGCCCGCCGCCCCTCCCCCGGCCTGGCCGGGCCACCGCCACCGCTGCCCGGCTTCGCGGCCTCCGGCTTCAACCCGCTGGTCGCCGACACCGCCGACCGCTGCCTGCGCGAGCACCACGGCCCGCCACCCGCCCCCGGGCGGACGGCCCTGCTGCTGGCCAGCGCGAGCGGCGACCTCGCCACCGCGCGGGCCATCGAGCAGAGCGCCGAACCCGGCCGACGGACCGGCCCGCTGCTGTTCTTCCAGTCCAACCCCAACGCCGTCCTCGGGCACATCGCCGCCCGCTGGGGCCTGACCGGCCCCGTCGTGGCGATCTGTCCGGCCGCCGCCGAACCCGGCCGCGTCCCGACCGAGGCGTACGAACTCGCCGCACTGCTGCTCGCCGACGGCGACGCCGACCGGGTGCTGGTCGTCGCCGCCGAGCAGACGCCCGACGGCGACCACGCCGCGGCCGTCCTGCTCGCGGGCCCGTCGGCCTGAACCCGCCGAACACGCCCCGAACGTCCCGCACGCCCCCGCCCTGCACGCCCGTCCGCCCTGCACAACCCCGAACGCCCAGCACGAGCTGCACCCCCTGCACGCCCCGAGCAGTCCCGAGCAGTCCCGAGCGCCCCTGCCGCCCGCGCGCGGCCGACCGACGCTGCCATCCGATCAGCCGCCCGGGCCGTCCACCGGCCCCGAGGGAGGGATCCACCCCCGTGACCATCCGCAGTCTCCGCACCCTGCTCGCGGACGACCCCGACGTCGGCGCCGGCAACGTCCTGACCACCCGGATCGCGCTCGGGCAGGACGTCGACGAGCCGCTGCTCACCTTCGACACCCCGGTGGACCACCACCCGGCCTGGCAGCCGCTCACCCTGCGCGAGCTCGACCGGGCGGTCCGGGCCCGGGCCGCCGCCCTGCACGCGCTCGGCGTCACCCGGCGCGACCCGGTCGTGGTCTACGCGAGCGACGCCGCCGACCACGTGCTGGCCTTCCTCGCCCTGGCCCGGCTCGGCGCCGTCCCCGCCCTGCTCAACCCGAACCTGGACGGCGAGCGCGCCGCCCGCTACATCTCCCGCCTCGGCGCGACCGGCGTCCTCGCCGACCCGGCCCACCTCGCCGTACTGGCCGGCCACGAGCCCGGCGCGCCCCTGCTGCCCGAGATCGGCACCCTCGGCGCGGGCGACCCGGACGACGCCCCGGAGCCGTATCGGCACTGGTCCGGCGATCCGGTGGCGATCACCCATTCCTCCGGCACGACCGGCCTGCCCAAGGCCGTCGTCCACTCGCACGCGAGCCTGTACGCGGCGATCCGCCACCGGCTGCGGCTGCCCCGCCCGCAGGGCCAGGACCGCATGCTCAGCGCCCTGCCCGCACCGCACGCCGCGACCCTGATCGCGCTCAACCTCGCGCTCAGCTCGCACACCCGGCTCGCCCTCCTGTCCCGGCAGTCCGGCGACGGCGTGCTGGAGGCGATCGAGCGGTGGCGGCCCACCGGGGTGGTCGGCTTCGCCGCCACCTGGGCCGACCTGGCCCGCCACGACCTCACCACCCGGGACCTCACCTCCGTCGCGCTCTGGTGGAACACCGGCGACTGCGCGCACGAGGTGCACATCCGCCGCCTGATCGCCACCGGCAGCCGGGAGACCGTCACCCGTGCGGGCCGCGCCCGCGTCCCCGGCTCGCAGTTCGTGGACGGCCTCGGCTCCACCGAGATGGGCCACTCGCACTTCTTCATCACCCACGGCCCCGGCACCGAGCGCTACGGCCGCTGCGTCGGCCGCCCGCACGCCTTCGTCGACTGCGCGGTGCTCGGCCCGGACGGTGAGCCGCTCGGCCCCGGCGAGGTCGGCGAACTCGCCACCGCCTCACCGACCTTGGCGCTCGGCTACTGGAACGACTCGGCCACCACCTTCCGCACCCGGGTCCGCGGCCGCTTCCTCACCGGGGACCTGGTGTACCGGGACGAGGACGGCTACTACTACCACGTCGACCGGGCCGTCGACTCGGTCGAACTCGGCGACGGCGGAAGGCTGTTCACCGCCGTGTCGGAGGAGCGGGTGCTGGCCGCCCACCCGGACGTGCTGGACTGCACGGTGGTGGCGTTCCGGGACGGCGAGCGGGTGGTCACCGACGTCCTGCTGCTCCTCGCCGAGGGCGCCGACCCGTCGCTCGACCGCACCGCGGCCGTCCTCGCCGCCCTGGACGGGCCCACCGCCGCGACCGTCCGCCGGGTGTCGGTGGTCTCCGGCGACGACATCCCGCTCGGCCCGACCGGCAAGGTCCGCAAGGTCCTGCTGCGGCAGCGCCACCTCACGGCGGTCGGCGCATGACCGGCCGCGAGGGCGCCGTCGTCACCGGCATCGGCCTGGTCACCCCGCTCGGCCGCAAGCCCGCCGAGGTGTTCGAGGCGCTGACCGCCGGCCGCTCCGGCATCCGCGCCGTCCCCGAGGGCCACGCCGCGCACGGCTGGCTGCCCGCCGCCGGGATCGCCCCCGCCGTGGACGGCCGGGAGGTGCTGCCGCCCACCGAGACCCGCTGCGTGGACCGCTTCGTGCTGCTCGGACTGGCCGCCGCGGACGACGCGCTCGCCGACGCGGGCCTGGTGGTCGGCCGGGACGCCGACCCGCACCGCACCGCCGTGGTGCTGGCGACGGGCGGCGGCGGGCTGGAGACCTTCGAGCAGCAGTCGCACCGCCGGCTGGAACGCGGCCGCCCCGGCGTCAGCCCGTACCTGCTGCCCGGCATGCTCTCCAACATGGCCGCCGCCCGGGTCGCCATCAAGCACGGCATCCGGGGGTACAGCTCCGCCGTGGTGACGGCCTGCGCGGCCGGCGCCCAGGCGATCGCCGAGGGCCTGCGGCTGATCCGGGCCGGCGACGCGGACGTGGTGGTGTGCGGCGGCACCGAATCCTCGCTGCACCCGACGATCGCCGCGGCCTTCACCAACGCCCGCGCACTGGCCCAGGGTTGGGACGAACCGGAGCAGGCGAGCCGGCCCTTCGACGCCCGGCGCAACGGCTTCGTGCTCGGCGAGGGCAGCGCGGTGCTCGTCCTGGAGAGCGCGGCGCACGCCCGGGCGCGCGGCGCCGGCGGCTACGCGGAGGTCATCGGCTGGGGCGCCTCCACCGACGCCCACCACCCGACCATGCCCCGGCCCGACGGCACCGGTGCCGCCGACGCGATGCGCGCCGCGCTCGCGAGCGCGGGCCTGGCCCCGGGCGACATCGACTACGTGAACGCCCACGGCACCGGCACCAAGCTCGGTGACGTGGCCGAGACCGCGGCCCTGCACGCCGTCTTCGGCGCGCACCGGCCCGCGGTCAGCTCCACCAAGGGCGCCACCGGCCACCTCCTGGGCGCCGCAGGCGCGTTGGAGGCGGCGGTGACCGCTTTGGCGGTGGCGAGGGGGACGCTGCCGCCCACGCTCAACCTGACCGACCCCGACCCGGCCTGCGACCTCGACCACGTCCGGGGCAGCGCCCGGTCCGCCCCGGTGCGCGCCGCGCTGAGCAACGCCTTCGCCTTCGGCGGCCACAACCTCAGCCTGGTCCTCGGCCCCGCCCGGGCCGGGGCCGCCGGATAGCGCGCCGGCCCACCGATCCACCACCTGCCATCCCTCCGGGGGGAGATCCCGATGTCCGTCCAGACCATCACCCACGCCGAGTTCCACTGCGCCGACGCCGACAAGACCGCGGCCGGGCTCTGCGCCGACTACGGCTTCACCGCCGACGCCCCGGCCACCGCGCCGGACGGCACCCGCACCGTCGAACTGCGCCAGGGCACCATCCGGCTGCACCTGGCCTCCGCCGCCGACCCCGAGCACCCGGTCGCCGACTTCGTCGCCCGGCACGGGGACGGCGTCGCCGTCCTCGCCCTGGGCTGCACCGACCCGCAGGCCGCACTGGAACGCGCCGAACGGCACGGCGCCCGCGTCCTGGACCGCGCCGGCGCGCTGATCGCCGGCTTCGGCGACACCGCGCTGCGCCTCGTCCCGCTGCCCACCGGCGGGCCCGCCCCCGAGCCGAGCCTGCTGGACGCGCTCGACCACGTCGCGATCTGCCTCCCGGCCGGCGAACTCGCCCCCGCTGTACGGTTCTGCGAGGCCGCGCTCGGATTCCACACGATCTTCGAGGAGCACATCGAGGTCGGCGAGCAGGCCATGGACTCCAAGGTGGTGCAGAGCCCCTCCGGCGCGGTCACCTTCACCCTGATCGAACCCGACACCGGCCGCCGGCCCGGCCAGATCGACGACTTCCTGGCCGCCCACGGCGGCGCCGGCGTGCAGCACCTCGCCTTCAGCACCCACGACATCACCACCGCCGTCCGGACCGTCCGCGCGCGCGGCGTGGAGTTCCTGACCACCCCGGGCGCCTACTTCGACGTCCTGGCCGAGCGCTTCGGCGAGACGGCCATCCCGGTGGAGACCCTGCGCGACCTGCACGTCCTGGTCGACCAGGACCACGGCGGCCAGCTGTTCCAGATCTTCGCCCGCTCGACCCACCCCCGGCGCACCTACTTCCTCGAACTGATCGAGCGCCAGGGCGCCGGCACCTTCGGCACCGCGAACATCAAGGCCCTGTACGAGGCCATCAAGCGGCACAGCTCCGCCGCCTCCGCCTGACCACCCCGCACCCCCGAAGGAGGCCCGACCATGACCACGACCGCCGAGTTCCGGCTCACCGAGGCCGAGCGCGCGCTGCTGCCCACCCCCGACGAGGTCGCCCACTACCGCGAGCACGGCTGGTACCTGTCCCGCCGGCTGTTCGGCGACGAGGAGCTGGACACCCTGCAGGCCGCCACCGAGCTGTACTACGCCGGCCACCGCGACCGCGAACTGCCCGTCCGTCCGCCCAGGTTGGCGTCCTGGCAGCCCTCGGACGGTCCCGTCCAGCGGCACAACGACTACGTCCACTACGAGAGCGACGCGATCGGCGCCGTCCTGCGCAAGCCGCTGGTCGGCGCGGTGGCCGCGCTGCTCGCCGGCACGGAGGAGATCCGGATCTTCCAGGCCACCCTGATCTACAAGCCGCCGGTGCCCGGGGAGCCCAGCAACCGGGTGCCGTGGCACTTCGACAAGCACTACTGGCAGACCTGCACCTCGCAGGAGATGCTCACCGCCTTCATCCCCTTCCACGACTGCCACGAGGAGAACGGCACCATCACCATGGTCGACGGCAGCCACCGCTGGCGGGAGCTGCCCTCCGGCGAGGACTCCACCCGGCACTTCGCCGACCGCGACCGCTCCGAACTGGGCGGCATCCTGGCCGCCAACGCCGCCCACAACGGGCAGCAGGTGACCAAGGTCCCGATGCCGATCCCGCGCGGCCACATGTCCTTCCACCACTGCCGCACCTACCACGGCAGCGGCCCCAACCTGGCCTCCTACCCGCGCCGCGCCGTCTCGCTGCACCTGCAGGACGCCGCCAACGAGTACCACCGGCACGACCGGGCGGACGGCAGCCCCGTGGTGTACAACCACGACGTCCTGGTGCGCCGCACCGCCGACGGCCGGCCGGACTACGCCGACCCGCGGTTCTGCCCGGCGGTCTGGCGGGGACGGCCGTGACGGCTCCCCCGGACACGGCCACGCCGGCCGCAGCCCTTCCCCCGGAGGCGGTGCGCGCGCCGGGCGTCCCCGCCCCGCTCGGCACGCCCGCCGAGCGCTACCGGATGCTGCGGCTGATCCGCGGCTTCGAGGAGCTGGCGCTCGGCCTGGTGAAGTCCGGCGCGATCCCCGGCGGCATCCACCCGTACATCGGGCAGGAGGCCGTCGCGGTCGGCGTCTGCTCGGCGCTGGGCCCGGCCGACCGGCTCACCAGCACCCACCGCGGCCACGGCCACGTGCTCGCCCGGGGCGCCGCCCCGCACCGGCTGCTCGCCGAACTCCTCGGCCGCGTCGGCGGGTTGAACGGCGGCCGGGGCGGATCCATGCACGCCGCCGACCTCTCCCTGGGCATCCTCGGCGCCAACGGCATCGTCGGCGCCGGCGCCCCGATCGCGGTCGGCGCCGCCTGGGCGGCCCGCCAGGAGCAGGCCGGTCGGCAGACGCAGGCCGGTCGGCCGGCGCAGACCGCCCCGCGGCAACAAGCCGACCCGCAGGCCCAGACCGCCCCGCGGGCGCGGACCGGCCAGGAGCCGCCCGGGCGAACCCCGGTGGCAGTGGCCTTCTTCGGCGACGGCGCACTCAACCAGGGCGTGCTGCTGGAATCGCTCAACCTCGCCGCGATGTGGCGCCTGCCGGTGCTGTTCGTCTGCGAGAACAACGGCTACGCCACCACCCTGCCCGCCGCCACCGCCGTCGCGGGCAGCGCCACCGGCCGGGCGGCCGCCTTCGGCATCCCCGCCGAGGAGGTGGACGGCATGGACACCGAGGCCGTCCGCGCCGCCGCCCTGCGCGCCGTCGAGCGGGCGCGCGACGGCGGCGGCCCCGGCTTCCTGGAGTGCCGCACCTACCGCTACGAGGGCCACCACACCATGGAACGCCGGATGAAACTGCGCTACCGCACCCCCGAGGAGGTCGAGGCCTGGCGCGGGCGCGACCCGCTCCCCCGGGCCGCCGCCCTGGTCGACCCCGCGGCGCTCGCCGGGCTGGACCGATCGGTGGCCGAACAGCTCAGCTCCGCCGAGGAGTTCGCGCTCGCCTCCGAACACCCGGACCCGGCGCGCGCATCGGACCACCTGTACGCGGACGGGCTGCGGGCCCGGGCGGGAGCGACACCGTGACCAGGCTCTCCTACACCAAGGCGCTCAACCGGGCGCTGGCCGACGAACTCGCCGCCGACCCCGCGGTCTGCGTCTTCGGCGAGGACATCGGCGCCGGCCTGGCCGGGCCCACGCTCGGCCTGCTGGACCGCTTCGGCCCGGACCGGATCGTCGACACCCCGCTGTCCGAACAGGCCTTCACCGCGATGGCGGTCGGCGCCGCACTGGCCGGCCGACGCCCGGTGCTGGAGTTCCAGATCCCCTCGCTGCTGTTCCTGGTCTTCGAGCAACTCGTCAACCAGGCGCACAAGTTCTCCCTGATGACCGGCGGCCAGGCGGCCGTGCCGCTGACCTGCCTGGTCCCCGGGTCCGGCTCCAGGGACGGCTGGGCCGGACAGCACTCCGACCACCCGTACAGCCTGTTCGCGCACGCCGGCCTGAAGACCGTGGTGCCCGCCACCCCGACGGACGCCTACGGGCTGCTGCGATCCGCGATCCGCGATCCGGACCCGGTCGTGGTGTTCGCGCCCGCCGCCGCCCTGCCGGTGCGCGAGACCGTCACCCGGGAGCTCGCCCCGGTGCCGCTCGGCCGGGCCCGGATCCACCGCCCGGGCACCGACGTCACCGTGGTCGCCCTCGGGCACCTGGTGCACGACGCGCTCGCCGTGGCCGAGGAGGTCGCGCCGGACGTCTCGGTGGAGGTGTTCGACCCGCGCACCGTCCACCCCTTCGACTGGCAGGCACTGGCCGACTCGCTGCAGCGCACCGGCCGGCTGGTGGTGATCGACGACTCCAACCGCAGCTGCGGCTTCGGCGCGGAGGTGCTGGCCACCGCCGCCGAGGAGCTGCGCCTGATCGCCCCGCCGCGCCGGATCACCCGGCCCGACGGCGCCGTCCTGCCCTTCGCCCCGGCCCTCGACCGGGCCGTGCAGCCGAGCCGCGACCAGCTGCGGCACGCGCTGTACGCCGTCATGAAGCACCCCTGACCGGCCCCCGCCCCCGCAAGCCCGTGCCGCGACACCCCGTGCCCGGCACACCCCGCAGCACCCCTGCAGCACCACGCGGGACACCCCCGCAGCACACCCCGTGACCGACAAGGAGCCCGCATGTCCGCCAACCGCTACCACTGGGACCGCTCCCACCCCGGACTGACCAGCCTGCAGCAGGCCATCGACCCCCTGCGCCGCGAGGTGGTCGGCCATTCCGTGTACGCGGCGCTCACCGACATCGAGCGCGTCCGCACCTTCCTGAACAGCCACGTCTTCGCCGTCTGGGACTTCATGTCGCTGCTGAAGAGCCTGCAGCGCGACCTGACCTGCGTCGAGGTCCCGTGGGTGCCCGGCGGCCCGACGGCCAGCCGGCGGCTGATCAACGAGATCGTGCTGGTCGAGGAGAGCGACGAGCTCGGCGAGGGCTACACCAGCCACTTCGAGCTGTACCTGGACGGCATGCGCCGGGCCGGCGCCGACCCGCGCCCGGTGGAGGCGTTCCTGGCCCTGCTGGGCACCGGTTCCGCCGTGCCGGAGGCGCTGAAGGCCGCCGACGTCCCGCAGCCGGCCGTGGACTTCACGAGCACGACCTGGTCCGTCATCGAGAACGCCCCGGTGCACTGCCGGGCCGCGGCCTTCGCCTTCGGCCGCGAGGACCTGATCCCCGAGATGTTCGCCCAGGTGATCGCGATCGACGACCCGGACGGCCTGCTCACCGTCTTCAAGGACTACCTGGCCCGGCACATCGAGGTCGACGGCGAGCAGCACACCCCGATGGCGATGCAGATGCTGATCGACCTGTGCGGCGACGACCAGGCCAAGTGGGACTCCTGCGCCGTGACCGTCCGCACCGCGCTGCAGGCCCGCTCCCGGCTGTGGACCGGGATCGAGCGGTCCTTCCGGTAGCGTCCGGCGCCCGGACAGCGCTCGGACAGCGCTCGGACGGCGCTCAGATCACCTTCGGCAGCACGGCGGCCGACGCGGGCGGCTCGTCGGCCGCCGTCCGGAAGCGGTGCAGCGCCGCCCGGCCCTCCGCGCCGCGGACCCGGGCGGCGAGCCGGGCCGGCAGCACCACCGTGGTCAGCCACCCCTCGCCGCGGAACCCCTCGACCGTCCAGCAGACCCACGGCAGCGGGTAGTTGGCGGCCGGGCTGAAGAACACCGGGCGCTGCCCCTGGAAGCGGACCGCATAGGCGCCGAAGCGGCTCCAGTTGGAGAAGCTGAACCGGCGGGCCTGCGGGTCGAAGCCCAGCGGTACGCACTCGCGCAGCCGCGAGCGGCCGAGCGCGGCCAGGAAGCCGAGGTTGGCCCGGAGGTTGAGGTGCGCGGTCGGGAACTCATCGACCGCCGCCCGCAGCGCGCCGGCCAGCGCCGCCGGGCCGTCCCCGGGCCGGTGCGGCACGTGCACCTCGCTCAGCAGGTTGCCCACCAGGGCGGGCGAGAGGCCGAGCCAGCGGCGCGCGTTGACCGGGACGGTCAGCATCCGCTCGGCGTCGTCGCCGTCCAACTCCCGCAGGGTGGCGAGCAGATGCGCGCACAGCACGTCCCCGGCGGACAGTCGGCGCCCGGCCGCGGCACCGAACTCCGCGCGCATCCGGGCCACTTCGGTGTCGGTGAAGGCGATCTGGACGGTCCGGTTGGCGCGCGGCCCGGCCGCCACCTCGCGGGCCAGCAGCTCGGCCTCGGCGGGCGCGGGCACCCGGAACCCGGGCCGCCCGCAGTCCTCGGCGGGCAGCGCACCGTCCAGCAACTCGTCCTGGTCGGAGACGAGTTCGGCCTCCGGGAGCGGTTCCCCCTCGACCGCCGCCGACCAGATCCGCAGCAGCAGCATGAAGCTGTGCAGATCGCCGATCGCATGGTGCCAGGAGCAGCCGAGCAGCGTCCCGCCGTCGGCGGTGCGGGTGACCCGGACGGTGAGCAGCGGGGCGCCGCCGGTGCGGGCGCCCGGTGCGTCCACCCGGTCGACCAGTTCGGAGCCGGCCGCCGTGACCCGGCCCATCGCCTCGGCGAGCGTGCCGTCCACGGTGTAGACCTCCAGTGGCACGCCGGAGTCGTCACAGACCGCTTCCAGGACCCCGTCGACGGTGCGCAGCCGCCCGGCGAAGACCGGCACCCGTTCCAGGGCGCGGGCCAGGCCGGCGGCGAGCCGGTCGTCGTCCAGCGGCTGCTCGAAGCAGAGCACGACCGAGACGGCGAGGTCGGCGAGCATGGTGTCCATCAGGCCGCAGCGCAGCACCCGGCCGGTGGCACGCCCGGCTCGGACGGTCCGGGATCGGCGCAACCGGGGCCAGATGCTCATGGGTTCCGTTCCGAAGCACTCGATGCCACCCGGCGACGCCCGGCACTCGCCGACGCCCGACGCCCGGCGACGCGCGGGCACGCCGAACGATAGTGCCGCCATGGCACAGTGGTCCAGTCCAATCCTGTGGTCCGGGAAGGCCGTTCACGCCCACCGGCGATAGAATTCCCAGCATGGGAGAGCGCGTCGGCGCACTCACCGCGCCACCCCTCGTCCTGGTCACCGAGACCGACTCCCAGCTGATCGACCCGACCCGGGCCTATCACGTCGGCCGCGACCCGACCAGTGAGATCGTGCTGGACGACCCCCGGGTCTCCTGGCACCACGCGATCCTGCGCGCCACCGACGGCCACTGGCTGCTGGAGGACGTCGGAAGCACCAACGGCACCTTCGACGACGGCCACCGGGTCAGCCGCGAGGACGTCGGCCCGGGCACCCGGCTGCGGTTCGGCGATCCGGCCGACGGCCCGTCCGCGACCTTCGCCGGCCTGCCCGCCCCGGCGCCGGACGAGCGCACGGTCCTGGTCGCCCCGGAGAGCTCCGGCGTCTTCCGCAGTCCGAGCGCCGTCCTCCAGCTGCCCGGCCGCACCGTGCGGATCGGCCGCTCGCCGGACAACGACCTGGTGCTGGACGACCTGGTGGTCTCCCGGCACCACGCCGAGCTGCGCGAACTGCCCGACGGCAGTCACGAGATCGTCGACCTGAACAGCCACAACGGCACCTACCTCAACGGCCGCCCGGTCAAGCGCGGCCCGGTCGGCCCCGCGGACATCGTCGGCATCGGCCACTCCGCGCTGTGCCTGGTCGACGGCCGACTGGTCGAGTACACCGACACCGGCGAGATCTCGCTCGACGTCCAGCACCTGGTCGTCCACGTCGGCCCGGACCGCCGGGTCCTGCTGGACGACGTCAGCTTCCCGCTCCCCGAGAAGACCCTGCTCGCGGTGGCCGGCCCCAGCGGAGCGGGCAAGTCCACGCTGCTCAACGCGCTCACCGGGCTGCGCCCCGCCGACCAGGGCACGGTGCTGTACGACGGACGCGACCTCTACCGCGACTACGCCGAGTTGCGCCGCCGGATCGGGCTCGTCCCGCAGGACGACATCCTGCACACCCAGTTGACCGTCCGCCGCGCGCTCACCTACGCCGCCGAGCTGCGCTTCCCCGGCGACACCGACCCGCAGGAGCGGGAGGCCAGGGTCCTGGAGGTGATCCACGAACTGGGCCTGGACGAACGGGCCGACCAGGTGATCGCCAGCCTGTCCGGCGGCCAGCGCAAGCGGGTCAGCGTGGCCCTGGAGCTGCTGACCAAGCCCTCCCTGCTCTTCCTCGACGAGCCGACCTCCGGGCTGGACCCGGGCATGGAGCGCTCGGTGATGCGGATGCTGCGCGGGCTGGCCGACGACGGCCGCACGGTGGTCGTGGTGACGCACAGCGTGCTGAGCCTGAACGTGTGCGACCGCCTGCTGGTGCTGGCCCCGGGCGGGCGGACGGCCTACTACGGGCCGCCCGGCGAGGCACTCGACTACTTCGGTCAGGACGAGTGGCCGGAGGCCTTCGAGGCCTTCGAGAGCGACACCGAGGGCGTCGCCCGTGACCGGTTCCGGGCCTCGTTGCAGTACCAGCGGTACGTGACGGCCGAGGCGGCCCACCCGCCGCACGACGCCGCGGCGGCCGCGCCGACGATCGGCCACGAGAAGCCACAGAGCTGGCTCTCCCAGCTGGGCACGCTGGTGCGCCGGTACTCCGCGGTGCTCGCGGCCGACCGGCTGTTCCTCACCGTCATGATCGCGCTGCCGTTCATCATCGGCCTGATGTGCCGGGTGATGGCCGGCTCCCGGCTCACCGACGAGAACGCCATCAACTGCCTGCTCACGCTCTGTCTCGGCGGTGTGCTCACCGGCTCGGCCAACTCGGTGCGCGAGATCGTCAAGGAGCGCGCGATCTACCGGCGGGAACGCGTCGTCGGCCTGTCCAGATCGGCGTACCTGGTCTCGAAGGTGGTGGTCCTCGGGGCGGTCACGGTGGCGCAGGCCGCGGTGCTGACCGTGGTCGGCCTGGGCGGGGTCAAGCTCTCCGCCGAGCCCCGTCCGGGCTCCCCGCCACCGGTGACGAGCGGTGTGCTGATGCCGCAGCTGCCCGAACTGATCATCGCGGTCGCGGTGCTCGCGTTCACGGCGATGATGCTCGGCCTGGTGGTCTCCGCCGCCGTCGACAAGGAGGAGACCACGATGCCGCTGCTCGTGCTCCTCGCCATCGTCCAGATCGTCCTCAGCGGTCTGATGCTCAAGCTGGTCGGCGTGCCCGGCCTGGAGCAGTTCGCCTGGCTGTTCCCCTCGCGGTGGGGCCTGTCCTCCATGGCCCGGACGGTCCAGTTGAACGGGCTGACCATCCCGTCCCCGATCACCGCGGACCCGATGTTCCGCCACGAGCGCACCGGCTGGCTGGTCGGGATGGGCGCGATGCTCGGCCTCTCGGTGGCGTACGGCCTGGCGGTGCTGGCCCTGCTGCGGCGGCACGAGCCCTCGGTGATGCGCAAGTAGTCCGGCGGCCGGCCCGGGCGCGGGCGTGCACCCGTGCCCGGCGCCGGGTCGGGCCGCCGCCGGTAGAGTGGGAACCGACCCTGTGGTGCGAGTCGTGCCGCGCGCGGCGGGGGTCGCGCGGCGGAGGAAATGTAGCCGCCCATGGACGAGTTCGTGTTCAGCCCCACCCACGTCGCCCCGCCGGGCGGACTGGCCTCCTGGACGGCCCCGGACCCGGCACGGCCGTCGGCGCGGTTCGACGCGCTGCTCCCGCTGCAGCTGCTCGGCCGCCAGGGCGACTGGGCGCAGGTCCTGTGCTCCAACGGCTGGAGCGCCTGGGTCGACGGCCGGCTGCTGGTCGCCCTGCCGCAGCCGCCGCCCGCCGCCGGGGGCCCGCCCGCCCGGACCGCCGATCCGCGCCCGGCGCTCGCCGAGGCGGAGGCCGCGCTGGCCCGCTACCGCGCCCTGCTGGAGGACCTCGCGGCCGGGACCCTCGACCTGGAGGCGTTCCGGGAGCGCACCCGCGGCCTGCGGGTGGGCCTGGTGGTGGACGGCGAGGCGCTCTGGGTCTTCGACCCGGTGCACGACCGCTGGTGCTACTGCGACGGGCTGCAGCTGCAGACGTACGCGGCCACCGACCGGCAGCCGGCGCCCGCCGCACCGGAGCCCTCCCCGCGGCACACGCCGACCCCGGCACCGGCGCAGTCGCCCGCGCCCGGGGCGTCGCCGTCGCCGGTGGGCGGCCCGTACGCGCCCACCCAGGCCGGCGAGCCGTGACCTCCGCCGAGCAGCCGTCCGCCCCGAGCCTGCCCGCCGGCCTGGTCGGGCGGAAGGTCGCGGACTACCGGCTGGAGAGCGAGATCGGCCGCGGCGGCATGGCCGTGGTCTACCGGGCCAAGGACCTGCGGCTGCGCCGGACCGTCGCGGTCAAGCTGCTGGCCCCCGAGCTGGCCCGCAACGAGGTGTTCCGGCAGCGCTTCATCCACGAGTCCGAGGCCGCGGCGGCGATCGACCACCCGCACATCATCCCGGTGTTCCAGGCGGGCGAGCACGACGGCATCCTGTTCATCGCGATGCGCTACGTCGAGGGCGGCGACCTGCGCGCCCTGATCAACCGGGGCGGCCCCTTCCCGGTCGAGCGCACCACCCGTTTGGCCCTGCAGATCGCCTCCGCGCTGGACGCCGCGCACGACCACGACCTGGTGCACCGGGACGTCAAGCCGGGCAACGTGCTGGTCGCCGCCGGCACGGACAGCGAGCACCCCGAGCACCTGTACCTGGCGGACTTCGGGCTCACCAAGAAGTCCCTGTCGCTCAGCGGGCTGACCAGTGTCGGCCAGATCGTCGGCACGCTGGACTACGCGGCGCCCGAACAGATCTCCGGCCGGCCGCTGGACGGGCGCTGCGACCAGTACAGCCTCGGCTGCGTGGTCTTCGAGATGCTCGCGGGCACCCCGCCGTTCCGCCGGGAGAGCGACCTCGCACTGCTCTGGGCCCACCTCAACGACCCGCCGCCGGCGCTGGAGGAGCACCGGCCCGACCTGACGGCCGCGGTGACGGCGGTGGTCGCCCGGGCGCTCGCCAAGACGCCCGAGGAGCGGTACGCGAGCTGCCTGCAGTTCGTCGCCGAGCTGCGCGCGGCCACCACCGCGGCCGACGCCCCCGACGCGGCCCGGTGGGGCGGCGGCGGGCCGCCCACCCAGGTCGTCCCGGCGTTCGACCCGCGGGTGCCCCGCGCGGTGCCGGAGCCCCCCGCCTGGGCCTCGCCGGTCGTCCACCCGCCGCCCGCGTGGCCGTCCCCGTTCGCGTCCGGAGGGAGCCGCTCGTCATGGATGCCGTGAGCCAGGTGTTCGCCATGGTCGCCGCCGCGATCCACCTCGTCGCGTGGCCGCTGGAGAGCTTCCTCTACGGACACCCCCGGGTGCGCTACCTGCTCACCGGCAACACCGCGGACGCCCCGGAGGTCCGGCTCTGGCGCTTCAACGTGGGCTTCTACAACCTCTTCCTGGCCCTCGGCCTGGTCACCGGCCTGGTTCTGCTGCACTCCGGCCACGGCGGCTCGGGCCGCGCGGTGATCCTCTACATCGCCGCCTTCATGGTCGCGGGCGGGATCACCCTGTTCGTCTCGGAACCCAGGCTGTGGCGCGGGGCGCTCGGCCAGGCCGTCCCGGCGGCGGTGATCCTTCTGTCCGAGGCCTTTTGACGTGACGTCGTCTGTCTCACCGGCCGCGGGCACGGCTACAATCCGCCTGCCCCGTGACGGTCGCGGCGGCGTCTGGGGGTGGCACGGTGGCACAGTCCACGATCGGCGACAGATACGTGGTGAGCCTCGGCTGCAGGGTGAGCGTGGAGCACGGACCCACCACGACGAGGGTCAGGTGGAGCGTCTCCCACGTGCCGCAGGGCGGCGCGCCGCGGCCCGCCGAGGGGGACCGCGACATCGCCCTCATCTGCCCGCGGTGCCTCCGGGCGTTCTCCGTCCGGGTGGAGAGCGCCGCCCGGGCGAGGGCCAAGCAGCTGGTGCACCGGGCGCTGGGCTGGCTGCTGCTGCTCTCGCTGCTGGCCACCGTCCCGATGCTGATCCACCTGGGCGGCCAGACCGTCGAGGAGGGCGACGACCGGAGCACCCAGAACATCGGGCTGCTCTTCGCCCTGGCCGCCGCGGGCGTGATCATCGGCCCCTCGCTGCTGTTCAGCGCGAAGATGCACAGCGGCGTCAGGAAACTCCGGCACGTCCGCGACGACGGCACCAGGACTGCCCTGGTCCAGGGCCACCGGCTGTTCTGAGCCCCGGCCGGCCCGTCAGCTCTCGGCCGGCTCCTCCTCGGTGACCTCTCCCCGGTGCCGCACCCGGGTGGCGAGCAGCGCGCCGAGGGCGCCGGTGACCAGGCCCCAGCCCGCCGCGAGCGGGACGGCCGTCCACAGCGAGGGGCGCAGCGTGAGGCTGCCGCTGCCGAGGCCGGCCACCGGGTTGGAGCCGCCGAGGACGGAGCCGATCAGATCGTCCAGGCCACCGCCCTCGCCCAGGCCGACACCGAGCACGGAGAGCCCGTACTCGGCGTCCATCCGGGTCCACAGGCCCACCAGCAGCATGGTGACGGCGGCGGCCAGCGCGAACCGGACGGCGTGCTGCCAGAGCCGGACGGTGCGGGGCGAACGGCGGGCCGCCAGGAAGGCGGCCGCGAGCAGCACGACGGCGGCCAGCGGCAGCAGCCACCAGGCGCGCGCGTCCTGGTCCGCCAGGGTGCCGAGGTCGACCGTCGCCTCCTGTCCGTCCGGCACGCGCAGCACCTCGGCGAGCGGCTTGGGCACGGGCAGGCCGAGTGCGCCCTTCAACCGGCCGTGCCACTCGGCGCCGAGCCCGAGGCCGAAGGCCATCCAGGCGAGGTCGGGCAGCGCGAGCAGCACCACCGCCATGGTCTGCCGGGCGTCGCCGTTGACGACGGCGGTCAGCACCCCCGCCACCGCGCCGATCGCCAGGTACGCCAGCAGCACCGTCCAGAGCGCGAACGCAGCCGGGCGGACGGCGAGTTGGTGGCGCACCAGGCCGGGCGGCAGCGGCGCCCGGCGGGACACCGCGAAGGTGGCCGCGAGCACCGCCAGCAACCACGCCAGACCGATGCCGACGGTGCTCGGGCCCTCCGCGTGGAAGCCGACCTCCGGGGTCAGCCCGAGGGCGCCGCCGATCGACTGCGCGAGGTCGCCGCCGAGCGGGACGACGAAGCTGTGCCGGGCGACGAGGGTCAGCAGGACGAGGGCGAGCACCCACAGCACGACCGTCCGGGCGAGCCGGCCCAGCAGTTCACGCCCGCCGGCCACCGCGCGGAAGCGCAGCTGACGCAGCAGCACCTCGGCCATCGTGACCGCGCCGACCACCGACACGGTCAGCGGCATCGCCGTGATCCCGGCGTCCACGGCGGCGAAGCCGCCCGCGCCGCCGTCGAGTTGGACGGACCCGCCGACGGCGAGCGCCAGCGTCGCCGCGACCACCGAGGCGAAGCCGCCGTCGGGGAGGTCGGCGGCGCCGGCCAGCCAGAGGCCGAGCGCGGCCACCGCCGCCATCGCGACCACCCCGGCCAGCACGACGGCGAGCGCGTCCAGCCAGCCGCGGACGGCGCCGGGCGGGCCCGCGGCCCGGGTCGTGGGCTGCTCCATGCCGCCTCCTGGTCGCTCGACGGGCCTCCGGCTCTCGGGCCCGCTCGGCTTCCAGGGTGGCCGACGCCCGGGGCGCACGCTCGGCGACGCCCCGGGCACCTGCTGTTGCGGCGGGCGGTGCGCCGGGAGAGAAAGGGAAGCCAGTGGCAGGAGCTTCCCGTGCCGAACGCGATCGCCGGCCGCCTGCGAAACGGAGCCTCGATGACCTCCCAACCACCGCCGTCCGGACCACCGACCGAGCCGCCGTACGGCCCTCCCTCCGGCCCCCCGTCGGGCCCGCTGGCCGGTCCGCCGTCCGGTGGCGGCACCTCCGGGCCGTCGTCCGTGCCCCCGCCGCCCTCGGGCCCGCCCGGGGACTCCGGGCCGCCCTCCGGTGGTGGCAACGGTTCCAGTGGCTCCGGGGGCCGGCCGCACCGCCCGTGGTGGCGCTCCCCGAAGGGGCTGGCGCTGGCGGCGGGCACCCTGGTGGTGGCCGTGGTGGCCACCGTGGTGATCGTCGGCAACCAGGGCAGCAAGACCGAGGCGATCCCGGCCGCCAACGAGGTCGCCCTGCAGGCGCCGGCGGACCCGGGGCCCGCCCCGTTCACCCCGTCGGTGGAAACCCAGGGGATGACGGCGCCCGCTCCCGCCACCTCGGCGGCGCAACAGCCCGGCGGTACCACCCACCCGGGCGGCGCAACGTCCGCGGGCAGTACGTCGGCCGCCCTGCACAGTGTCGAGGGCAGCTCCGCGGGGCTGTACGGCGGCGCGATGGGCAAGTCCAGCTGCGACACCGAGCGCCTGATCGGGATGGTCTCGACCGGGGACACCGGCCGTGCCTGGGCCGCCGGCGCCGGCATCGCGCAGGCCGACATTCCCGGCTACCTGCGCTCGCTCACCCCGGCGTACCTGCGGGTGGACACCCGGGTGACCAACCACAGCTACAAGGGCGGGGCCTCGGTCGAGTACCAGTCCGCGCTGCAGGCCGGGACGGCCGTCCTGGTGGACGCCCAGGGCGTGCCCAGGGTGCGCTGCGCCTGCGGCAACCCGCTGGGGCCGCCGAAGCTGATGAGCAACGCCAAGTACACCGGGAAGGCCTGGACGGGCTTCCAGCCGTCCTCGCTGATCGTGGTGGTGCCGGCGCCGCAGCCGGTGACCGCGATCGTCCTGGTGAACATCGACACCGGCGGCTGGTTCGCCCGGGCGACCGGGCAGATCCGGATCGTGGACAAGCCCGTCGAACCGCCGAAGGGCCCCCTCGCGCCGGGCGTGCCGCCGCCCGCGGTGTGGAAGCCGACCACGCCGTCGGGTTCGCCGGCCTCCGGGACCGCTTCGGGCGCCACGACGTCCGGGGCCACCACCTCGGGTGCCACGACCTCCGGGGCCACCACCTCGGGCTCGACCACCTCCGGGTCCACCACCTCGGGTGCCACGACGTCCGGCGCCACCACCTCGGGCTCGACCACCTCGGGCTCGACCACCTCCTCGGGCGGGCCGTCGTCCTCCTCGGCGACGACCTCCACGGGCACGCCGTCCGCGACGAAGTCGACGGCGAGCACCGCGCCCTCGACCGCCACCACCACGGCCACGACGGCCACGACGGCCGGCAAACCGACCACCACCGTCACATCGGCCGCGACCACCGTCACGACCAGCGCGAAGTCGACGGCCGCGGCCTGTGCGACCACGGCGCCGTCGACCCTCCCGCCGTGCCCGACCACGCAGGCGGCCACGCCGAGCTGACCGGGCGTCCGGCTCCGCCCCGCTGCCACCGTCCGACTCCCGGCCGGTGGCAGCGGCACGCCTCCGGGCCCGCCAGTGGCCGGTCCTCGGTCATCGGTCGTCGACGGCCGCCCCGGGTGCCCGTGCCGATCCCCGCGCACGCCCTCCGTGTTCGTGTGCGACGGATGCTTGCACACGGCACCGACAAGCCACCGGGTGGCCGGATATCTCGCTGGTCAGCCGGGCCGGTGGTGCGGCAGAGTGCCCCCCATGACCACCACTCAGGGCCTGGACGCCGCCGGATTCATCGCCCGGGAGGGCTCGCTCACCCGCATGCCGGCGCCGTTCGCCCCGGTGGTCGGCGCGGCCCGCGAGCGGATCGCCCGCGTCTTCGGCCCCGACCGGCTGCACAGTGCCTACCTCTACGGCAGCATCCCGCGCGGCACCGCCCGCCCCGGTGTCTCCGACCTCGACCTGCTGCTCGCCCTGCACCACGAGCCCACGGCCGCTGACCGGGCCGACGCCGACGCCCTCGAAGCCGCGCTGGACGCCGAGTTCGCGCAGGTCGACGGCGTCGGCGTGCTGCTCTTCGGCACCGGCACCCTGCTGAGCGAGCTCGAACGGCACGATCTGGGCTGGTTCGTGGCCTGCCTGTGCACCCCGCTGCTCGGCGTGGACCTCGCCACCCGGCTCCCCCGCTACCGGCCCACCTCCCTGCTCGCCCGGGAGACCAACGGCGACCTCGCCCTGGCCCTCCCCGGCTGGCGCAAACGCGCGGCCGCCGCCACCACGGACGCCGAACTCCGCGCCCTCACCCGCGCGGTCACCCGCCGCATCGTCCGCACCGGCTTCACCCTGGTGATGCCCCGCTGGGGCGGCTGGACCAGCGACCTCACCGCCTCCGCCGAGGCCTTCGCCGCCTACTACCCGGAGCACGCCGACCGGATGCGCCTGGCCGCCGCCACCGCCCGTACTCCGGCCGCTGACCGCGCTCCCGCCGTGGACCGGGGCGTCCTCACCATGCTCATCGACGACCTGGGCCCGTGGCTCGCGGCCGAGTACACCGCCGTGCACGGCGAGAAGGCACCCCGCCCCTGACCCGCGCCGCCGCCGGACGGCCCGACCGGACGGGCCCGACCAGCGGCGGCGGGGCCACGATGCCCTCAGTCCACGCAGGGGATCCCACCCGCCTTCACCGGCGGCCCCTGCATCGGCAGGCCCGCCGCCGGGTCGCCGGACGGGGCGCCCGTCGCGGCGGCGCCCGGGGGCACGGCGGTGGGGGCCGGGGTGCGGGCGGCGGCGAGGGTGAGCAGGATGTGGCCGGGCGCAACCGTGCCGGAGGGTGCGGCGGTGACCCCGTAGCGGCCCGCGAGCTGCTGGGCGTCGGCCTTCGCACCGCTTCCGTAGGCGACGGTGGTGACCTTGGTCCTGGCCGGGGCGTCGCCGATCCTGCCCGCCTGGTAACCGAGTTCGGCCAGCGCCTTGGACTCGTTGGAGGCCGCGCCGGCGCCGGCCGCCGCGTTGACGTCGACCACCGCCTTCGCTTGCCCGCTCGGCCCGCTCCGCGCAGCGGACGCGGTCGTCGCGGCCGACGCGGAGGCGGCGGGAGCGGCGCCCGCGTCGCCCGCGTCGCCCGGTGCGTCCCCGGCGGGAGCGGCCGCGGCGGCCGGATCGTGGTTGAACAACTGCCGGACGATCTTCTTGATCAGGTCCGGGTTGACGGTGTTGACCTCCTGCCCGCCGACCGTCCTGAACCCGGCGATCGGCAGGGTGTTGAACTCGACGTTGCCGCCCGTCAGGTTGGGCGCCTGCTGGGCGAAGTCGAGGATGTTCCACTCGTTGTCGATGACGACGTCCTTCTTCACCACCCCGAACAGCTTCTGCATCTGCCCGAAGTCGTTCAGGATCCCCTGCTGCTTGAGCTTGTACTCGACGGAGGAGATGAACGCCTGCTGCCGGTGGGTGCGGTCGAGGTCGCCGTTGGCGAGGTGGTGGCGCTGGCGGACGAAGGAGAGCGCCTGGGCGGCGTTGAGGGAGCTGATCCCGGCGGGCAGTTTGAGGCCGGTGCCGCCGCCCTCGTGGGTGGCGGTCCGGGCGGTGATCGGATCGTCCACCGGGTGGTTGAGGCAGACCTGGATCGGCTCCACCGCCTTGGCGATGTCGTAGAAGCCGATCAGGTTCACCTCCGCGAAGTGGTCGATCGGGACGTCCAGGAGGCTCTGCACGGTCTGGATGGTGGCCGAGCGGCCGGCCTCCCGGCTCTGCCGCTCCAGGTCCGCCTTGGAGAGCCCCTTGCCGGCCAGCTTCAGCTCGGCGGCGTCCTTCGCGATGCCGTACGCCTCCTTGATCTTGTGCATCCTGCCGTCGGCGCCGACGGTCTGCACGTAGTCGTCGCGCGGGACGGACAGCGCGGAGACCTTGCCGCCGTTGGCCGGGATGTGCAGCACGATCAGGGCGTTGGTGTTGTAGCCGCCGATCCCGCTGGAGCCCGCGTGCAGTTCGTCCTCCACGAACTGCTTGGGCAGGTCGTTGCCGTCCATGTCCTTGCGGCTGTCCAGACCGATCAGCAGCAGGTTGACGGACTTGTCGAGGTGCGGCGGGGCGTTCTTCTTCGCCTCGCTCAGCGCCATGGACTTGATCATGCCGTCGTCCAGGCTGCGGTACTCGTACCAGGTGAAGCCGCTGGCCCCGAGCACGGCGATGGAGACGGCGCAGGCCAGGGTGCGCCCGGCGACGGTCAGCGGGGCGGGGCCGCGACCCTGGGCCCGGTCGCGCGGGCCGCCGGCCCGGCCGGCACCAGCGGCACCACCGGCAGGAGGGGCACCACCGGTACGAGCACTGCCGTCGGTACGAGGGGCACTACCGGAACGAGGCGCACCGCCGGTACGACCGGGGACACCGGAACGGCCCGCGCCCCGGCCCCGGTTGTTGCGTTCAGCCACGACGGCTCCCCCCGGTCGGGGCGCCCGGACCGTCGGGTCGTCGCCGGTCGGGCACGGCCCGGCGGCGGTCGGCCACCGCCCGGCCGACGACCACCGCCAGCGCCACCCCCACCGCGGCGGCCATCACCGGGAACGCCTCGACGACCCAGCGCAGCGTGCCGGTCCCCAGGTTCCTGCCCCGGTACTTGTCGGGGTGCGCCGCGAACTCCACGCCCGCCGCGGCGAGCAGCACCACGACCGGAGCGGCCGTCACCACCCACCACCGGCCCGGCCGGCTGCACAGCGCCGCCGCGACACCCGTCCCGAGCACCGAGCCGGCCGCGAACAGCAGGCCGACGCCGGGCCCGCCCGACTCGTCCGCGACAGCGCCCAGTACGGGCAGCCCGACCGCGGAGCACGCGGCCACCAGACCGCCGCGCCGACGCGCCTGCTGCCGGCGGCGCGCCGCCCCCGTCCGCGGTGCCCGCGCCGACGGCTCCGCGCCGGCGTGAGCGGCGTGCGCGGCGTGCGCGGCGTCCACCGGGCCTCCCGGGGCTGCGGCCACCCGGGAGCGCTGGGCGGGGAAGGCACGGTCCTCGGGGCGCGGTCCCGCGTCCTGGTACGGCGTTCTCGCCCGCTGGCCGGCCATGCGCACTTCCCTCGATCGTTGCGGCTGCGGCGACGCGATCGCACCGCCGCGGTCGCCGGGACGCCTTCGGTCCCGGCGACGGACCCGTCTTCTACACCTCTGTAGAAGTAGGGCTGGAGCATACAAACCCATCTCACCAAAGTCACCCGCCGCCGACCGGCAGCAGGCGAACCGTTCGGTCGGCCGTCGTTAGGATGGTCATGATCCCCGCCACGTCGGCACACCATCAGGAACGCATCAGAGGAGCAGAGCGTCACCATGCTTGAGGGTCCGAAGAACCCGGCGGACAAGGCAACCGACCTCGCCCGCGAGCACGGTGACGTGATCGGGAAGGGCCTGGAGAAGGTCGGCGACGCGATCGACGACCGCACGGACGGCAAGTACAGCGGGCAGATCGACACCGGCGTCGAGAAGGCGAAGGACTTCCTCCGCACCCTCGACGGCGACCACGGGAGCGCCGAGTAACCTGCCGACGGAAGGCGGTCGACCGTACGGCGGTCGAACGGGCGCACGGGCGAAACGGGGAGGGACCGGCAGCGGTGAGCGAGGAACAGAAGGGCCCGGGCTGGGGGCGCTGGCTGGTGATCGGCGTCGTGGTCGTGGCCGGACTGGGCCTCGTCCGCGGCAACGGCCACGACGGCGCGACCTCCGCCGACCCCACGCCGTCCGCCGCGGCGTCGTCGGCGCCGGCGTCCGGCGGTGCGCCGTCGGCCGCCCCCTCGGCCGCACCGTCGAAGGCCTCGGGCCGCTACGACCCCGCCGACTACGCCGCGCCGGTGCGCCGGTTCGCCGCCGAGGCCGGGGTCAACCCGCAGCTGCTGATGGCGATCCTCTACAACGAGGCGTACAAGCCGCACGACCCCGAGCTCGAACGGGCCTGGCAGCGCAGCAAGCCGGACGCCTCCTTCGGCATCGCCAACATGCACCGGGCCGCGTTCGACGACACCAAGCCCGGCCGTCCCTTCGCCTCCCGCCGGTGGGAGGAGCTCCCGGACGACCGCGACCTCGCCGTCCAGGCCGCGGCGTGGCACCTGCACGACCTCGCCGAGCAGCTCCCGGCCCACCCGGGCGTGTCGCTGAGCCGCGACGAACTCGTCGCCCTCGGCTACAACGCGGGCGCGGGCAACATGCTGGCCTTCGCCCGGGGCGTCAAGATCGGCTCCCAGGCGCAGTCCTACCTGGACCGGCTGCGCGACAACTGGACGAAGTCCGGCGAGGCCGTGAAGTAGGCCGCGCCGCCGGGCCCGTGGGGTGGAGCGGGCGGGGCCCGCCCCCGTCCGCCCGGCACGCGGCGACGGGCGGTACGCGGGCGGGCCCCGGGACTGCCGACCGGTCAGACGCCCAGGCGGGCGGCCCACTTGGCGCGCCAGGCGAGCGCGTCGGCGACCCCCTCGGCGATGCCGCGGCGCGGCTGCCACTCCAGCAGCTCGCGGGCGGTGTCGACGGCGGCGTAGCAGCCGATCACGTCGCCGGGGCGCGGGCCCGCCTCGCGGACGTCGAGCCGGGCGCCGACGGCCTCCTCGAAGGCGGCGATCAGCTCGCGGACGGTGGTGCCGTCGCCCGTCCCGACGTTGATCACGCGGTAGCGGTCCGCCGCACCCGGGGCGACCACCCCGTCGAACCGCAGCAGCGCCGCGACGTGCGCCTCGGCGAGGTCCTGGACGTGGACGTAGTCGCGGATGCCGGAGCCGTCGCGGGTCGCCCAGTCGACGCCGGTCACGGTGAACGGCGCGCCGGTGGTGTGCGCCTCGATCAGCTTGCCGAGGGCGTGGGTGGGGTTGAGGTCCTGCAGTCCGGTGCGCAGCTGCGGGTCGGCACCGATCGGGTTGAAGTAGCGCAGGGCGATGACCCGCTGCCGTTGGGCCCCCTCGCCGCGGGTCCAGTCCTGGAGCACCTGCTCCATCATCTGCTTGGTGCGCGCGTACGGGCTGTTGGCGTCGACCGGGCAGCTCTCGTCGACGCGGGCGTCGGGGGTGGGCGCGTAGATGGAGGCGGAGCTGCTGAAGACGACGCGGGTGCAGCCGTGCCGCTGGAGGGACTCCAGGAGTTCGACGGTCTTGGCGACGTTCTCCCGGTAGTAGTACAGGGGCTTGGCCACGGACTCCGGTACGACGATCTTCGCGGCGCAGTGCACGGTGGCGTCGATGTCCGGGTGGTCGGCGAAGATCCGGTCGAGCAGGGCGGCGTCGGCGATGTCGCCCCGGTAGAAGATCCGGTCCTCGACGAACTCGGCCCGGCCCTTCGAGAGGTCGTCCAGCACGACCGGGGTGATCCCCCGGTCGAGCAGGGCGGACGCCACCGTGCTCCCGATGAACCCCGCCCCGCCGGTGATCAGCACCTTCTTCATCCGCGGACGCTCCCTTGCGATCGGCCGGGCGCCCGGTGGCGCCCGATGACCGAGGAGGACGTCGGTTCGTGCCCTGCTGGTTCCCCGGCGGGGCGCCCCGACGGCCGGGGGCGGGCGGCTGCGGGCCGGCGGCTCAGGCCCGGCGGCGACGGAACCAGAGGCCGGCACCGGTCAGCAGGACGACCGCGACGGCGGTGCCGACGGCGGCCCAGGTGGTGGCGTCGGAGGTGGTCTCGTGCGCGGTGGCGGCCGTGGTCTCGCGGACGGGTCCGGCGGTGGCCCCCTGCGTGGCGGCGGGGCCGGAGGTGGCGGACCGGGTGGGAACGGGCGCCGGGGTCGGGGCGGTCCCGGAGCCCGTCCCCCGGGTCGGGCCGGCGGTCGGCTGGGGCGGCGTCGGGTGGGCCGCGGTGCCCGCGGGCACCGGGTCGTCGATCGCGGTCGCGTCGACGTCGAGCTCGCGCTGGGCGTGCCCCAGCGAGGGGAACGCGCACTCCACGGTCACCGTCCAGTGCCCGGCGGGGACGATCTCCCGGGTGGTGTACGTCCCCGGCTGACCCGGGACGGCGACCAGGCGCCAGGGCCCGACGGCGCGGCCGTCCGCGGCGGTGGCGGAGAGCGTTCCGGCGAACTCCTCGGTGACCGGGTCGTGGTCGTTCTCCCAGGTGGCGACGGTGCTGACGTGGCCGTTCTGCTGGCCGGTGACATCGAGGTGGACGGTGTCGCCGTGGGAGACCGCGGGCGTGGCGGCGGCGAGGACGGCCGCCGCGGCCAGGACGGCGGCGGCGAGGATCGAGCGGGTTCGCATGGCGGGACTCCTCGTGGCGGTGTGGGGAACGGGCGCGGGAAGCGGTGAGCCGGGCGCGGCCGCCACTGGGTGAGTGGCGGCCGCGCCCGGCGTGTCGGTCCGAACGGCTCACGGGCTCGGCGACTTTCGGCCGGCGGCTGTCGGCCGGCGGCTAGCGAGCCGGTCCGACGGGCCCGCGGGCCGGCGGTCCAGCCGGCGTCACGAGGTCTTCAGCAGCGACCAGTTCTGGTACGGCTTGCCGTTCGGCTGCTGCAGCTCCAGCAGCCAACCGCCGTAGTACCAACGGTTGCTGAGCCCCAGCGCCAGCGAGCCGCCGTCCGCCGTCACGGTGAAACCGCCGTCACCGGCGTTGAGCTGCCACTTCTGCGCGGCGGCGTCCGAGCACGGCTGCTGGGCCACGTACTGGCCGGCGACCACGGCACCGCCGAGCTGCAGGCACTTGTTGGAGCGCACGGACTTGATCCGCACCGCGCCGTTCCCGGCGTCCTCGAACTGCCACTTCTGGTTGGCGTAGCCGGTGCGCTGGTAGGCGATGGCCACGGTGCCGTCGTTCATCGAGCTGCCCCACAGGTCGGCCGCCTGGCCGGTGAGGCTGTTGACCATGGTGTAGCTCGCACCCGGCTGCGGGCGGCCCGCGTCGGTGACGGTGCGGAAGGTGGCGGCGCGGCCGGGCTTGCCGACCGCACCGGCGGCGTCGCGGACGGCGACGGCCACGGTGTACGAGGTGCCGGGGGCGAGGCGGACCACGCCGACCACGGTCGAGTGGACGGTGCCGATGGTCTGGCCGTTCAGCAGGACGTCGTAGCCGGCGGCGGCGGGAGCCGCCTTCCAGCTCAGCATCACGGAGTTCTGGGTGATCTGGCTGACGCCCACGTCAGGGCCGCCGGTGCCGGTCGTCGACGTCGGAGTCGGGGTCGGGGTCGGCGTCGGGGAGCCGGTCGGCGTGGGGGTGGTGCCGCCGGTGGGCGTCGGGGTCGGAGTGGGCGTGCGGGTCGGCGTGGCCGTCGGAGTCGGGGTCGGAGTGGGCGTGGGCGTCGGGTTCGGGTTGCTGCCGCCGCCGGAGATGAGGAAGCGGTTGTTGGCGACGTTCCAGTGCGTGGTGAGGTAACTGCCCGGCGCGGGCGAGGTGTTGTAGTAGTCGTCGTGGTTGCAGTCGAGCCGGTCGTCATGGGCGCGGTCCGGGCAGACGGTCCGCATCTGCGGGTAGTTGGGTGCGTCCGAGTAGCACATGATGTCCCACTCGTCGACGCAGTGCCCGGCCTTGCTGGAGTTGGGGGCGCTGTTGTTCACCGCACCCAGGTTGTGGCCGAGTTCGTGCGCCGCGGTGCTGCCGCTCCAGCAGCCGGAGTCGGTCCGGCCGTACGAGGGACCGAAGTTGCTGAGGTTGTCCTGGCTGGGGCGCTCGTCCCCGGCGAAGGTGCCGATCCCGCAGTACACCTTGGCGTCGGTGAACATCATGTACTTGCGGTCCTTGCGGTTGAACCCCTGCGCGGCCAACGCCCGGTTGCTCGCGTTGAAGTCCTGGATCTCGGAGTCGGAGATCTGCACGTTCAGCACGGACGCGGTGCAGTCGGACTCGGTGACGAAGCGGACGTGCCGCTCGCCGCCGGTCTCCGCGGCACTGGCGTTGTAGATGACGTCGACGTCGGCGGCCCACTTCTTGAACGAGGGCAGGTACTGGGCGAAGCGGTCGTTGCCCGGCGAGTGCACGTACACCACCTGGACGCGGTTGCCGCTGCTGCCGTCACCGTCACAGAGGACCTTGGACCCGGCGGGCGCCGTGGGAGCGGCCGGCGAGGCGTCCGCGGCGGCGCTGCCCGAGCCTCCGAGCAACGTCTTCTGGGTGGCGTCCAGGACGGGCGCGCCGCCCTTCAGCAGGTCGGCGGCGGCCGGCGGCTGGGCACCGGCCGACGGGGTGAGCGCGGGCGCCTGCGCGGCCGGGGCCGCGACCGGGGCGACGTCCTGACGGATGTCCACGCCCTTGGGCGGCACGTCCGGGCCGTGGCTGCACTGGGTGCTGCCGGTGACCTCCAGGGTGCCGCCGCAGCGGTCGCTGCTGGGCAGGCTCAGTCCGGCGTAGACCAGTCCGCGGTCGGGCTCGTCCTTGGGTATCGCCTTGAGCGGCGCGGCCTTCTGGTCGCGCTTCGGGGCGGGCGCCTGGGTGGCGCCCTCGGCGGTGCCGGTCTCGCCCGGCCCGCCGTCGTCGCCGACCAGTCCGGCCTGCGATCCCGAGCTGTCGACCGCGTCAGCCGCGGCCGTGACGGCGCTGTTCGCGCCCGTCGGCTCCAGCGCGGTGCGGATGCCGAGCGTCCCCGCCACCAGTCCGGCCGCCACTACTGCGGCGACCAGGACGCTCCTGCGGGTGAGCCTGCGGCGCTTGCGCCGGCGAAGCTCGCTGCTCCGGTGTCCCATCGCGTTCCTTTCCTCGTGCGACGACCCGCGCCCTGTGGTGAAGAGGGGCTCGGGCCTTCCGACACTCAGGAGAGCCAGTGGGACTGGTGGGAATAACAGAAACCTCTTGCGAATTTCTTCGACCAGTTCGACCGGGCCGTCGGCTCGGCGCGGTGGCATACGAAGCACCGGGCGCCGGCCCGGCCGGCGGCGGGGATCGTCCGGTGCGGATCAGGAGCCGGGGAGCGCACCCGGGGCGTGTGACGGTCGACACATGACGTGCGGCGGGTGACGGCCGGTGTGACGGTCGGTGTGTGACGGGCGGTGTGACGGCCAGTCACCCCGACACGGGATCAGGCCGCAGCCTTCTCGGCCCCCGGGCCGAAGGCCGCCCCGACCGCGGCGGCGCCGCAGCCGCCGTGCAGCCGGGCCAGGGCGCCCGCCAGGGCGACGTGGTCCCCGGTGAGCCAGAGCCGCAGGGCCGCGGAGAGCGCGGCGCTGGCCGACCCGGCGAGCGGCCCGCCGGTGCGGGCGAGCCGCTCGCCGAGCAGCGGCAGCAGGTCCGCGACCGGCGCGGGCAGCCACAGGGTCAGGGCGAAGGGCGCGGGCCGGGCCAGGACGCGCTGCAGCGGCAGGACGGACGCGTCGTCGTGCAGGGCGGGGACGATCTCCAGCAGGCCGTCCACCGCCACGTCGGACACGTCACCGCGGTGCCCGCGCGCCAGCTCGCGCAGCAGCGCCCGCTCGGCCGCGGTGATCCGGACGGTCAGCATGACCTCGTCGCAGTCCATGGTCCCGGTCCCCTGTCGTGGAGTTCGTGGAGTGGAGTACTGGCGTACTGGGAGTTCGTGGAAACCCGTGTGCGGTGGTGCCGTGCCGTTGTCGTGTCAGTTCCGTGCCGACAACAGGGTTCCTGCCCCGATCCGGCCGCCCGACACCGGCTCGATCAATCCGTAATGGCCGTCATAGCGGCGGTAGAGCACCCGGACCCGGTCGTCGCCGGGCCCGGTGTAGCCGACGAAGGGGCGGCCGCCGAGCCAGAGCCGACGGGCCGCCTCGGCGAGTTCGAGCCGCGGCAGGGGCCGGCTGCCCGCGGCGCACGCCTCCACGACACCGCTCGACGGGCAGCGGTGCACCAGGCCGTCCCGTCCGGTCGTCACGTCCGCGAAGAGGTGGAACCGCCGGTCCAGCGCGAGCAGTTCGCGCGCGGCCTGCCCGGGGGTACGGCGGGCGAGCAGCACGGTCTTGTGCCGGGCGATCCGCCGCCGGGCCAGCGGGCGCTCGACGTACTGCGGGCGGTAGGCGCTCTCGTACGTGACGGCGAAGCCGATGTCGCCCTGCTCGCGCAGCCGGACGGCCCGCCCCGCGAGCGTCCCCAGCACCAGGTCGACGGCCTCCCGGGCCGTTCCGGTGGCCAGCTGCACCCGCAGCGGCCCGGCGTCGTCGAGTCGGACGTCCGCCTGCGCGAGCGCGGGCCGGCTGATCGACCGGTCGCGCGCCCGGGTGAGCCGCAGCCGCAGCGCGCGGGCTCCGGGGCCGAGCGCGGTGGCCGTGTCCAGCGCCCGGGCCCTGGCGTACTCGGCGTCCTCGCGCGGCAGCTCGCCGCGGATCTCCACCCGGACGTCGAGTGCGGGCCGGTGGCGCAAACGGGTCATCAGGCTCCTCCTTCTCCGCCACCATGCTGGCCCTCCCACGACCCCGCGGCGAGGGTCCAAAGACCCTGCGGCCGGGCCCCGTCGGGGACCTTCCGACCCGGGCCATCCGCGCAGGTCAGCCCGGATCTCCGGACGGGCCCGGACGACACGGCGGGATCGGCCGTTGGAGTGATCCCCGCGCGTTCGGCGCAACGCCCGTGGAACCGGCGCGTTTGCCATGGCGAGCGCCCTGGTGCGCGCGGGGTCCGCGCTGGCCGGGCCCCGAGCCGCGGTCGGCCCGCCGGTGCCCACCCGCACCGCCCGGCGCCTGCCCCTCTGTGGAAGGTTGTGTCATGACCCTGCTGACCGAGTCCCGGAAGCGGATCGTCCCCCCGAGAAGCGCGCCGCGCCCCTCCCCCCTGGCCCGGTCCGCCGTCCCGCCGCTCGCCCCCGGCGCGCTCCCCGGCCTCGGACACGCCGCCGCCCTGCTCCGCGACCCGCTCGGCTTCCTCGGCTCCCTCTCCCCCCACGGCGGCGTGGTCCGCATCCGCCTCGGTCCGCGGACCGTCTGCGTGGTCACCGACGCCCGGCTGGTCCACACCCTGCTGGTCGCCCTCGCCCACGACTGCCCGCGCGGCGCCGTCCAGGACACCCTCAAGACGGCCTTCGGCGACGGCCTGCTGATGTCCGAGGGCCAGGCCCACCGCGACCGGCGCCGGATCATCCAGCCCGCCTTCGGCCCGGACCGGATGGGCGAGTACCTGGCCGTGATGCACCGGGTCACCGAGGAGCGGGCCGGGCGCTGGCACCCCGGCCAGGTCCTGGACGTGGCCAAGGAGATGAACCACCTGGCGCTGGAGATCGTCACCCGCTCGCTGTTCGGCGCCCGGCTCAGCGAGGACGCCACCCTGGCCTTCCACCGGGCGCTGCCGGACATGGTGAAGGGCCAGATCGTCCAGTCCCTCTACCCGACCCCGTCGCTCGCCCGGCTGCCGCTGCCCGTCAACCGGCGCTTCGACGCCGCCGTGCGGGTGCTCAACCAGGTCGTCGACCAGGCCGTCAACGGCCCCACCGAGAGCCCGGGTTCGGAGGACGGACCCGGCCCTTCGCAGGAGGGACCCGGCACCCTGCCCGCCCTGCTGCGCGCCGCGACCGACCCGGCCACCGGCTGTCCGCTCACCGAGGCCGACGTCCGCTCCGAGGCGATCACCATGTTCGGCGCGGGCACCGAGACCGTCTCCACCACCCTCACCTGGCTGCTCGACGAACTGCTGCGCCACCCCGAGGTGGAGGCGCGCGTCCTGGCCGAGCTGGACGAGCACCTGCCCGCCGGCGCCGTCCCCACGCCCGCGGCGCTGGCCCGGCTCACGTACACCAGGAGCGTCACCCAGGAGGTGGTGCGTCTGCACGCGCCCAACGCCTTCCTGATGCGCACCGCCCGCGTCCCGGTCGAGCTCGGCCCGTACCGGATCCCGGCCGGCACCGAGCTGCTGTACAGCCTCACCGCGCTGCACCGCGACCCGGTGCGCTACCCCGAGCCGCTCGCCTTCCGCCCCGAGCGCTGGCAGGACGGCGGCGGCGGCCGGCCGTCCTTCCTGCCCTTCGGCGCGGGCAAGCACAAGTGCATCGGGGAGGCCTTCGCCTGGGCGGAGCTGACCGTCGCGGCGGCCGCGATCCTGCGCCGCTGGCGGCCGGTGGCCGTAGCGGGCTCACGGGCCCGGGAGGTGGTGTGGACGACGGTCCAGGCGCAGGGGCTGCGCGTCCGACTGGCGCCGCGCGAGCAGCGGGCGGGCGGCTCCCGGCGGGCGGCCCGCGGGGAGCGGACGGCGGACGGCCGGGGTGCGGCGTCCTCCTGCGACGAACCTGCGACAGCGGGCCGCTGTCCGTTCACCGGAGCCCCTGCGGCGAGCCCGGCGAGCCGCCCGCCCGGCGAGCTGCACGCCGCCGCACGACGACACGACGACTGGGCGGTCCGCCACGGCCTGCTCACCCCCGCGCAGCTGCCCGGCTACCGCGCCTACGCCCTGCAGGAACTGATCGGCCAGGCCTTCCCCCGCACCCGGGGCACCGAACTCGACCTGCTGCTGGACATGCTGGGCTGGTTCACCATCCTGGACGACCGCTTCGACGGCACCCCCGGACGCCGCCCCGCCGAGGCGCACGCCCTCGTGGACCCGCTGATCTCCGTCCTCGACGGCGGCGACACCCCGCCGCAGTCCCGACTCCTCGACTCCTGGCGGGAACTGTGGGACCGCCAGCGCGCCTCGATGTCACCCGCCTGGCGCGCCCGGGCGGCCCGCGAGTGGCGGGAGTGCCTGGCCACCTTCCCCGCCGAGGCCGAGCACCGCGCCCGCGGCACCGTGCCCGCCCACGGCCTCGGCCTGACGGACACCATGCGGCTGCGCCGACACGGCAGCTGCCTCTACCCGTTCATGAACATACTGGAACGGGTCCACGGCGCCGAGGCCCCCGCCGCCCTGCACGCGGATCCCGCACTGCACCGCCTGCGCGCCCACACCGCCGACGCCGCCACCCTGATCAACGACCTCTACTCGCTGGAGCGGGAGGAACGGCAGACCGCGGCCGCCTTCAACACCGTGCTCACCCTGCAGCGGGCCCGCGGCTGCACCCGCAGCCGCGCCGTCCGCGCCGTGCGGGACCGGGTGGCGGCGCTGCGCCGGGAGAGCGAGGCGCTGCGCCGCGACCTGCAGCGCCGCCACCCGGCCGGGCGCTGGTACCTGGACGGGACCAGGGAGCTCGTCGCGGGCGTGCAGGCCTGGAGCAGCACCAGCGGCCGCTACCTGGTCCCGGACGACGGGCGGCGCCGCTGAGCAACCGGCGCGGTCGGCACCCCTGAGCAGCCGGCGCGGTCGGCGGCGCCGAGCCGGCCGCCCCGGCCGCGCTACTTCCGACCGCCGAGCGCGAACAGCAGCAGCACGAAGCCGGCGAACAGGTGCGTGGCGAAGATGTAGATGCCCGCGCGGATGAGCATCGCCTTGCGGCGCCTCTTCTCGTCGCTGGTGCCGTCGCTCGTGCTGTCGCTCATGGTGGGTGGTTCTCCTCGGATCTGTCGGACGGGCCGGGCGCGGCTCAGCGGAGCTGCCGGCCGCCGGACGCGCGCAGCTCGGTGAGCAGCGCGCCCTGGTCGGTGATCAGCTCGGTGAGGATCCTGCGCGCCGCGCGCAGCAGGTCGGCGACGTCCGGGGTGCTGAGCGCGTACACCACGGTGTTGCCCTCGCGGGTGGCCGTGACGAGCTGGGTGCGGCGGAGCACCGCGAGCTGCTGGGAGAGGTTCGACGGTTCGACCTCGATCTCCGCCAGCAGCTCGCGCACCGGCCGGGGTCCGTCCTGGAGCAGTTCCAGGACCCGGATCCGTACGGGGTGGCCGAGGGTGCGGAAGAACTCCGCCTTGGCCTGGTACAGCGGGACCGGCATCGTCCGCGCGCCTCCCTCGGGGCCGGATCGGGTCCGGCTCGGTGGTCGTCCTGGCCGGGCGGTCCGTGCCGCGGCCGGTAGGCATCATCGCGGACAGATGAAGACTTCTTCAAGTCGTCACAGCTTGACGACTCCCGGTCACCGCGCGCACGGGCGGCCCACCGCGCACCGGCGCCCGCGCCGGGGCATGCCGACGCCGAGCCCGGGACGCTGCCAACTCCCGGGCTCGGCAGTCACGGTGACGAGCCGTCAGCAGACTACAGGCACATCGACCGTGACCGGGGCCGGTCCTCGCCACATCGCCTCGACGGAGAAGGATGCGTGCACGGTCGAACCGCACGGCACCGTCGCGGTGATCCCGTCGACGCGCACCGTGCTGACCGTGAAGACGGTGCGACCGTTCACCGCGCCGAGCGAGTTGCCGCCGGCCACGTCGGCCGACAGCCGGGTGAGCAGCTCCTGCGGCGCCGGCGGCCACGGGGTGCCCGGGGACGGCGGGCCGGCCAGCCCGATCTGCCCGTAGAGCACGACGCTGTCGCCGGTGACGTCGGCGCAGACCTTGGTGGACAGGCCGGCCTGGAGGCCGGACCACCCGCAGGTGGTGACGGTACCGGTGGCGGCGGGGGCGGCAACAGGGGCGGCGGCCGTCTGGGTCGCGGCGAGTGCCGGCACGGGCGTCGCGAACAGGGCGACGGCGCCGGCGGCGCCCGCCGAGATCCTGGCGATGCGGTTCATGGGTTGCTCCTTGGGAGACGAGGACGGTCAGAGACAGGTGGCGTGGTACATATGACATTTCATAGGCCCACGGACAGAAACTGTGCCATGCGATTCCTATGCCCGAGTGCGTTTCACCCTTAGAAGTGCCGCCTCGACCGAAACCAGACCTTCGATGGCGCGATCACCCCCGGACGGGCGAACGCCCATAACCCGCCGGGCAACGCCCGCGTTGACCCCAGGTGAACCGACTCCGCACCGCCGCCGCAGCCGTCCTCGCCACCGTCGCCCTGCTGGCCGCCGCCCCACCGCCCGCGGCACTCCTGGGCACCGAGATCCGTCGGCTCCCCACCGACGAACGCGTCCTCGCACTGACCTTCAACGCCGCCTGGAACGAGACCGGGCTCGACGCCGTCCTCGCCGTCCTGCGCGACCGCGGCGTCCCGGCCGCGTTCTTCCCCACCGGCGACTTCGCCGACCGCCACCCCGGAGCGGTCCGCGCCATCGCCGCCGCCGGGCACGGCCTCGGCAACCACTCCTACAGCCACCCCCACTTCTCCGCCCTCACCGCCGACCGGGCCCGCTCCGAGGTCCGGCGCGCCGACACCGCGATCCGCCGCGCGGCCGGGACGGAACCGCTGCCGTTCTTCCGCTTCCCGTACAGCGAGACCACCCCGCAGAGCATCACCACCGTCAACGAACTCGGCTACGCCGACCTGGAGTTCACCGCCGACACCAACGGCTACCTGGGCCCCGGCCACGGCATGACGGCGGACCGCGCGGTCGAACGCGCCCTCGCCGCGCTCACCCCGGGCGCCGTCCTCCAGCTCCACGTCGGCGCCACCGACGAGGGCGGGCCGGACACCTGCCTCGACGCCGAAGCGCTCCCGCGCATCATCGACGGGGCACTGGCGCGCGGCTACCGCATCATCGACCTGCGGACGCTGCTCGACCGGTGAGCCCCGCCGGCGGGCCGGCCGGGCCTCGAAGCACCGGCGCCGCCCCGCCCGCCGGCCGCCCCGACGGTCACCCGAGCGAGGCGCGCAGGGCGTCGACCCGGGAGACGGCGGCGGTGAAGGCGCGGCGGTCGAGCCGGCCGTCGTCGAGGGCGGCGGCCAGGGCCACCGCGGCGTCCTCGGCCTGCTGCGGGTCACGGGCGGAGCAGAGCATCAGGTCCATCCCGGCCTCGGCGGCGGCCACCGCCCGGTCCCCGGTGTCCCCGTACGGGGCGAGCGCGCCGGCCTCCATGGCGTCGGTGACGGTCACGCCGTCGAAGCCGAGCCGCACGCGGAGCTCGCCCTGGATGACGGCGGGCGACAGCCCGGCCGGGCGTTCCGGGTCCAGCGCCGGGTACACCGCCCAGGAGGCCATCACCAGCCGCACGCCCGCCGCGATGGCGGACCGGTAGGGGGCCTCGTCGTGGGCCCGGATCCGCGCCAGCGGGGCGGTGAGGGTGACCGGGCCCTCGTCGGTGTTGGCCCCGCGGACGGCGGCGCCGAGGCCCGGGAAGTGCTTGGCGGTCGCGGCCACGCCGAGACCCTGCTGGGCGGCGAGGAAGGCGGTGCCCAACTGGGCCACCGTGGAGGGGTCCTGGCTGTAGGAGCGCTCGGCGTGGTCGATGAAGTTGTCCGGGGTGTCGTAGACGTCGAGCACCGGGGCGAGGTTGACGTTGAGGCCGGCGTCGGCCAGGTTCCGGGCGGCTCCGATCCCGGATTCGACCGCGGCGGCCGGCGGGTTCGCAGCCGACCCGGTGCGGCGGGCGGAGAGTTCGGGCGCGCCCGGCAGTCGACGGACCTTGCCGCCCTCCTGGTCGGTCATCAGCAGCAGGGCCCGCGGCTCCGGTGCCTCGGCGGCGGCCTGCTTCAACGCGGCGACGGCCTCGGCCAGTTGGTCCGGGCCGGTGATGTTCTCACCGAACAGGATGACCCCGGCCGCGCGACCCTCCCGGATCGTCTGCAGCACCCCGGGCGGTGGCGTCGGCCCCGCGTACGAGAGCACGATCCGCCGTCCGGCGAGCACCCGCGAGTCCTCCTGGTCCTGGGTGGCCACGGCGACGGTCCTCTCGGGGTGGGCGCTACCGGCCACGGAAGCCGATCCGACCGGTACGGGGCCGAGCGCGGCCCCCAGGGCCGTCAGCACCACTCCGAACCGGGCGGCTCGTCGGAAGGCGGCCATCACGTCTCCTGGATCGATGGGAGTGACTGGAGCGATGCAACGTCGGAGCGATGCAGCGTCGGAGCGGTTCGGTCGACGGCGGACCACGGCCCGTCAGCGTACCCGGGCCCGACCCGCCGGTTCCCTCCCCGCACCAGCTTCGTCCGGTACTCCGATCGGCGCTACACCGCAGGGCCATAGGGTGGACGCGTGTTCGACCGACTGGAGATCAGGATCCTGCCGCCGGGCCGGCGCCTCACCGCCGAGCTGCGGGTCCGCGTCAACGACGAGGACCTGGTGGCCGAGGCGGCCGGGCCCGACGGCCAGGGGCCCTGGGCCGGTCTGCTGTTCCCCGACGGCCGCCCGAGCCCGCTGCACGCGACCGGCGAACCGCACCGCGTCCGCCTGGGCGAACCGGAGTGCACCGGCGGGTGCTGCGGTTACCTCTCGGCCGAGGTGCAGCGCTTCGGGAACGTCGTCCGCTGGTCCGCCTGGGAGGTGCCTGACCAGCAGTCCCGCCCGCCGGAGTTCGACTTCGAGGCGGAGCAGTACGACGCCGAACTCGCCCGTGCCGCGGCCGACCCCTGGTGGCACGCCGCCCGGCCCGCCCCGCCCCCGGCCGTCACGACCGACGGAGCTGCGCCGGGAGTGTGAGGGCGGGCAGGCCCTCCGGCTTCCCCTCGTCGTCCACCCGGGTGTCCTCGGGGTAGCGGGCGCACTCCGCGCCGGCGCTGAGGTGGAGGTAGCCGTTCGCGTAGTCCACGGTGGCGGAGACACTGGCCGGGACCGCGTCGGCGGCGGACCCGGCGGAGCCGGAGGGCGCGACGGCGCCACCCGGCTTCGGCGGCTCCAGGACGAGCCGGACGCGGTCGGGCTCCCGGGACACGGTGACCGTCCACCCCTGGCCGTTCAGCGTTCGCTCCGCGCTCCGGACGGCGGCCTCCGCCTGCGCAGCAGTGAGCCCCCGGACGCTGAAGCCCGCGTGGATCGCGGCGGTGCGGGGCTCGTGCGGAGCGGAGTCGTCGATGCCGTCGAGGGCGTGGGCGAACCCCCGGCGGTGGCAGTCGTAGACGTCGGCCTCGACGGCCGGGGTGACCTGCGGGTCGAGCTCCGGAGCCGGCGACAGGCCGAACGCGTCGTAGGCGGCCAGGAGCCGGTCGTTCACCCGCGTCGCGGTGGCGGCCGGGTCGGCCGTCGGGTACGGCTCGCCCGCCCAGGCGCGGCCGAGGCTCCGTACGCCGAACACGACGCCGAACACCAGGGTGGTCGCCAGGCCGAGGCCGATGACCAGGTAGGCCGCGTTGCGAGCGCGTCGAGGGGCCGGGGATCCGTTCTCCATGGTCGTCATCGTGCCCGGAGCCGGCCGGCCGCTGCCTGAGTAGCCCTCCGCTTCCGTCCTGAGTACCCGTACTCGTTTGCCCGCCGGGCGGGCGTCCGGGCCGCCCGCTCACCCCGACCGGCGGAGCAGTCGGCCGAGGACGGCGACGCCCGCGCTGATGTCGGGCGGTGAGCCCGCCGCGTAGCCGAGGACGAGTCCGGGCGGGTACGGCAGCCGGGTGTGCCAGGACAGCGGCTGGACCTTCACGCCCAGGGCCAGCGCGGCGGTGGCCAACTCGGTGTCGGTGCAGCCGGGTTCCTCCGGCAGGGTGAGCATCAGGTGGAGACCGGCCGCCGCGCCGTGGACGGTGGCGCCGGGGAGGTGGGTGCGGATGGCGGCGATCATGGCGTCCCGGCGGCGCCGGTGGCGGCGGCGCAGCAGCCGCAGGTGGCGGTCGAGTTCGCCGGATTCCATCAGCCGGGCGAGGACGAGCTGCGGCAGCACCGGGTTGCCGAGGTCGGCGAAGCGTTTGGCGTCGAGGACGGCGTCCCGGAGGCGGGCCGGCACCAGCAGCCACCCGGTGCGCAGCGCGGGGGCGAGCAGTTTGGAGATGCTGCCCGCGTAGCAGACCCGGTCCGGCAGCGCGGCCCGCAGCGCCGGGACGGGCGGGCGGTCGTAGCGGTGTTCGGCGTCGTAGTCGTCCTCGATGACCAGGCCGCCCTCGGCCGCCCAGCGCAGCAGTTCCCGGCGGCGCTCGCCGCCGAGGACGACACCGGTCGGGTACTGGTGGGCGGGGGTGAGCAGGACGGCCGGCGCTCCGGTGGCGCGCAGGGCGTCTACCCGGATGCCCTCGGCGTCGACCGGCACGGGCGGGGTGGCGGCGAGCCAGTGGGCGAGGTGCTGCCGGGCGCCGAGCGAGCCGGGGTCCTCGACGGCGACCTCGGTGATGCCCGTCCGCCCGAGGGCGCGGCCGAGCAGGGCGAGGGCCTGGGCCGTGCCGGCGACGACCAGCACCTCGTCGGGGTCGGCGCGGATGCCCCGGTTGCGGGCGAGCCAGTGGGCGACGGCCCGGCGCAGCGCCGGGGTGCCGCGGACGTCACCGTAACCGAGGTCGGGCGCGGCGAGGCCGTCGAGGACGGCGCGTTCGGCGCGCAGCCAGGCGGCGCGGGGGAAGGCGGCAAGGTCGGGCACGCCAGGGGTGAGGTCGATCCGGGCGGGGGTGCCGCGCAGCAGGTCGAACACCTCGGGGTCGGGGTCGTCCCGGAAGAGGGCGGGCGCCAGGGCGGGCGCCGTCGGCGCCGGAGGGCGGAGCGATTCCGGGGCGGGCACGGCGGGCGGGGCCGGGGCGGCGACCACGACGGTGCCGCCCCGGCCCCGTCCGGCGATCTGCCCCTCCTCGGCGAGGCGGCGGTAGGCGTCGGTCACCACGCCGCGGGAGACGCCGAGTTCGGCCGCCAGCACCCGGCTGGCGGGCAGCCGGCTGCCGGTCGGGAGCCGGCCGTCGGCGACGGCCTCGCGCAGTCGGCGGGCGAGCCAGTCGGTGAGGCCGCCCGACGGGGCGTCGGCGGTGTCGAGCTGCAGGAAGTCGGCGCCGGTCTCCCGGGGGCCTCCGGGCTCTTTGGACCTGTCGGTCGGGCTGGTTTTGGACCTGTTCACCGGACCATGGTGGCGCGAGGGTGGTGGCCATGACCACGGAAACGGCCCGGCCGACACACCGGAACGAGAACGAGAACGACGGCACGACCTACGTCCACGGCTACTCGGACACCGAGGCGCGGCGCCTCGGGGACCAGGCGGACACCCTGGCCGAGTTGCTGCACGCGGGCACGGCGTACCCGGCGGGCAGCCGGGTGCTGGAGGCGGGCTGCGGGGTGGGGGCGCAGACGGTGCACCTGCTGGCCGCCGGCCCGGGGATGCTGCTGACCGCGATGGACCTCTCCGCGGACTCGCTGGCGCAGGCCCGCGCCCGGGTGGCGGCGCAGGCACCGGACGCGGACGTCAGCTGGCACCACGGCGACCTGCACCGGATGCCGTTCCCGGACGGCGCGTTCGACCACGTCTTCCTCTGCTTCGTGCTGGAGCACCTGCCCGACCCGGCGGCCGGGCTGGCCGCGCTGCGGCGGGTGCTGCGGCCGGGCGGGACGATCACGGTGATCGAGGGTGACCACGGCTCGGCCTTCTTCCACCCGCAGAGCCCGGCCGCCGGCCGCACGATCGACCACCTGGTCCGCCTCCAGGCCGCGGCGGGCGGCGACGGTCTGCTCGGCCGTCGCCTGCACCCGCTGCTGACGGCGGCCGGGTTCACGGACGTGACGGTGCGCCCGCGGACGGTCTACGCCGACGGCGGCCGCCCCGAGCTGGCGGAGGCCTTCACGCTGCGCACCTTCGTCGCCATGGTCGAGGCGGTCCGGGCGGAGGCGCTGGCCGCCGGGCTGACCACGGCGGAGGACTTCGACCGGGGCATCGCGGACCTGCGCCGCGCGGCCGAGCCGGGCGGGACCTTCCACTACACCTTCTTCAAGGCGGTCGCGGTCAACCCGTGAGGATCCGTCAGTCCGGGCTGTCCCCGAGGGTCGCCAGCAGGGTGCGCATGGCGTCGACCAGCGCGGCCGTCCGGGCGTCGTCCAGTCCCTCCAGGAGGCCGAACTCGGTGGCGAGGTGGTCGGGCAGGGCGCGGTCGATCAGGGCGTGGCCCTCGGGGGTGAGGGCGACCTCGCGGCTGCGGCCGTCCTGGTCGCTGCGGGTCCGGGTGACCAGGCCGCGGGCCTCCAGCCGGTCCAGGCGCTGGGTGATGGCGCCGGAGGTGACCATGGAGGACTGCATCAGGCCGGTGGGGGTGAGGCGGTAGGGCGGGCCGCTGCGCTTGAGGGTGGCGAGGACGTCGAAGGAGGCGGCGTCCAGGCCGTGTTCGGCGAAGGTGCGGTTGAGCGCCGCGTCCACCAGGCGGTACAGGCGCTTGAGCCGGCCGAACACCTCCATCGGGGAGACGTCGAGGTCGGGACGCTCGGCGGCCCACTGCGCGACTACGCGGTCCACATGATCTGCCACGGCACCAGGGTAGGCGATCGGACCTCGGTCCCTTAGCGGTGAGGTAACTGTGAGCCACGTCACCCACGGGCGACGGTGAAGAATGTCTTAGCGCTGAGATACATTGGCTTAGTGCTAAGACATCGCCTCGCCATCGTGCTGGTGACGGCCCTCGCCCCCGCCGTCTGGGGGACGACGTACCTCGTCACCACCGAGCTGCTGCCGCCCCACCGCCCCCTGCTCGCCGCCGTCATCCGCTGCCTGCCTGCCGGGCTGCTGCTGATCGCCCTCACCCGCCGACTGCCGAAGGGCAGCTGGTGGTGGCGCTCCCTGGTCCTCGGCGCGCTCAACATCGGAGCGTTCCAGGCCCTGCTCTTCATCGCCGCCTACCGCCTCCCCGGCGGCATCGCCGCCACCGTCGGCGCCGTCCAGCCGCTGCTGACCGCCGGACTCTCGGCCGCCGTCCTCGGCGACCGGCTCACCCTGCGCACCGTGCTGTCCGGCATCGCGGGCGTGGCGGGCGTGAGCCTGCTGGTCCTGCGGGCCGGCGCCGAACTCGACGCGCTCGGGGTCACCGCCGCGCTCGGCGGCGCCGCGGTCATGGCCGCCGGCGTCGTGCTCTCCAAGCGCTGGGTGTCGCCCGCCCCGCTGCTCGCCACCACCGGCTGGCAGCTCACCGCCGGCGGCCTGCTGCTGGTACCGCTCACGCTGCTCACCGAAGGCGCGCCGCCGACCCACTACACCGCCGCCAACGTGCTCGGCTACGCCTACCTGTGCCTGATCGGCGCGGCCCTCACCTACGCGCTCTGGTTCCGCGGGCTCCGCTCGCTGCCGCCGACCTCGCTCTCCTTCCTCTCCCTGCTCAGCCCGGTGGTCGCGACCCTGATCGGCTGGCTGGCGCTCGGACAGAACCTCAGCCCGCTGCAGGCGCTCGGCGCCCTGGTCGTGCTCGGTTCGCTCGTCGTCGCCCAGACCCGGCGGCCCGGCGCCACCGCCGGGTCGACGCCGGTGGCCCGCTCGGCCGCCGCACCGCCGGTGCGCGAGAACGTCTGACCCTCCCGGTCGGAGTCCCGCGCCGCGGGATCCCCACCGGTGTCCCGGACCCCGCGCCCCCGAGCCGGCGTCCCCGAGCCCCCGTTCCCGATCCCGCATCCCGCGTTCCCAAGCCCGCATCCCGCATCCGGTCCGACCCCCGGTCCGGCCCCCATCCGAGGAGAACTCCCCATGCGCATCACCGTGTTCGGCGCCACCGGAAACGTCGGCAGCCGGGTCGTGGCCGAGGCGATCGCCCGCGGCCACGAGGTCACCGCCGTCGTACGGGACCCGGCCAAGCCGCACGGCCTGCCCTCCGCCGTCACCCTCGCCGTCGCGGACGCCCGCAACCCCGAGGACGTCACCCGGGTGACCGCGGGGCAGGACGCGGTGATCACCGCCACCCGCCCGGTGCCCGGCAGCGAGCACGAACTGGCCGTCGCCACCGAGGGACTGCTGGCCGGCGTCGCCGGCACCGGCGTCCGACTGCTGGCCGTCGGCGGCGCGGGCAACCTCGTCGTCCCGGGCACCGACGGCACGACCCTCGTCGAGACCCCCGGCTTCCCCGCCGAGATCCGGCCGATCGCGCTGGCCTGCGGCGAGCAGTTCGACCTCTACCGCGCGGCCGACGCCGACGTCGACTGGACGTACCTCAGCCCGGCCGCGCTGCTCGAACCGGGCGTGCGCACAGGCCGGTTCCGGCTCGGCCGGGACGAGCTGCTGCTCGACGCCGACGGCAACTCGGCGATCTCCATGGAGGACCTCGCCGTCGCCCTCCTCGACGAGGTCGAGACGCCCGCCCACCGCCGCGCCCGGTTCACCGCCGCCTACTGACGGCCGGCGGCGGCCTCCACGGGGGTGGGGCCGCCGCCCGCCACCCCCGCCCGGAACTGGAGGCTTCCTCCGGGCGGGGGTGTAGCCAGCACCACCCCGAAGACGGCAGCACGGGTGATCGATCGTCAGGCCCGGCTCGGACAGGATCATTCCCGTGACGAACACCGCATCGACGAACCCCGCCCCGACCGCCGCCGCACCGGCCGCCACCGCCCCGGCCCGCACCACTCCGGCCGCCACCAGGCCCCGCACCCGCCGTGCCGCGCTGGCCATGGCCGCCGCCGTGCTGACCGGCCTCGCCGTTCCCGCCACCGCCAGTGCCGACACCGCCCGCGATCCGGGCGACGCCGACCCGGCACCCGCCCGCTACACCCACCAGACGCTGAACTGGCAGCCCTGCACCACGCAGCCCGCCCTGGACTGCGCCACCATGACCGCCCCGCGCGACTGGCACCACCCCGGTGTCGGGGCCGACCTCACCATCGCCGTCTCCCGGCACAAGGCGTCCGCCGACCCGGCCAAGCGCAAGGGCACCCTGCTGATGGCGGCCGGCGGCCCCGGCGGCTCGGGCCTGCTGCGCCCGGCCGGACTGGCCACGGCCGCCCCGGCCGTCGGCGCCGCGTACGACATCGTCGGTTTCGACCAGCGCGGGGTCGGCGCGAGCACCAAGGCCGTGTGCCAGACCCCGGAGGAGTTCCAGGAGTTCCTGGCCGGTGACTACCGCGACCAGTCCCCCGCCGCGGTCGACCACGTGATCGCCGAATCCACCAAGCTGGCCGCCGATTGCCAGGAGCGCAGCGGCGACCTGATCCCCTACCTCACCACCGAGCAGACCGCCCACGACATCGACCTGTTCCGCTCCCTGCTCGGCGAGCGCAAGCTCAGCTACTACGGCCCGTCCTACGCCACGATGATCGGCGCCTACTACGGGACGCTCTTCCCGCACCGGGTCGAGCGGATGGTGCTGGACAGCAACATCGGTTTCGACGGCACCTGGGAGAAGTTCCAGCTCGGCCAGCCGATGAGCTTCCAGCGCCGCTTCGACGAGGACTTCGTGCCCTGGCTGGCGGCCCAGGACGCCACGTACCACTGGGGCACCACGCCGGAGCAGGTGCGGGCGCACTGGGAGCAGCGGCGGGCCGCGCTGCACGACTCCCCCATCGTCGAGGGCTCGCTGACGATCGGCCCCAACCAGCTGGACAACATCGCGATCTCGGCGATCTACTCGGCGTCCCACTTCCCCGACCTCGCCCGCCTGTTGGCCGTCCTCGACAACTGGCAGACCACCGACGCCGCCACCCGGGCAGCGGTCGCGACCATGTTCAACAGCTACCTCAGCCCGGACTTCCTCGCCGAGTACTTCTCGGTGACCTGCAACGACACCGCGTGGACCAGGGACATGGACACCTGGGTGCGGCTCGGCGCCGAGAACACCGCCCGCTGGCCGCTGGTCGGCGCCCGGACGCTGGCCTTCAGCGCGGTCTGCGCCGCCTGGCCGGTCGCCCCGGCACCCAAGGTCAAGGTCACCGGTGCCCACCTGCCGACCACGCTGATGCTCAACTCGGTGCACGACCCGGCGACGTACTACGAGGCGGCCCTCGGCGCCCACCGCGCGCTGCGCGGCTCGAAGCTGGTCACCGTCACCGGGAACGGCGACCACGGCCAGTACCCCGGGACCAACTCCTGCGTCACCGACGTGGTCGAGCGCTACCTGCTGGACGACAAGGCGCCCGCGCACGACCTCACCTGCGCCTCGCCGCAGGCGGGTTGACGGCCCGGGTCAGTTCCGGGGCCTGGCGCCCAGCCGGGCGCGGAGCCAGCCGAGGCCGACGGCCATCGCGGCGAAGCCTCCGACGGCGAGCTTGATGCCGGCCTTGGCGACGAGCCAGCCGATCCCCGGGACGGCCCACCCCAGCCAGTGGAACACGGCCAGCAGCACCGCCGCACCGCACAGCGCGGCCAGGACGGTGACCGCGACGGCGGCGGCCCGCGAGAGCTCCTGCGGGCCGTCTGCGTCGGAGGCGGACACCGGAACCGAACTCGACGTCGCACCGTCCGTACCGTCGCCGGTCTCGTTCACCATGTCGTTCGTACCCCCCTCAGCCATGAGGTGATGATACGACTTCAGCGCCGGGCGTGGTGGGTGTCCCCGAGGTGCTCGCCGGTCTCGTCGTCGGGGAAGCTGACGGCCAGGGTGACGCGGTACTCGTGGACGTCGTCGCGGTGCCCCGGCACCCGGGCCCAGGCCAGCGAGTGCACCTCGGCGCCGGGGGCCTGACGGCACCAGGCGGCCGCCTCCTCCAGGGCGCGGGCGGCCGACAGTCCGGTGCACACCACGGCGGTGTACGCGGCGACCGCGACGTCCCCGCCGGAACGGCAGGTCCGCGACACGGCCCGGACGGCGGCGGCGGCCTGGGTCAGGTCACGGGCCAGGTCGTCCACCACCCGAGGGGGCGCCGGCAGGACGACTGCTCCCTCGGCGACGGTCTCCGGCAGGTTGGGGCTCACGGTCTGGACCTCCATCCGCATCATCACGCGGCACAGCATGCCGGGCGGTGATTCCTGGCATGCCCACTTTCACCAGAACGTCACCCGTCCAGGGGCGAGTTGGGAGGGCGCCCTGGTGTCCGGGGGCCCGTCCTGCTAGGGGAGGCCGACCGGGGCGCCGGACGTTCCGGCAGGTCAGGGAGGTCGGGGGCGGGCGCCGCCGGGGAGCCCGGAACACCGCGCACGTACCACCCCCGTGCTCCGAACCGCCGGTCCGGCGCCCGCGGCGTCCGTCCCACTGCCGTTGGGCCCTTGGTCAACTCCCGGTACCGGAAGGGGAGCTGCCGCCGGACGCGGGTGAAGCGACCGCCGGCCACGGGACCGCTCCGGAGTGCGGTCCGCGGCGTCGTCCGCAGGCCCGGGAGCGGCGCACCCCCGCTGAAGTGCCGAGTTAACCCCTCGGAGGGCCTCGGGCCGCCTCCCGGTCACCCTGTCCCTGTCAGATCGTCGTGATACTAATCGTGCGGTGGCGGGCCCCTTATCAGGTGGACGGGCACGATGACGACAGCTCAACCGTTCCGGGATCGTCCGGGCGGTGACGGGGAGGGGAATCGGATGACGGCGAGGTTCGGCAGCAGCCAGGGCGGGCGGAAGCTCCGGGTCGGCAAGCGGGTCACGGGGACGGCGGCGGCCTTCGCCGCGCTCGCCGCGCTGACCGGCTCTCAGGTGACGGGAATCGGGCTCGCCCCCGGCGCGGCCGCGGACACCGGCCCGACGAGCGGTGCCAGCGCCCCGGACGCCGACCACCAGGGCACCGGCTCGCCGTTCGGCACCCCCGCGCCCGGCACCGGCATTCCGGCCGACGGCGGCGGCACCCTCCAGCTCCCGCAGCCGCCCGGCACGCTGCCGGGCGCTCCTGACGCCGGCCTGTTCGCGGCCACCGGGCCCGCCCTGCCCGCCACGGTGCTCGCCGCCTACCGCCAGACCGAGGCCTCGCTGGCGCAGCGCTCCCCCGGCTGCCACCTGCCCTGGCAGCTGCTGGCGGCGATCGGCCAGGTCGAGTCCGGCCAGGCCAACGGCGGCCAGGTGGACGCCTCCGGCACGACGCTGACCCCGATCCTCGGCCCGGCGCTGGACGGCAACGGCTTCGCCGCGATAGCCGACACCGACGGCGGCCGCTACGACGGCGACTCCCGCTGGGACCGCGCCGTCGGACCGATGCAGTTCATCCCGTCCACCTGGGCCACCTCGGGCGTGGACGCCAACGGCGACGGCAAGGCCGACCCGAACAACATCTTCGACGCCGCCGAGGCCGCCGGGCGCTACCTGTGCGCGGGCGGCCGCGACCTCTCCGACCCGGCGCAGCTCGACCGCGCGGTGCTCAGCTACAACAACTCGGGCGAGTACCTGCGGACCGTCCGCAACTGGATGGCCCACTACGGCAGCGGCACGGTGACGACCGTCCCGAACAGCCCCGGATCCTCGATACCGTCGCCCTCGCTGCCCTCGCCGTTCCTCCCGGTCCTCGGCGGCCCGACGGTCGGCGGCGGATCGGGCTCCGGCGCGACCGGCACCGGCACGACGCCCGCCCCGGCTCCGACCCAGCAGCCGACCACGCCGACCACGCCGGTGACGCCCACCCAGGACCCGTCGCCGACGGCGCAGCCGACGCCCACCACGACGCCGACGCCCACCGGCTCGCCGTCGCCGACCGCGACGCCGACGCCCACCCCGACCGGCACCCCGACGGCGACGCCCACGGGCACCCCGACCGGCACGCCCACAGCCTGCCCGGACCCGACGGCCACCGCCACCCCGACCGGTACGCCCACGGGCACGCCCACCGGTACGCCGACGGCGACGCCCACCCCGACGGGTTCCCCGTCCCCCACCGCCACGCCCACGGGCACCCCGACGGCGACGCCGACCGGCCTCCCCGGCTGCCCGACCCCGGCGCCGACCGCGACGGGCACCCCGAGCGCGGCGCCCAGCACCACCCCCAGCGCCTCGTTCTCGCCCTCGGCGGCCCCGAAGAAGTGACCTGACGTGGTGACCTGACGACGTGCCCGACGGGGGCGCGGTTCCCGGTGCGGAACCGCGCCCCCGTCGCGTCCTGTCGTGTCCGGTTCGGTCGCGGCCGGCCTTGTCGCGTGTCCCGCCGGGCAGGTCGGGCGGGCGCACGGGTCGGGTGCGCGCCCGCGGGAGCATCAGAGGTGCTTGACCAGCTCCGGCATCAGGTCCTGGAAGGTCCGCCCGGTGGCGGGCTGGCCGATCGCGGTCATCTGCCAACCCGTCCCCGTGCGCTGCACCTTGGCCATGATCTGCGCGGTGTACGGGCCGCCGCCGGTGAGGGTGTAGCGCGCCAGCTCGGCGCCGGTGGTCTCGTCCACCAGCCGGCAGAAGGCCGCCTCGACCTCCTGGAAGGTCTGCCCGGTGAAGGAGTTGACGGTGAAGAGGATCTGGTCGACCTCGGCCGACACCGTCGACAGGTTGACCGTGATCGACTCGTCGTCGGTCGCGTTGCCGGAGCCGCCGACCAGGTTGTCCCCGCTGTGCCGCACCGAGCCGTCGTTGCTGGTGAGGTGCTGGAAGAAGACCACGTCGACCGGACGACCCTGGGCGAACAGCACCGCCGAGGCGTCCAGGTCGATCTCCCGGCCTGCGGCGAGCAGCTTGGCGAGGAAGCCCTTGCGTTCCGCCGCCTTCCAGCCCAGCCCCATCCGGACCAGGCTCAGCTGACCACCGCCCGGCTTCTCCAGGCTGATCTTCTGTCCCTTGGCCAGCGAAACGCTCATCGCGCCCTCCTCGTTCTGCCACCGCCGCGTGCCGCGAATCTACAGCACTGTAGAAAGTTTGTGATCATCCGACGGCGTCCTGGGAGCACCCCTACCCCGCACGCCCCCGCGCCTCACCCCCGGCAACGGTCCGTACACCGAGGAACCAGCGGCCAGAGGCGCCGTGTCCGGCATCCGGCACCCGGCGTCCGGTTCAGCCGCCGGGCCGGGAGCGCCGTCACCCGGCGCCGCGCTCCAGCCGCACCAGCGCGTCCACCGCGACGCCACCCGCACCCCCGCCCCTGTGCCCGGACCCGCCACCGACCGTACGGTGCACGCGCTCGGCGCGGACGGTGCGCAGTCCGAGGTCGGCGAGGTCCGCCAGGACGTCCTCCGGGGTGAAGAGCACGGCCGGGTCCTGCGGCCCGCCGACGCCCTCGGTGAGGTTGCTCAGGTCGTGCCCGACGACCAGCAGGGTGCCGCCGGGCGCGAGCGCGTCGGCGGCGCGGCGCAGCGCCGTGCGGCGGTCCCCGGCGGGCAGCTGGAGGTAGGCGACCAGGACGAGGTCGTAGCCGCCGACGGGGGCTTCGACGGCGCGGGCGTCGCCGTGGCGCCAGGTGAGCCGGTCGGCGACCTCGTCGGGCAGGTCGGCGGTGAGCCGTTCGGCCCGCTCCAGCGCGACGGCGGAGAAGTCCAGTCCGGTGACCTCCCAGCCCTGGGCGGCCAGCCAGATGGCGTTGCGGCCCTCGCCGGCGGCCAGGTCGAGGGCGTGGCCGGGGGTGCGGCCGGTCAGTTCGCGGACCACCCACTGGTTGGGTGCCGTGCCCCACACCAGCTCGCTCGCGGCGTAGCGGTCGTCCCAGTCCTGGCTGTCCATCGCGCGTCCTCCGTTCGGGGGCCTGCCGGTACGGGTCAACCTACCGGGCGGCCGCAACGGAGAGGGGGCGGGCGGACGGTCCGCGTGGGCCGTCCGTCCGCCCGGATTCTCCCGATGCCCGGGAGCACCGGGGCCGGCCCCTCCCGGAGGGGATCAGCCCTTGAGGTTCAGCGACGGGAAGAGGTCCTCGAACGGCTGGGTGGTCACCGAGACGCTGCGGGCGAACGGGTCGTCGAAGTCCCAGATCATGAACAGCAGGAAGGCGATCAGCACGCTGAAGCAGAGCGCCAGCGTCAACTCCCGTGGTGTGCGCCGGATCTGCAGGGCGAACAGCATGCCGACGGTCACCACCGCACCGCCGATCAGCCCGAACCAGACGATCCCCGGCATCGTCGAGCCGGCGTTCTGACCACGCGCCTGGCGGGCCTCGGAGGCCTGGCTGATCCGGTCCATGATCGGCTGGTAGGCCTGGGACTCCAGGTCGGAGGCCGGCGGCCGGGTGGCGACGTCGGTCTGCAGCTTCTGCAGCAACTGGTCGCCCTTCTCGGAGATCCCGCCGTTCTCGCGCATGTAGTCCCACTCGGTGTTCACCACGTACGTGACGTAGGCGTCCACGTCGGCCCGGATCTGGTCGCGGAACTCGACCGGGTAGACCACCGCCCGGTCGCTCACCTCGCGCAGGGACTGCGCCTCGCGGAACAGGTCGTCCTGGGCGACGCCGCGCGCCTCCCAGACGCCCGCGATGGCGAGGCCCAGGACGATCGCGTAGACCACCCCGATCATCATCGTGATGTACTCGATGACGTCCGGGGTCTCGTCGGCGTTCTCCTCTGCGGCGCCCACCCGGCGGTTCCTCAGCAGGACCACCGCCACCACGACGGCACAGGCCGACGCCATGGCGATGGTCAACGCCACCCACTCGGACATGGGAACTCCCTTCTCTGGCTTGGCTTGTGACGAAACGAAAAAGGTCTGGGGCAGGCCCGGGCCGACGGACGTCGCAGGATCGGACGGCGGGCGGCGGGGCCGCGACCGGTCAGGACCGGCCCGAACCGCCTCGGCCTCGGCCCTGGCCTCGACCCGGGCGGAGGGCCGCCGCCGCGAGCACACCGGGCACCATGATCAGCAGCAGCGTGGTGGTCATCGGGGCGCCGTGGTGGCGCTGCGGCATCGCCACCGGCAGCGCCGCCGGGGCGCGGAACGTCGGTCGCGGCGCGGGGGCCGGCCACGGCGCGCTCGGGCGTGCCGGGCTCGACGGGGCGGGGCTCGGGGCCGCCGGGGCCGGGGCCGCGGGAACGGCGGGCGGCGGCGGATCGGCCGGCGCGGGCGGCGGGGCCGGGGCGGGCGGCGGCGGATCGGCAGGCGCGGGCGCGGGTGGCGGCGGCGCGGGGGGCGACGGCGGGGTCGGCGTCGGCGTGGGGGTGGGTGTCGCGGTCGGCGACGGCGTACGAGTCGGCGTGGGAGTGGGGGTCGGGGTACGCGTTGGCGTGGGAGTGGGGGTCGGGGTCGGGGTCGGCGTACGGGTCGGGGTCGGCGTGGGGGTCGGAGTCGGGGTCGGACACGGGTGGTGGTGGTGTCCGGCCGGGGGCTTGTGGTCGTCGTGGTGTCCGGTGCCGGCGTTCGGCGCGACGCTGACACCGACCTGGACGTCCACGCCCACCCCGACGCCCACGCTGCCGCCCGGCCCCACCGACACCGACACGTCGGTCCGGGTGCAGACGCAGGTGTCGACGGACGTGCCGTGCGAGTGCCCTCCGTGGCGTTCGGCCCCGGACGCGGTCGCGCCGGTGACCAGTGCGCACATCGCGACCACGCCGACCGAGGCACCGGCCAGCCGCGTCCACCGCCCGGAGGCCGCCGCCCCACCGCCGTGCAGCGGTATCCGTCGTAACTGCCGACGCTGGGACATGGGCTCCACACACCTCTCGGATCACCTGGGGACGGAACGGGCGGAACGCATCGGGACCGGACCGGTAGGGCTCCGGTCGACGGATCGCCGTAGGACCGGCGGAACGGCCGACAGCGGTCGCTCCCCGATCAGAAGTCGATCGGGCACGACCAGAAACGATCGGACGCGATCAGCCGGACGGCCCGCCTTCCGGGGGGCGGGCCGTCCGTCATCAGGTCAAACGATCATCGAGCCCGGCCGGTTACGGCCCGCGCCCGTTGTTGTGCGCGATCAGTGGCGACGGTGCGCGATCTCCACGTTCTCCAGCACGCCGACGGCGTCCGGCACCAGGATCGCGGTCGAGTAGTAGGCGCTGACCAGGTACGAGATGATCGCCTTCTCGTCGATCCCCATGAAGCGGACCGAGAGCGACGGCTGGTACTCGTCCGGGATGCCGGTCTGGTGCAGACCGATCACGCCCTGGTTGTCCTCACCGGTACGGATCACCAGGATCGAGCTCGTGTTCTCCTTGGTGATCGGGATCTTGTTGCACGGCAGGATCGGTACCCCGCGCCAGGCCGGCACCTGCTGCCCGCCGAGGTCGACGTGGGTGGGGTACAGGCCGCGGGCGTTGAACTCGCGGCCGATCGCGGCGATGGTCCGCGGGTGGGCCAGCAGGTAGTCGGGGTCACGGCGGCGGTTGAGCAGCTCGTCCAGGTCGTCCGGGGTGGGCGGGCCCGAGTGGGTCTGGATCCGCTGGTCGAAGTCGGCGTTGTTGAGCAGGCCGAACTCCGGGTTGTTGACGATCTCGTGCTCCTGCCGCTCGCGCAGGGCCTCGATGGTCAGCCGCAGCTGGTGCTCGGTCTGGTTCATCGGCTGGTTGTACAGGTCCGCGACCCGGGTGTGGATCTTCAGGACGGTCTGCGCGACGCTCAGCTCGTACTCGCGCGGCTTCAGCTCGTAGTCCACGAAGGCGCCGGGGAGCTCGAACTCGCCGTGGTGGCCGGCCGACATGGCGATCTCGGCCTCGCCGCGCTCGTTCTGGGCCTGCAGCGGCAGGGCCAGGAACGCCTGCAGGTGCTCCTGGAGGCTCGGCGCGTTGTCCCGGATGGCGACGAAGTCCGCCCGGGACAGGGTGAGGGCGACACCGGAGGTGGCGGTCTTGGCGGTGAAGTCCCAGGCGGCGTCCGGGTTCAGCAGCGCGTCGTCGCCGAAGCGGTCGCCGTCCGCGGCCACGCCGATCTCGGTCTCGTCACCGTACTTGCCGGTGCCCACCAGGTTGACCCTGCCGTGCGCGATCAGGAAGATCCGGTCGGCCGACTCGCCCTGGGTGGTGAGCACCTCGCCGGGGCCGAAGTCCCGCTGCTGGCAGCGGTCGGCGAGGGCGGTGAGCACGTCCTCGTCCTCGTAGCCGCGCAGCAGGGCCAGCTCGCCCAGCTCGGCCGGGATCACCCGGACCTGGGAGCCGGTCTTGATGAACTCCACCACGCCGTTGCCCACGGCGTAGGTGAGCCGGCGGTTGACCCGGTACGCGCCACCGGCGGCCTGCACCCAGGGGAGCACCTTGAGCAGCCAGCGGGAGGTGATCTCCTGCATCTGCGGTGCGGACTTGGTCGTGGTGGCAAGGTTGCGGGCAGCGGCCGTCGCAAGGCTCTGCTGCTTGACCTGCTCTGTCTCCGGGCTCGTGTCCACGGGCATCGGCAGGGTCTCCATTCCTGTGGTCGGGTCACGCGGCCAGGGCCATACGAACCGCCCTGGGGCACATGCCGTGACGGATCATCAGATCCGTAGACTGGTGGGGGCGTTGGCGAAGTATCGCGAGTGAGGCCACCGTCCGGCGGCGGCCCCTCCGGAACCCTAGATCACCAGGACCCGGCCGAGCCCGTACGGACGCCCAGTACCCCCCGATAGGGTGAATCTCGCGCGGTCCGCCCCCATCACGCCGAGGACCGGAGGAACATCCGTTCACCCCGGCGGTTCCCCGCTCCGCCAACGGCTCCCCCGTCCCGGCCACGCCCCCGCAGGCCGGCTCGGAGCCCACCGCCCGGCGTCAACCCGGCACACCGGTGGACCCGCTTCGGGGCGTCTACGGCCGGTGCCGTACGGGGTCGAACCGAACCGCCCGGCCCACCGGGGCCCACCGCGCGCCGGGCCCGCCACCGCCGCGCGGAAGAGCCCGTCAGGTGCCGGCACGGGGGAGGCCGGCACCTGACGGGGGTACGGGGATGCACAGTGGGGTGTGCACCGGGGAGGGACGCCGGGGTCGGACCCCGGGGCCGGTCGGGGTCGCTCGTGATCAGGCGCAGGCGACCTGGGTGCCGGGGACGTCGACGATGCCCGAGTTGTTGTTCAGTCCTCCGTTGTACTCGTAGTACAGGTAGGAGTAGAAGTCGATCCGGGTGGCGTCACCGCAGGCCGAGTCGGGGGCGATGGCGTAGGTCACCGTGAAGGTGCTGCTCGCGCCCGGTCCGAGCGGCACGTCGTACCGGGCGATGCCGCCGTGGACGTTGTCGCTGCAGCCGTTGGTCTGGGTGCCGCAGGCCGTCTCGGTGAACCTGAGACCGGTCTCCAGGCTGGTCCCGTAGGTCTCCTGGACGCTCTGGTAGACGAACTGGATGGGGGTGTCGTACGGGTTGCTGAGCGTCAGGGTGAGCGTGAACTCGCCGCCGCGGACGGTCGTCTGCCGGTCGGAGACGACCGTGAGGGGCAGCGGGGAGTCGGCCCGGGCGGGAGCGGCGGAGAGGAGCAGACCGACGACGAGGGCCGGGCACGCGACGAGCGCGGCGCGGATCGGATGTGTTCTGCGCATGACCATGGAGCGTAGGCCGGGGCACCGCCGGGGTTGCCCGCCGCCGCCCGGTTCCGTACCGACGCAGGAGCGACGAGCGGACACGGCGGACCGGTCGGTCCGGTCACGGCCCCGCCCGAACGTCCGGGGGCCTATGCTTCGCGCCGCCCGGCCCGGCCGCCGTCCCGGCGCCCTGCCTCCCCACCGGTCCCCGGCGCCTCCGCTCCCCCGCCACCGGCCGCCGCCTCCGGCCCCGTTCAGGCCGACGGCGGCAGGATGTCGCAGAGCGCCGCGAGCGCCGCCGGGTAGGCGTGGTCGGGCGGAGTGGCGTAGCCGACCACCAGTCCGTCGACGACGGGCATGGCCGCCGGGGCGATCGCCGGGTGCCGGAAGTCGGCGAGGCCGTCGACGGCCAGGCCCCGGTAGGCGGCGGCCTTGAGCACCGAGCGCTCGGTGCCCGGCTCCAGCTGCAGCACGGCGTGCAGGCCGGCCGCGATGCCGGACACCTCGACGTGCGGGGCGCTCACCGCCAACGCGGCCACCAGCTGGTCGCGGCGGTCGCGGTAGCGGCGGCGCATCCGGCGCACGTGCCGGTCGTAGCCGCCGGAGTCGATGAACTCGGCGAGGGTCAGCTGGTCCAGCGCGCTGGCCCAGCCCTCGCGTTCGCCCTTGGCGGCGAGCACCCGGTCGACCAGGTGGTCCGGCAGCACCATCCAGCCGAGGCGCAGCGCGGGGCTGAGGCTCTTGCTGGCGCTGCCGAGGTAGACCACCCGCTCGGGATCGAGGCCCTGGACGGCGCCGACCGGCTGACGGTCGTAGCGGAACTCGCCGTCGTAGTCGTCCTCCAGGACGAGCCCGCCGCGGCCGCGCGCCCAGTCGATCACGGCGGCGCGGCGGCCCGGGTGCAGCGGGCCGCCGGTGGGGAACTGGTGGGCGGGGGTGAGCAGGGTCGTACGGACGTCCCCGTGCTGCGACAACTCGTCGACGAGGGCGCCCTGTTCGTCGATCGGCAAGGGGACGGCCGTCACCCCGGCGGTGGCCAGCAGCCCGCGGTGGAAGCCCAGTCCGTACGCCTCGACGGCCAGCGGGCCGTTCTCGGCGGGCGGCAGGACGGGCCGCGCGCCGTCGAAGAGCAGTCGTAGCGCGTGGGCGAAGCCGGAGCAGATCACGATCCGGTCCGGATCGGTGCGCACCCCCCGGGCGCGGGCCAGGTAGTCGGCGAGCACGGTGCGCAGCTCGCGCCGACCGTGCGGATCGCCGGGCCCGAAGGCCTCGTTGGGCGCGGCGGTGAGGGCCCGGCGGGCGGCGGCCAGCCAGGCGGTGCGGGGGAAGGAGGCGGCGTCGGGCTGGCCCTGGCGCAGGTCGTGCCGGGGCCCGGGGCGGCGCGAGGGGCGGCGGGCCCGGGTGGCGGGGACGGGCTCGGCCCGTTCGGCGACGGCGGTGCCGGATCCCTGACGGGCGGTCAGCCAGCCCTCGGCGACGAGTTCGGCGTAGGCCTCGGCGGCCGTGTTGCGGGCGAGGCCGAGGTCGGCGGCGAGGGTCCGGTAGGGCGGCAGCCGGGTGCCGGGTGCCAGTCTGCCGCTGCGGATCGCCTCGCGCAGGGCCGTCATCAGCGCGGCGCGGCGGCCGCCGGTGGCGGGGAGGTCGAGGTGCAGGTCGCTGCCGGTCGGGTGGGCGGGCTCGGAGAGGTGCGTGCCCCGCGTGTCCGTCATGTTCACGCACCCTACCCGCCGCCCCGCTCCCGCCCTGCGGCCGGTCGGCCCGGGGCCCTCCGGCCCCCGTTCCATCGGGTCCGGAGCCACCGACGCCCGGCAGTTCCATGCCTAGGGGACGACGGTCACCGGCCAACGGCCCGCCTTCACCAGTCGGACGGCCACCGATCCGATCACCTTGTGCCCGGCCTGCTCGGAGACGCCGACCACCACGGCGTCGGCGCGCAGCTCGTCGGCGAGCTTGGCCAGCCCGCCGTACGCGTCGCCGCGCATGGTCAGGAACCGCCAGTCCACCTTCCACACCTCGCGCACCCGCAGCTCGGCCTCGCGCAGGGCGGTCAGCAGTTCCTCGGCGACCTCCTGGGTGGTCTCCTCCACCGCGGCCCCGGCCAGGGCGGTCGCGGCGGCGAGGATCGGCTGGATGTAGGCCACCGCGAGGACGGCGCCCTGCCGGCGGGCCAGTCCGGCGGCGTAGGCGGTGGCGCGCCAGGAGGAGTCGGAGCCGTCCAGCCCCGCCAGGATCACCTTGGGCCCGTCGGTCCCCAGCTCGAAGCCCTGCGGTGCGGCCGCGGCCTCGTGCTCCTCGGCTCCGAACGGTCCGGCCGATCCGAACGGTCCGGTCGGCCCGGTCGGCACCGCGGCCCCGCCCGCCCCTCCCGCACCGGCATCCGCAGCCCCCGCGCCCGCCGCACCCGCTGCATCGCTCTCTTGGCTCATGGCCACGAGGCTATGCGCGGCACCGTGCGTGAGCGCCGGGGGCACTCCGGGTGAGCCGTGTGGTGCGGGCCACCCGGGGCGGCGGCGGGCACGGCGGATCCGGCACCGGCGGCGGGCGGGCCGTCACGCGCTGTCGACGATGTGCGCGGCCTCACAGCACTTTCGCTGTGGCCCGGGCCACTTCACCGGGGGGTTTGATCTTGGAAATAGATGGAAATCGGGCGAAATCAGCACAATTCCTTGATCCTTACTTCCGGTAACAGGCCTCTGACGTGCCCAAACCTTCGAATCCTTGAATCGGCCCCGACCGGACCCGTAACTTCGAACCCGTTGCACCGAGCGATCCGCTCCGGACAGGCCTCACCGCCCGCCCACCGAGCAGGAACGGTGCCGAACCACGCGAGTGACGTGTCCCCGAAACCACCGGCCTTCCGAGGGCCTGGTTCCGCGCGCTCGCAACCCTCCGAAAGGAAATCCATGACCTTCCGTAACGAGACCGCCGCTGCCACCACCACTGCCACCCCGAAGCGCCGCAACCGCGTCCGGATGGCTCTGATGGCCGGGGCGCTCACCGCCCTGCCCGTGGCCGGCCTCGTCACGGCCACCAGCGCCTCCGCCGCTCCGGCCGGCGTCTGGGACAAGGTCGCCGCCTGTGAGGCCACCGGCAACTGGGCCATCAACTCCGGCAACGGCTTCTACGGCGGCCTGCAGTTCACCTCCAGCACCTGGGCGGCCTTCGGCGGCACCTCCTTCGCCCCGCGCGCCGACCTGGCGACCAAGGACCAGCAGATCTCCATCGGCGAGAAGGTCCTCGCCGCCCAGGGCCCGGGCGCCTGGCCGATCTGCTCCGTCAAGGCCGGTCTGGGCAAGTAGGACCACCACGCTGCCGCCGCATCCCCCACGGGATGCGGCGGCTTCGTCGTCCCCGCGCCTTCCGGCCCCGTCAGGCCGGCCGGGCCGGGAGCGGCAGCGGGAGGGCTGGCAGCCCGTCGAGGCTGGTCCCGACGAGCGGCTTGCGCTCGCAGTAGGCGCCGAACTCCTCCTCGTCCTTGCGGTCGAAGTACTGCGCGTGCAGGTCGCGGTCGGCGCGGTAGTCCATGAACGGCACCGCGTAGCCGCAGGAGTCGCTCACCCGCTCGGCCTTGACCAGCACGATCGCCCGCAGGCCCGACCCGTCGGCGGCCGGGTCGAAGTGGCCGAGCAGCCCGGCGAAGCGCGGGTCGTCCCGGAAGACCGCCTCGCCCGTGCCGTGCACCCGCACCACGGTCGGCGGCCCCTCGAAGGAGCACCACATCAGGGTGATCCGGCCGTTCTCCCGCAGGTGGGCGACGGTCTCGGCCTGCGACCCGCCGAAGTCCAGGTAGGCGAGGGTGAGTTCGTCGATCACCGCGAGGGTGCCGGAACGGCCCTTCGGCGAGAGGTTGACGTGCCCGTCGGCGGCCAGCGGGGCCGTCGCCACGAAGTAGACCGGCTGGCGCTCGATGAAGGCGCGCAGTCGGCCGTCGATCGATTCGTACTGCTTTCCCATGTGCGCGATTGTGCACGCATCTCGACTGGCGGGAAAGAAGAATCCGTTCCGTGAGACCCACCTGACCCGCCGTCGGCCCGGGCCCGGGGAGTTCGAGGACGGGCCCTAGAATGGTCTGCGTACATGTCACCCACCCCGCCCAGCACGGGAGTCGATATGTCCCGGAGCACCGTCCCGCCGACCGCGCCGGGGATGGTCCTCGGCACACCCGCCGCACCGCTGCGCCGGTACGTCCTCGGCTACCGCGGCTACCGGCTGGACCTGCGGCAGCCGCGCCGCCGACTGGAAGTGCCGACCGACGTGGTCACGGTGGCCCTCGCCTTCGAGGGCAGCATGCGCCTCACCGACGCCGTCTCCCCCGCGCCCGCCGCCTCCTTCGGATCGGTCGTGGCAGGGCTGCGCCGCACCGCGACGATCGCCCAACACTCGGGCGTCCTGCACGGGTTGGCCGTCTCGCTCACCCCGCAGGGCGCCTTCCGGGCGTTCGGTCCGCTGGCCGGCGACCTCGGCGGGCAGTGGGCCGAGCCCGGGGACGTCCTCGGTCCGCGGCTGCGCGCGCTGACCGACCGCCTCGCCGACACCCCGAGCTGGCCCGCCCGGTTCGCCATGCTCGACGGCTACTTCGCCGCGCTGTTCGCGTACGGCCCGGACTGGGAGCCGTCCGTCCGCTGGGCCTGGCACCGACTGCGGCGCTCGCACGGGATGGTCCCGATCCACACTCTGGTCGAGGGCACCGGGTGGAGCCGCCGCCGACTGGAACTGCGCTTCCGCGAGCACCTCGGGCTGGCCCCCAAGCAGGCCGCCGGGATCCTCCGGCTCCAGCACACCCTCGGCGTCCTGGCCGCCCGCGCGGACCGCCCCACCGGCGCCGACCTCGCCGTGCTCTGCGGCTACTACGACCAGTCCCACCTCGACCGGAACTTCCGCGGCATGGTCGGCTGCTCGCCGCGCGAGTTCCTGGCCTCCCGCACCGGCACCGGCACCCTGCCCGAGCCCACCGACCGGGTGGCGGGGCGGGTGACCAGCGCCCTCCTCGACCCCGGCGTGGCCTGAGCCGGGCCCCCGGCCCCGCTCCGGAGCGCGTGCGCATTCTTACAAGACGCACGGCGGCCCCGTCCGGCACCTTCGAAGAGCCCGGCCGGCACGGGGGGCCGGCCGGTCACGCTCACGGGCGCGGACGGGGCCGGGGCTCGACTCGGTGGCGGCCGAGCCCGGTCACTGCGTCAGGTCATCGCGGCGGGTCACCGCGACGCATCACCGCGACGCATCACGGCGGCGGGCCACCGGGGCGGGCCACGGCGGCGGGCCGCCGGGGCGGGTCACTGCTTCATGTAGACGCTGTCCATGAAGTCGATGATCTGCTGGTCCGTCAGCCGCTGGCCGTCGCGGTGGCCCATCGCCAGGTCCGCCTCGCTGATCATGCCCACCAGCCGCTCCCCGTCGATCACGGGGATGCGCCGGATCTGGTGCTGCTCCATCTTGCGCAGCACCATGTCCATGCTGTCGTCGGCGCGCACGCAGTGCAGGTGGCCGGACAGGTCCATGGCCGTCATCTTGGACGGGTCCTTGCCCTCGGCGATACACCGCAGCACGATGTCGCGGTCGGTGATGATGCCCTTCAGCTTCTGGTCGTCGCCGCAGATCGGCAACGCGCCCACGTTCTTGTCGCGCATCATCATCGCGGCCTCGGCCAGCGTCTGGTGGGCGCCGATGCACTGGGCGCCGGTGTGCATGATGTCTCGGGCAGTGGTCACGGGGACTCCTTCGTCGGTGGTTCCCCCCGCATCCCCCCGGAACGGCGCGCCCCCGCGCCCGACACGGGCGCGAACGGGGTGACCGCGCCCTCACCATAAGCAACGCCGCGCCGGTCCGCGACCGCGCCGGACCCGCCGGAGCGGCAGCCGCGCCGGCCCGGCGACCCGGCGCCCGGCCCGTGGGAGCGCCGATACTGGGAGGGTGACCACGGACACCGCAGGGCCCGGTGCCGGGACCGTCGACGAGGCCGTCCGGGCCCGGCCCGCGACCGCGCTGCGCCCGTACGTGGCCTGGTACTCCGGCTACCGGCAGCGCGGCCTCGCCCCCGCCGTCCACCGCGGCCTGCCCTCCCCCCACCTGACCTTCATCCTCACCCTCGACGAACCCCTGGTGATCGCCGGCCACCCCGACCCGGCGCAACCGCCCGGCAGCTACCCGACCCTGCTCGGCGGCCTGCACACCACCCCCGCGCTGATCACCCACGAGGGTGCCCAGTCCGGCGTGCAGATCGCCGTCCACCCGCTCGCCGCCCGGGCGCTGTTCGGCCTGCCCGCCGGGGAGTTGGCCGGGATCGACGTCCCCGCCGACGAGGTGCTCGGCGGGCTGGGCCCGCAGCTGCAGGACCGGCTGCGGGCCGCACGGACCTGGGAGGATCGGTTCGGTGTGCTGGACGGGGCGCTGCTGCGGGCCGCCCGGCCGTCCGGGCAGGTGCCGCCCGAGGTCGGCTGGGCCTGGCGGGCCCTGCGGCGCAGCGGCGGCGCGCTGCCGGTGGCGGCGCTGGCCCGGGAGACCGGCTGGAGCGCCCGGCACCTGCAGGAGCGGTTCCGGCGGGAGACCGGGCTGACGCCGAAGGCCGCCGCCCGGGTGATCCGCTTCGACCGGGCCCGGCACCTGCTGGCCGCCCCGGACCCGCCGTCCCGGTTGGCGGAACTGGCCGTGCGCTGCGGGTACTTCGACCAGGCGCACCTGGCCCGCGAGTTCCGCGCACTGGCCGGGGCGGCGCCGAGCGCCTGGCTGGCGGCGGAGGGCCCGGACGCGGCGAAGTTCCGAAACGTCCAAGGCGGCACCGCCGGGGCGGTCGCAGAGTGGGAGGCGTAGCGGATTCCCGCACCCACCCGAGCCGATCCCGAGGAGAGAGCCATGGACGCCACCGAGACCCCCGCCCCGCAGGTCTGGCCCAGCCTGCGCGCCACCGATGCCCGGGCGCTGATCCGCTTCCTGGTCGAGGCCTTCGGCTTCCGGGAGGTCGTCGCCTACGGTGAGGGCGAGTTCGTCGCCCACGCCGAGCTGGCCTGGCCCGAGGGCGGCGGCGTGATGCTCGGCTCGGACCGCGAGACGCCCGACGGCGACTCGCCCTGGCCCGGCAAGCCGGGCGGCTTCACCGCCTACGTGGTCACCGCCGACCCGGACGCCCTGCACGCCCGCGCCGTGGCCGCCGGCGCCCGGATCACCACCGGGCTCCACGACACGGACTACGGCTCGCGCGACTTCGCCGCCACCGACCCCGAGGGCAACCGCTGGTACTTCGGCACCTACCCGGGCGCGCCCCGGCCCGCCGCGGGGTAGCGCCGTGCCCGGGGCGGCCCGCGGGCCGGTGGACCGGCTGCGGGCGCTCTGCCTGGCGCTGCCGGAGGTCGAGGAGCGGGTCAGCCACGGGGAGCCGACCTGGTTCGCGGGCTCCGGCCGCCGGGCCCGGGTTTTCGTGATGCTCTCGGACCACCACCACGACGACCGGCTCGGCTTCTGGTGCGCGGCGCCCGGCGGGGCGCAGGGGCGGCTGGTCGCGGAGGCCCCCGACCGCTACTTCCGGCCGCCGTACGTGGGGCACCGGGGCTGGCTCGGCGTGTACCTGGACGGGCCGGCGCCGGACTGGGCCCGGATCGAGGACCTGGTCGCGGACGCCCACGCGCTGGTCGGCCCCGGAGGGTGACCGCCGCGCCCCCATGCGGGCCGGCGCCGGGAGGCGCCCGCCGGCCCCGGGCGGTGGCCGCCGAACCGCGGCAGACTGACTGCGGGGGCCACCCACCGGAGGCTTCGGAGACGGACCGTGCCGCAGATGACGGTGGACGGGCGCACCCTCGCGCTCTCCCACCTCGACAAGGTGTACTACCCGCGCACCGGAACCCCCAAGGGCGAGGTGCTGCGCTACTACGCCGCCGTCCACGCCGCGCTGCTCCCCCACCTGCGCGACCGCCCGGTCTCCTTCCTGCGCTGCCCGGACGGGGTCGAGGCGGAGGTCTTCGTCGCCAAGAACCCGCCCCCGGGCACCCCCGACTGGGTGCGCACCGTCGAGGTCCCGAGCAACACCGGGGAGCTGCGGCAGGTGGTGCTGGAGGACGGCGCGGCGCTGCTGTCCGTCGCCAACCTGGGCTGCCTGGAGCTGCACGTCCCGCAGTGGCACGCGGCCGCGCCCGCCCTCGCCGACCGGCTGGTGCTGGACCTCGACCCGGGCGAGGGCGCGGACGTCCTCACCTGCCGGGCGGTCGCGCTGCTGCTGCGCGAGCGGCTGGCGGCGGACGGCCTCACCGCCTGGGTGAAGACCTCCGGCTCCAAGGGCCTGCACCTGCTGGTCCCGATCGAGCCCACGCCCAGCACCCGGGTCTCCGCGTACGCGAAGGAGCTCGCCGCCGCCCTGGAGGCCGAGCACCCGGAGCTGGCGGTGCACACCATGGCCAAGGCCCGGCGGCGGGGCCGGGTGCTGGTCGACTGGTCGCAGAACAACGCCAAGAAGACCACCGCCGCGCCGTACACCCTGCGGGCCCGGCCGCTGCCGACGGTCTCCACCCCGCTGTCCTGGGCCGAGCTGGAGCGGGCCGGCGGGGAGCGCGACCTGACCTTCACCCTCGCGGAGGTCCCGGACCGGCTGGCCGCCGACGGCGACCTGTTCGCCCCGCTGCTGGCCCCGGAGCAGGCCCGCCCGCTGCCGACCGCCCCCGCAGCCGGGCCGCGGCAGTCGGCACGCGACAGAAGGGGGCAGCTGGCAGCCCGGCGGGCACGCGAGGTGCGGCAGGTCCTGCAGCCGCCCGTCGAGGTGATGCGCCCCGCCGCCGTCACCGCCGTGCCGCCCACCGACGGACTGGGCGGCGGTGGCGTGCAGTACGAACTGAAGCTGGACGGCTTCCGCTGCGTCGCGTTCGCCCGCGGCGACCGCCCGCCGGTCCTGCAGTCCCGCAGCGGACGCGACCTCGCCCCCGAGTTCCCGCCGATCGCCGACGCCGTCGCCCGGCTGCCCGAAGGGCTGGTGCTGGACGCCGAGCTGGTCGCCTGGCGCGGCGGCCGGTTCGCCTTCGGCGAGCTGCTGCGCACCCGCCGGGCCCGGGCCGCCGCCACGGACGTCGCGCTCGGCCTGATCGCCTTCGACGTGCTGGCCCTGCCCGGCCGCGACGTCCGCCGGCTCCCGCTCACCGACCGCCGCCGGCTGCTGCTCGCGGCGCTGGCGGACGTCCCGCCGCCGGTCCAGCCGGTGCTGGCCACCACCGACCGGGCGGAGGCGCTGGAGTGGATGGAGCAGCTCGCCGACACCGGGGTGGAGGGCCTGGTCTGCAAGGCCGCCGCCTCCCCCTACCGGCCGAGCGGCGCCGGCCGGGTCTGGGTCAAGTACCGCCGCAGCGACACCCTGGACGCCACCGTCAGCGCCGTCACCGGCCCGGCCGCCCACCCGCACGCGCTGGTCCTCCGGCTCGACGACGGCCGGGTCTTCCTGACGACCCCCCGGCTCACCCCCGTCCAGTCCCGCGAGGTCGCCGACGTCGTCCGCCCCCTCCTCGGCCCGGCCGGCACCGACCCCGACCACGGCCCGGTCCACCCCCTGACCGCACCGCTGCGCGCCGAACTCACCCTTACCGGCCGCCCGCCGAGCGCCACCTTCGTCCGCCTCCGGGGCGACTGAGACCGCTCCCCCGCCGATGGAGCCGCCTGCGGTCCCGCCGCTCGCTGCCCGCCGCCGCTTCCACGCCGGTGCCGCTGCTACCTGTGCCGCTTGGCCGTGGCGTGGGCGAACTCCGTGACGAGCGCGTCCTCGAAGAGCGGCAGGTCGCCCGGCTTGCGGCTGGTGACGAGCGGGCCGGGTCCGTCGTGGCAGACGTGGACCGGTTCGTCGACCCAGTGCGCGCCGGCGTTGACCAGGTCGGTGCGCAGGCTGGGCCAGGAGGTGAGGGTGCGGCCCCGGACGGCGTCGGCCTCGATCAGGGTCCAGGCCGCGTGGCAGATCGCCGCGACCGGGCGGCCGCCGGCGCAGCAGGCGTGTACGAAGGCCACCGTTGGGCGGTCCAGGCGCAGGTGGTCGGGGTTGGCGACGCCGCCGGGCAGGATCAGGCCGTCGTAGTCGGCCGGGTCGGCCTCGGCGACGAGGGCGTCCACGGCGAAGGTGTCGCCCGGTGCGCGGTGCCGGACGGCCTGGACCCGGCCCTTCGCGGTGGACAGCAGGCGCGGCGTGCCGCCGGATTCGGCGACGGCCTGCCAGGGGGAGGTCAGCTCGGCCTGCTCGACCCCGTACGGCGCGGCCAGGAAGGCGATCGTCCGGCCGGTGAGCGTGGTGGACGGCCAGGGCATGGCGCCGGGCCTCAGCGCGGGCGGGGGGCGGTCAGGTCGACGGCGGCGGGCGGAGCCGAGCTGAGCCTGGCCCGTGGGCAGTCGAGGTGGACGGCGAGGACGAGGTGGTCGACCCGGGCGACCGCGCCGACCGGGACGAGCACCCGGGTGCCCGGCACCCAGGGCTCGGCGTCGACCAGCAGGTGGTCCCCGGTGTCCTGCTCGACCGTGCCGACCGGGCCGTCGGTGGCCTGCACCTCGTACCCGACCAGGCCCGGGTCGGCGGCGGGATGGGAGCCCGGGCGGTGCTCCCAGAGGTCGGTGGTCATCGCGTCACGCCTCCGGTCGGTCCCAGGGCCGCCGTTCACGGCGTTCGCGGCGTTCCTCCGCGTCGGCGGTCTCGATCCGGCCCTCGCGGGCGGCGCTGCGACGGCGCAGCAGCTCCGAGGTGGCGACCGCGGCCGCCACGGTGGCCGCCCAGACCACGGCGAGCGCGGCCAGCACGGCGGTGGTCGGGGTCCGCGCGCCCACGCCGAGGCAGATCGCCGTCATCACCAGGACGGTCAGCACCACCCCCGCGGTGGCCCGGCGCCCGACGGCGCGGAGCACGCGCCGGACCCGGCTGGGCCGCTTGGCGCCCATCGTGCTCAGCTTCCGGTCGAGCCGCGTGTCCTGGCGCAGATCGGACTCGATCTCCTCAAGGAGCCGCCGCTCCCATCCGCTCAAAGCGGGACCGTCCATCTCGGTCACCTCCGACACTTCCGGTGACGTGCTCGCACCGGCTCGGTTTCCCGGTGCGGGCCGGCGCTAACCGTTCCGGGCACCGCCTGTTCCGGCGCCCACCGGTCCGAAGGCCCGGGGACGGGCCAGCAGGCTGTCGTCCAGGACGCGCAACAGGGCGGCGGCGTCGCGGTGGACCTCTGCCGCGCCCGCCGCCCGCAGCTCCGGACCGGCGTCACCGCCGGTCTCCAGGGCGACGCACGGCACTCCGGCCCGCCACGCCGCCCGTACCTCGCGCACGCTCCCCGCGACGGCCACCGCGTGCGAGGGCGTGCCGTCCAGCAGGTCCAGCGCGGCCCGGACCGGATCGATCCCGGGGTCGGCCACGGTCAGGGCCGGGGCCCCGGCGGGTCCCGGCCCGGTCAGCACGACCGTCCAGCCCCGGGCGGCGCACTCACGCAGCAGGTCCGCGCCACCGGGCGGCGCGGGCCGCCAGTCGGTACCGAAGAGAGCCGCCGAGATCACCGTCATGGCCACCGCTTCCGTTCGCAGGCCACGCGCCGTATGCGCCCTTCCAGGTTAGGCCGCTCCTCCGCCCGGCGCGCTGCCTGCCGGACCGGGGCTTCCGGGAGCGGTGCAACGGGCACCGCGGCGGGACGGGCACGGCAGGACGGAAGCAGCGGGAAGGAAGCGGCGGGACGGGAGTGACCGCGCCCGGGTGGGGCGGCCCTAGTCGGCGAAGGGGTCCGAGGCCAGCCGGGCGTGCAGGTGTTCGTCCTGGTAGTCGCGCCCTTCGAAGCGCCACGAGGCGCGCAGGGTGCCCTCGTACGGGAAGCCGGCGCGCTCGGCGACCCGGCAGGAGTCGTCGTTGCCGACGGCGTGGAACAGCTCGATGCGGCGGGCGTCGGCGGTCTCGACGGCCCAGCGGGTGACGGCGGTGGCCGCGCGGGTGGCCAGGCCCCGGCCGCGGGCGGCGGCGAGCAGCCAGTAGCCGATCATGGCGACGCCGTCGGCCTGGTTGCTCCAGCGCAGGAAGGCGTTGCCGAGGAGGGTGCCGTCGGCGGCGTCGGTGACCGCGAAGCCGGCCATGGTGCCGTCGGCCCAGTGGGCGTCGCAGCGGTCCAGGTAGGCCTCGGCGGCGGCCGGATCGGTGGCGCTCAGCGGGTTCCAGCGGGCGATCTCCGGGTCCGTCGACGCCGCGACGAGCGCGGGGACGATCCCGCCGGGCACGTCGAGGGCCCGCCCCCAGGGGTGCAGCAGGGCGTCGCCGAGGTCGAGGACGGCGGGGCGGAAGACGCGCCGGTCGGTGGTGGGGTCGCTGGTGGTGGTCACCCGCTCTTCCTATCGTCCGCTCGCCCGGGGCCGCCAACGATTAATCCGGGTCGCCGCAGGGCGGAGTGCACGCGCGCCGACGGACGGGGTGACCGCGCACCGACGGACGGGGTGACCGCGCGGCGCAGGGCGCGGGCCCCGCGCCGAGCGGTCATGACGGCGGTTCAGATCCGGGTCAGGTAGCCGTTCTCCACCAGCCAGAGGACGTTCAGCCTGGCCGGGCCGGCGGGCAGCAGGGCCGCGTCGAGCTGGTACTGCAGGCCCCAGCCGGGCTGGTCGAACCAGGGCGCGATCGGGCCGGCGTGCACCGTGAACGCCTTGACCACCTTGTAGTCGTGGTAGTTGCAGGCGGCCGGCGGAGTGCCGTCCAGGCTCTGCGGCGGTATCGCACGGTTGGCGTAGGGCAGGCCCTCGGGGGCGAGGAAGGAGCCGTACTCGCTGCCGTAGCGGTCGATGTTCTGGTCGGGGTGGAGCGTGATGTCGAACTCGATCGGGCTGCCGTCGGGCAGGGTGACGTAGCCGTCGGCGGGCGGGTAGATCCAGCCGCCCTTGCCGCCGTTGGCGGCCTCGTCGTAGTAGTGCGCGAGGAAGGCCTGCTCGCTCGCGCCGCCGGTGCGCCGGTAGCCGGTCAGCTGGCGGCCGACGCGGCCGGTGGTCGGCAGGTCCTGCGGGCCGAGGCGGGCGTCGTCGTGGTGGAAGGCGGCGGAGCACTGGTCGGAGGGGGCGGCTGACGGGGCGGCCGCGGCGGCGGGGATGCTCGGGGCGAGCACGGCGGCGGCCGCGGCGAGAGGTGCGACGAGCAGGCGAAGGCGAAGGCGCACGGTGTCTCCGTCGGACGGGTCGGCGGTCGGGTGGGAGCCGCGGAGGGGTGTGCGGAGGGGGCGTTCCGCTCACTCTTCGTGGCTGATTCGACACCAGGCAATCGGATCACCTGATCGTTCGTCAACATGACCCTGACATCAGCCCGTTCGCCTCTGCCGATTCGGCCGAAGCCCTGACACGACGACCGCCCACCCGCGAGGATGGGCGGTTCGGCGGTCCCGCGGTCAACGCCCCGGCGCGACCCGCCCGAGCAGGTGGAGCAGCCGGTCGAGGGAGTCCTTGGAGTTGGGCTCGGTCAGGTTGACCATGAGCCGGAACGCCACCTTCAGCAGCGCCGGGCGGCCGAGGCCGGCGGCCCCGGCGGCACCGAGCAGCTTGGGCCGCCCCAGCAGGTCGGCGGCCAGGCGGCCGAGTGCGAAGTAACCGGCGTAGGCGGAGTGCAGCGTCCGCGGGTAGGCGCGCAGGGCGAGCTCCCGGCCGCGGTCGGTGCGGCGGGCCAGGGCCTGGACGATGGTCTCGGCGGCGTAGCGGCCGGATTCCATCGCGTAGGCGATGCCCTCGCCGGTCCCCGGGCTGACCGTGCCGCCCGCGTCGCCGACCAGCAACAGGCCGTCCGCGTAGTGCGGCCGGCGGTTGAGGCCCATCGGGAGGGCGGCCCCGCGGATCGGCTCGGTGACGCCGTCGGGGCTGTAGCCGTACCCGGGCGGCAGCTCCTCGCACCAGCGGCGCAGCAGTTCCCGCCAGTCCACGTCGGTGCCGGCGGTGTCCAGGACGCCGAGGCCGACGTTGGCGGTGCCGTCGCCCATGCCGAACACCCAGGCGTAGCCGGGCAGCAGGCGCCGGGTCCGGTCGCTCGGGTCGCGCAGGTCGAGCCAGGCCTCCAGGTAGCGGTCCTCGTGGCGCGGGGTGGTGAAGTACGTCCGGTAGGCGACGCCCATCGCACGGTCGGTGCGGCGGTAGCGCTTCATGGCGACGGACAGCCGGGTGGAGTTGCCGTCGGCGGCGACCACGACCGGGGCCCGGTAGGCGACGGGCTTGCGGTCCTCGCCCAGCCTGGCGGTGACTCCGGTGATCCGGCCGGTCCGCTCGTCGACCAGGGGGCCCGCCACATTGGCGCGTTCGATCACCCGGGCACCGTAGGAGGCGGCCTTCTGCGCGAGCAGGTGGTCGAAGTCGGCGCGGCGGCGCACCAGTCCGTAGCCGGGGAAGGCGGAGAGCTCGGGCCAGTCGAACTCCATCGAGCGCCGGCCGGAGACCAGCCGCAGGCCCCGGTTGTGCAGCCAGCCGGCCTCCTCGGAGACGTCGATGCCGAGGTCGGTGAGCTGCTTGACGACGCGCGGGGTGAGGCCGTCGCCGCAGACCTTCTCGCGCGGGAAGGCGGACTTCTCCAGCAGCAGGACGTCCAGGCCGGTCCGCGCCAGGTGGGCGGCAGCGGTGGAGCCGGACGGGCCGGCGCCGACCACGATGACGTCGGCGCTCTCCTCGGCGGTCTGCTCGGGGCCGGGCATCGCACTCTCCCACGGGTCGGCTCGGCTGCACGTGCAGCGGAGTCAGCGGACTGGGCGGTTCCAGACGGACGATAGAGAAACCTGGCGCCCGCCCGCCGCCCCGACACGCAGGCCGCGCCCGGGGACCGGTCAATACCGGCCACGTCGGTGTCACGGGTTCACCCGCCGGATCGGGTCCCGGAGTTGACCGGCGCCGACCGCCTCACCGACTGGAGCGCACACGATTCCATGACAACCGGGTGATCGGATCGTTGTAACGAACTAGTCGGGACCAACCGACCAGAGCAACGCATTTCGGCCAAACCTCCCTTGCGTCACGTTTCTCTCTGCGGGAACTTTTGTGCCCCTCACGTCGTACGGCACCGGCTCCGGCCGAACGGCCGACCAGAGGCTCCCTCCCACCGCGCAGGTGCGTCCCGGCCTGCCGTACCCGATGGAACACCCATGCACATCCGCTCCACCGCCGCGCGCTCCCTGGTGGCCGTCCCGACCGCCGCCGCCCTGATGCTGCTCGCCCCCGCCGCCGCGCACGCCGTCGCCGGTGGCGGTGGCAAGGGTGGTGCCCCCGGCAACAACGGCACCGTCAAGATCCACGACGCCGCCACCGGTCAGGAGGACGTCCGCAACGAGCCCAAGGTCTGCACCTTCTACCTGGACTCCTTCGGCTTCGACGCCAACCAGGACGTGATCTGGGCGATCACCACCGTCGGCGGCGGACCGAACGAGAAGCTCGTCGCGTACGGCGACATCCCGGTCGACGGCCACGGCCACGTCCGCACCGAGGACATCCACCTGCCGGACGGCCACTACAAGCTGTACTGGCAGTCCGTCGAGCTGGTCAACGGCGAGCTGCCCGAGGACACCAAGCTCAACAACCCCAAGCAGAAGGTCTTCAAGGTCGACTGCGGCGGCGAGACCCCGGCCCCGACCGGCAAGCCCTCGCCGACCGGGACGCCGACCCCGACGAAGACGCCCACCAAGGCCCCGACCGGCAGCCCGACCTCCGTGCCGACCACGCCGGCGCACAGCCCGTCCGCTCCGGCCACGCCCTCGGCCCCGGCCACGCCGACCGCCACCGCGAAGCCGTCGGAGACCCCGACCGCCACGCCCACCACCCCGGCGCCCACCACCCCGGCGGCCACCGCCCCGGCGACCGGCGAGCCGACCGCCGCCCCCACCGACGTCCCGAGCGCGGGCCCGTCGACCCCGCCGACCGCCACCGTGCCGGTGCACACCCCGACCACCGACACCCCGGTCAACCCGGACGCGCCGCTGCCGCTGCCCAAGAAGGTCAGCGTCCCCACCCCGATCCCGGGCGCCCCCTCGGACGGCAAGAAGCTGGCCACCACCGGTAGCGACGGCACCCTGCTGTACGCGGGCGCCGGCACCGTCCTGCTGGCCGCCGGCGCCGGCGCCGTGGTCTTCGCCCGCCGTCGCCGCACCTCGGCCTGAGGCACCTCCGCCTGAGGCCCGCCCGTCCCCGGGCATGCCTCAGGCGGGGCGCCGGATGCCAGCGCACCCGGTGCCGATGCACCTGGTGCCGGGGCAACTGTTGCCCCGTGACACCGAGCCCGCCCGGGGCGCTGACCCCGCCCCGGGCACCCGCCGCGTCTGAGCCGCGGCACCACGGAGCCCCTGACCCCGCGAGCAGCCGCGGGGCCAGGGGCTCCGTGTCGTACGGCGGCGCCCGTGGCCCGCGCGGGCCACGGCCGACGGCGCCGCCGACGACGAGGGCCCCGGATCACGGGGGTGGGACCAGGGGCCCTCGATCTGACCTACGGCCGGCCCGCCGCCCGGGGTTCACCGCCGGCACCACGAATGCCACGGCGTTACGAACGCCACGGGCTCCACGGGCTCCACGGGCTCCACGGCCACGGTTCTGGAGGGCGGAAGCCCCCGGCCCCATGGGGGAACCGGCCAGGGGCTTCCGCCCTCCAGAACGGACGACCTGCCGCCGGCGGTTCACCGCCCGCTCCGCCCGCTCAACCGACGCCGACGCCGGCACCGGCACCGGCACCGGCTCCGGCTCCGAAAGACCGGAAGCCCCTGGCCCACGGGGGAACGGGCCAGGAGCTTCCACCCCGGACTACGGCCGACCGGCCGTCACGGGTTCACCGCCAGCACCACGTACCCCGCCAGCACCGCCAGGTGCACCGCGCCCTGCAGCGGCGTCGCCCGGCGCGGGATCACGGTGAGGATGCCCACCACGACCGTCAGCGCCAGCAGCACCATGTGCGCCGGGCCGAGGCCCAGGACGAGCGGGCCGGACAGCCAGGTGGAGGCGATCGCGACCGCCGGGATGGTCAGGCCGATGCTGGCGAGCGCGGACCCCAGGGCCAGGTTGAGGCTGGTCTGCACCCGGTTGCGGACGGCCGCGCGCAGCGCCGCGATGGTCTCCGGCAGCAGCACCATCATGGCGATCACCACGCCGACGACGGAGTGCGGGAGTCCGGCGTCGTCCACCGCCTTCTCGATGGTCGGCGAGACGCCCTTGGCCAGGCCCACCACCGCGACCAGCGCGACGGCGAGCAGCAGCAGGCTGACCCCGGCGGCCCGGAGGGTGGGCGGGCTCGCGTGGTCCTCCTCGTCCAGCACCCGGCCCTCGGGGGTGACGGCCAGGAAGTAGTCCCGGTGCCGCACCGTCTGGGTGGTCACGAACAGCCCGTAGAGCACGAGCGAGGCGGTGGCCGCGTACGCCAGCTGGGTGGTCGAGAACTGCGGGCCCGGCGAGCTGGTGGTGAAGGTCGGCAGCACCAGGCTGAGGGTCGCGAGGGTGGCGATGCAGGCCAGTGCGGCGCCGGTGCCCTCGGCGTTGAACACGGCGGTGCGGTACTTGACCGCGGCGACCAGGATGGACAGGCCGAGGATCCCGTTGCAGGTGATCATCACGGCGGCGAACACGGTGTCCCGGGCCAGAGTGGCGGACTTGTCCCCGCCGTCGGCCATCAGCGTCACGATCAGCGCGACCTCGATCACGGTGACCGCCACCGCGAGCACCAGCGATCCGAACGGCTCCCCCGACCAGTGCGCGATGACCTCGGCGTGGTGCACGGCGGCCAGCACGGCGCCCACCAGGAAGCAGGCGACCACGCCCACCACCCAGCCGGGCAGGTCCTCGTGCCAGGTCAGGGCGAGGACGACGAACGACACCACCGGAACGACGACGGTCCATTGCACGGCAGCCGCACGGAGCTTCGTGATCATGCCGCGAGGATCCCAGACCGCCGGCCGCTCGCCCGGGTGCCCGCGCCGGGATGCGTATGGATGTGGCACAACTCGTCCCGACCCCCGCCCTCACCCTCCGTAGTCGGCGAGGTAGCGGAGCACCTTGTCGACATGCGCGCGGACCCGGTCCGGGACTCCCCCGGCCGACTCCACCGTCTTGTCGCTGGTCCGGTAGGCGGCCGAGACCAGCGCGGGCAGGTCGCGGGTGAACCCGGCCCGTTTGAGCTGCTGGTCCAGCCAGCAGACGTAGTTGCCCATCGCGGCGATGGCGTCGCCCGGGTCCAGGTAGGACTTGGGGCCTGCGTGGGTGGCCGCCTTGGCCCAGGCGTCGAAGACGGCGGGCGTCCACATGGCGATGCCGTACTCGCCGGTCTCCGGGCGGGCGGCGTTCGGGTCGAAGCCGCTCTCGGCCTTCAGCATCGCGGCCAGCAGCACCGGGGTGACCTCCCGCTCGGGGCAGCGGCGGGCGGCGTTCAGGATCATGTCCCGGTAGGCGACCGGGACGTCCGAGTCCGCCGGGATCGCGCCGGGCAGCGGGGGCGGGCCGCGGTGGGCGCCCGGGCCGGCGGGTTCCGGCCCCCCGGTCAGTGCGAGGACGGTGAACGCGCAGGCCAGCGCACCCGCACCGGCCCGCAGCGCGGCGCGGCGACGCCGGGCCGGACCGGCGGTCGCCCGGGCGACCAGCGCGGCGAGGTCGACGCGGGCCCGCTCCTCCCGCCCGGGGGCCAGGCAGGCGGCGACCACGGGCCGCCAGGGTGCGGGCAGCGCCTCGTCCAGCCGCAGCGGCGCGGCCCCGCGCGCGTACGCCTGGGCGGCCAGCGAGCGGGCCCGGGCGGTGGCGCCGAGGAAGGGGTGCAGCCCGCCGGTGAGCAGCTGGTGGGCGATCACCCCGAAGGCCCAGACGTCGGCACTGGGGCGCACCGCGACCCCGCGCGCGCCGGTGCGCTGGGACCACCACTCGGGCGGGACGTGGTCGGGCGAGCCGAGCGGCGGGGCGTACGCGTGGGTGCCCTCCAGCTCGGCGGTGAGGCCGAAGTCGGCGATCCTGGCGCTGCCGTCGGGCATCAGGAGGATATTGGCCGGTTTCAGGTCCCCGTGCACCCAGCCGGCCCGGTGCATGTGGGTCAGCCCCGCGCAGACCTCGGCGAGGACGCGCTCGGCGCCGGGCACCGCCGTGCCCGGTCGGGCGGCGGCCAGCACATCCTGGAGACTGCGGGCGGCACGCTCCATCACCAGGGCGACGGCGCCGTCCAGGGCCGGGTGGTCCGGGTCCTCGACGGTGACCACGGCGAGGGTGCGGATCAGGTTCGGGTGGTCGGCGCGGCGGCTGAAGCGCTGCTCGCTGCGGGCCATCTGCGCCACCGTCCGACGCTGACCGGGGCTGAACCGGGCGGCCCCGAGCAGTTTGACGGCGGCCCGGGTGCCGTCCGGGCCCTCGGCGGCGTGGACGCTGCCCCACGCGCCCGCGCCGAGGAACGCGCCGAGGCGGTAGCCGGCGATCGGGTAGCCGTCCGGGACGTCGAAGGGCGGGCCGCCCTCCGGCCCACGGCTCTCCGGCCCACGGCTTTCCGGCGGGCGCGCCTCCGAGGGCTCGGGCTGTTCGGACGGCCCCTGCGCCCCTGGCTGCTCGGACGGCCCGTGCATCCCGGACGGCTCCGGCCCGGGCCCGGCGGCGGGCTTCACGGCCGGGCGGCCGCGCGCCGGGGCGGGAGCAGGGCCAGGTGCTCCTCCCGGACGAGGTCGAACTTCAGTGCCAGGGCGGCGAGTTCCTCGCGCTTGCCGCCACCCGGGCCCTCCTCGTACGGCTCGCGGAGCCGCAGCTTGGTCTCCACCAGGTAGTCGATGTGGTAGTTCACCGCCGAGCGGGTGAGCCCGCGGCAGGAGGGCAGGGCGCGCAGCCGGGCCAGCACCTCGGTCACGCCCGGGACGACGGCGGCGGAGGGCGAGCGCAACCGCGGCTCGCACAGCGCGAGCAGCACCAGGAAGTACTTGGCGGTCGGGTCCAGGGCGAAGGGGCTGACGGTGTGTTCGCCGTCGGCGCCGCCGGGCCGGCCGTCCAGGTAGGCGTGCTGCGGGGCGAAGACCTTGAAGGAGGCGGGTTCGCCCAGCGCGGGCAGCAGCACCCGGGAGAGCTCGAACGGCACGGGCGCGCCGAGCCGGCCGGGGGCGACCTTGATGTGCTCGCCCGCGCCCTCCAGGTTCTCCACGACGTAGGTGGCGGAGCCGCTGAAGTTGGACAGCCGCCAGTAGTCCTCGGCCGCGACCACCTCGCCCGCGCGGCGGGAGACACCTTGGTCGGGCAGTGGGATGGCGACCGGCCGGCCGGGCTCGCCGCGGCCGAACACCGCGGCCTCGCCGGGGCCCATCCGCACCAGACCGGGCGCTTCTCGGGGCGCCATCTCGGGCCCCGGACAGGGAAGTTGCACGATGACCGTGTCCACGCAGCCACCTCCGTGGGATCGGATCGATGGTATCCGCCCGATTCGCCCCGGAGGCAAACCGCCACCCGGACGAGTGAAGGGACACCGCCAACCCCGCCCGGCCCGCCGGGAGTTGCCGTCCACTCACCGCGAGGAGCACGTCGGCGACGCGCTCCGGCGACCGTTTCGGGGGCCGTGCCGCGCCGGGCACCCACGTGACCAGAGAGGCAAAGGGTGATCCAAGAGACGGTCAAGGAGGCGTGGAGGACACGCCGATCCGCCGCCGTCCGGACCGCACGGACCCCTTCGGCAGCACGGGCACCGTGTCCGTCCACCCCCGTACGGCGACCCGGGCGCCTTCCGGGCGCGGCCCGGGACGACCCGCGGACCGCGAAGCGTCGGGCAACGGTTTCGGCCGGGCGATCCCACCCCGTTCACCCGGGAAAACCGGTGCTGAGCTGGGGAGATGCTGCGCGTCGGACCGGCACCCCGGCACCGCCGGACGGCGGGGCGGAGGCAGAACGCCGGACGGTGCCATCGCGCACGAACTGATCATCCGTCAGATCGGCAGCTGTCCGGATACCGAACACTCGGTGAATGGTTGCAGCATGTAGTTGAATGGTCACCATGAGTGTGACGCAACGCACACACGCGACGTCCACAATGTGTGCAACACTCATCCCAAGGAGTGAGATTCCCTTAATTTCCAAGGAGGTTCGCATCATGCGCACTCGGATCGCAGCTGTGATGATGACGGTGGCAGGGATCGCCGGGCTGACGGCGGGCCCGGCCCTGGCTGCCACGGCAACGTCCGAGACCGACGCCGTGGCCTGCGTCACGGTGCTCAACCGCCCCTGCGTCTCGCACCAGACCGACGGCGAGGGCTTCGTCGGCGTCGCCCAGGTCACCGCCGACCCGGGCCAGTTGACGATCGTGAAGGTCGAGGTCCGCACCCAGGCCGCGTGGGGCAGCCCGTGGGAGACCGCCGCCTCGGCCACCACCGTACGGTTCGGCTCCGCCAAGGCCGTCACCCCGCGCGTCGTCACCACCGACCTGCACATGATCTGCGCCACCGCCGGCCCGGCGCTGGACGCGGCCAAGCAGGTCACCACCTGTACCAACCCGTTCTGATCACGGGGCCCTTGACGGGCAGCACGCGCGCCGCCGCCGGCACGACCGAACGGCAGCGGTGACGACAGGACGAGCCGGGGCGCCGCCCCGCTCGGGGCCGGTCGCCGGGACCCCCGTTCCCGGCGACCGGCCCGTCGGCGTTCGGGCCTGTCGGAGTTGGGACCCGTCGGCATTCGGGCTCGTCCGACGCCCTGGCCCGGGCCGGGCCGACACCCAGGCCCCGCGCCGGGGCCCGGCCACCCACCACCCGGCCACCACCCGGCCACCACCCGGCCACCACCGCGCGGAGTCCCCACCCCGGAGCCCGGCGGGAGAACAGCAGGCCACGGACCGGCTCCGACCGGGCCCCGGGTGGACCTGGGGCACCCGTTCACGGCAAACTGGTCTAGACCTCGGAGGTCTAGACCTCAGACGCGCCTCAGAACGGTGGACCCAGTATGGAAATCGTGATCGTCCCAGACGCCCGGGCGGCCGGCGAACTCATCGCCGCGGCGATCACCGATCTGCTGACCGACAAGCCCGACGCCCTGCTCGGCGTGGCGACCGGTTCGACCCCGCTGCCGATCTACCAGTCCCTCGCCGCCCGGGTCGGCGACGGCCGGCTGGACGCCTCCCGGGCGCGCATCTGCCAGCTGGACGAGTACGTCGGCCTGCCGGCCGGCCACCCGGAGTCCTACCGCTCCGTGGTGCTGCACGAGGTCGTGGAGCCGCTCGGTCTGACCGAGGACTCCTTCCTGGGCCCGGACGGCAATGCGGCGGACATCGCCGGCGCGGCCGCCGCCTACGACCGTGCACTCGCCGAGGCCGGCGGCGTCGACCTCCAGCTGCTCGGCATCGGCACCGACGGCCACATCGGCTTCAACGAGCCCTGCTCCTCGCTGGCCTCCCGGACCCGGATCAAGACCCTGACCCGGCAGACCCGCGAGGACAACGCGCGCTTCTTCGACAGCATCGACGAGGTCCCGCACCACGTCATCACCCAGGGCATCGGCACCATCCTGGAGGCCCGCCACCTGGTGCTGCTCGCCACCGGCGAGGCCAAGGCCGAGGCCGTCGCCCTCGCCGTCGAGGGCCCGCTGTCCGCCGTCGTCCCCGCCTCGGCGCTCCAGCTGCACCCGCACGCGACCGTGGTGGTCGACGAGGCCGCCGCCTCCCGCCTCAAGCTCGCCGACTACTTCCGCGACACCTACGCGGCCAAGCCGTCCTGGCAGAAGCTCTGAGCGCTCCCGCGGCGCAGCCGTGACGGCCGGGGCGCCGGCCACCGATCCCCTCGGTGGCCGGCGCCCCGGCTCGTTCGGGCGCGCGGGCGCCAGCGCCGGGCGCGGCGGTCCGCCACACGCCGCCCGGCGGGGCCCGAGCCGGTCAGCGCTTGCGGAGCCGGCCGGCGAAGGCCTCCAGGGCCGGGCCCGGGTCGCGCCGACCGATGCCGAGGCGGAAGCGGTCGGTCGGGGTGGGCGTCAGTTCGGAGCGGAAGGTGCTCGCGGGCAGCAGGATGACGCCCGCCTGCTCGACCAGCCCGGCGCAGAAGTCCTCCACCCCGTCCGCCCCGAGGTAGCGCGGGAAGGCGACGCAGCCGCCGTCCGGGGCCCGCCACTCGAAGAGGTCGGCGAACTCGGCGAAGAAGGCGTCGAAGAGCGGCAGGTTCTCGGCGATGATGCCGCGGTTGCGCGCCAGGATCCGCTCGCGGGCCGTGATCGCGATCCGGGCCAGCACCTCGCTCGGCGCCGAGTTGCAGATCGTGGTGTAGTGCTTGGCCCGTTCCAGGCGGGAGCGCACCTCGCGGTCCCGGCAGGCGATCCAGCCGATCCGCAGGCCGGGCAGGCCGAGCGACTTGGAGGTGACGTTGAGCGAGAGGGCCCGCTCGGAGAGGTCGGCGGCCTGCGGCAGGGTGCGGGCCGGATCCTGCTCCAGGCCGCGGTAGACCTCGTCCGAGAAGAGCCGGATGCCGCGCTCGTCGCAGAGTTCGACGAGCCGGGCGAAGTCGGCGGCGTCGATCAGCGCGCCGGTGGGGTTGTTGGGGAAGTTGACCGACAGCACCCTGGTGTTCGGGCGCAGCGCCGCCTCGACGGCGTCGAGGTCGAGCGCCCAGTCCCTCCGGTCGTCCAGGGCGACGCCGGTGACCTCGCACAGGGAGAGCGGGACGGTCTCGGCGGACTGGTAGCCGGGGGTCACCACCACCGCGTGGTCGCCCGGTTCGAGCAGCACCTGCATGGCGAGGTTGAGCCCCTCCTGGGCCCCGGCGAAGCAGATCAGGTCGTCCTCGTCGACCCGCTCGTACGTCCCGGCGATCGCCCGGCGGAGCCCGGGGTCGCCGAAGGTCTCGGTGTAGCCGAGGGCGAGGGTGTCCCAGGCCTCGCGGTCCTCGGGGCCGGCCAGGGCGAGCAGCTCGGCCATCGTCATGGTCTGGGCGTCGGAGGCGGTGAGGTGGTGGGGTGCGGTGAACTCCCAGCGCGAGAGGTGGGTTTCGAGCCGGAAGTCGGGGAGCTGGGGCATGGGGGCCGTTCCTTCCTGGGGCCTGGGGTGCTGCGGGGCCGTCGGGCCTTGCGGTCCTACGGCCTTACGGGCCGGCGGGGTGCTTGAGCTCGGCGAGCAGGCTGTAGGCGGTCGAGCGGGATATCCGCAGCGCCGTGGCGACGACCGGGACGGCCCGGCGGACGGCGAACACCCCGGCCTGGTCGAGTTCGCGCAGCACGGCCAGCCGGTCCTCGCGGGTGAAGCGCTCCAGCGGGCGCCCCCGGGCGCGGGCGTGGCCGGCGATCACGTCGTTCATCCGCTCCGTCCAGTCGCGTTCGAAGAGCGGCTCGGGGCGCGGTGCGCTGGGGGCGGCGAAGCCGGCGAGGAGGGCGGCGGCCTGCTCCAGCGGGCCCCGGTCGAGGTTGACGCAGAGCACCGCCGAGGGCTGTCCGGCGTCGTCGCGCAGCACGGCGCTGACGGCGGAGAGCCGGCGGCCGTCGGGCAGCGCCTTCTCGTACGGGCCGTAGACGTCGGGGGCGGTGGGGTCGACCTCGTCCAGTTCGCCGAGCATCGACGGGTCGCCCGGGGCGCGGGGGGTCATCGGGTTCCAGATGGCGAGCACCCGGTCGGTGGCGATGTCGTGCAGCACCACCTCGGCGTACGGGCCGAGCAGCAGGGCCACCGCGCGGCAGGCCGGGGCGAAGGTCCGGACGCGCGGGTCGGGGTTCTCCGAGGGCATGTTCGGACTGTACGTCCGGCCCGGACACTTCGTCCAGGACCGCCGACGGCGGAGGCCCCGCCGGACGGGCCCGGGGTCCGGCAGGACTCCCGGGTTCCGGCGGGGCCTCCGCGCCGCGGTTCGACGGCGGGTACTGGGTGCAGGCGGGTGCTACGTACAGGCGGGTGCTACGTGCAGGTGATCGACAGTCCGAGGACGGAGGAGCAGCTGCGGGTGTCCCGGCTGGTGGTGGGCGACGGGTCGGCGGGGGTGCCTGCGGTGCGGGCCACGGTGACGTCCCAGCTGCGGATCAGCGAGAGCACTCCGACCTGGATCGTGAAGTGCCGGGTGACGGTCGCGCCCTTGGCGAGCGGGGCGGCCAGCGTGCAGGTGAGCTTCCCGGCGGCCACGGTGCAGTCGGTGGAGGTGGTGGTCAGGCCGCTGGGCAGGCCGGCGGTGACGGTGGCCGCGGTGATCGGGTCGGGGCCCTGGTTGGTGAGCGTGACCGTGTAGTCGACGCGGCTGGCGAGCAGTTGGGTGACCGGGGTCGCGGTGAGCGCCACGGCCAGGTGGGCGCTGGGCGCGGCGTAGGTGAAGCGGTCGGCGGCGACGGCCGCGCTGGTGCCGCCGGGCGTGGTGACCCGGACGTCCACCGGGCCGGTCACGGTGGTGGCGGGGGCGGTCGCGGTGCAGCTGGTCCTGGTGCAGCTGAACGCGGTGGCCGGGCCGGCCGCGCCGAAGGTCACCGCGGTGGCGCCGTTCAGGTCGGTGCCGGTGATCGTCACCACGGTGCCGCCCGTCCCGGAGCCGCTGCTCGGGGCGATCGCGGTCACGGCCGGTACGGGCAGCGGGAAGTTCAGCACCTGCACGGCGTTGCCGGCGAAGTCGGCCAGGTAGCCGTGCCGCCCGTCGGCGGCCAGCGCCAGGGTGTACGGGCTCGCGCCGACCGGAACGGTCGCGGTGACGGTGCGGGTGGCGGTGTCCACCACGCTCAGCGTGTTGTCGGCGTAGTCGGACACGTACGCGGTCGCACCGTCGGGGGCGACGGTGACGGCGTACGGGCCGGATCCGACCTGGACGGTGCCGAGGAGCGTGTTCGCCGCGGTGTCGATCACGGCGGCCGTGCTGTCGTCGCCGTCGGCCACCCAGAGCCGGCTGCCGTCCGGGGCGAGTGCCAGGCCGAAGGCGCTGTGGCCGACGGGAACGGTGGCGCTCACCGCGCTGCCCACGGTGTCGACGACGTTCACCGCCTTGTCACCGGAGGCCGCGACGTACAGCCGCTTGCCGTCGGGCGAGACGGCCAGCCCGTGCGGCTCGGCGCCGACCGGGACGGTCGCGGTCACGGTGTTCGAGGAGGTGTCCAGCACGCTCACCGTGTTGGCGGAGGCGTTGCTCACGTAGGCGCGCGAGCCGTCCGGGGAGAGGGCGAGGCCCCAGGGCTGGGTGCCGACCGGGACGGTCGCGGTCACCGTGTTCGTCGCGGTGTCCACGACGCTGACCGTGTTGTCCAGGTGGTGCGTCAGGTAGGCGCGGTGCCCGTCCGGCGCGAGGGCGACCGCGTAGGAGCCGGTGCCGGCGGTGAAGCTGCCGGACACCGTGTTGTTCGCGGTGTCCAGAACGCTCACGGTGCCGCTGCTCTGGCTGGTCACGTAGGCGTGGCCGCCGTCCGGCGCCAGGGCGACGCCCGCCGGGTAGGGGGCCACCGGCACCTGGGCGGTGACGGCCGGCGGCGGGGCGGCGGCCCCGGCGGTGGTGGCGGGCAGGGACAGCAGTGCGGCCGTGGCCGCGGCTATCGCGGTCACGGCCGTCGGGGTTCGACGGGGTGCTCGGCGTGTTCTCACGGTCTCTCCGTTCGGTCGGCGGTCGGCGGTCGGGGTGGCGCTCGGTACGGGCGGTGCGGTGCGGCACGGGCCGTGCTGCTCGGTACGGGTGGTGCGGTACGGGTGGTGCGGTGCGGCACGGGCCGTGCTGCTCGGTACGGGTGGTGCGGTACGGGTGGTGCGGCTGTGCCGTGCGTCACGCGCGGGGCGGGCCCCGGGCCGCACGAAGCGTAGAAGCCGCCCTGACCACCCGTCAGGGAGTGACCGCTAATGTCGCCAACTGTTCAGATTCGACCGGTTCTTCGGGCAGCTTCCGGACCACTCCGGTCGGGGTCGTGCAGAAAATTGGAATTGTGGAGTCGCATTCGATAGCGTTTCGAACGTGAGGCTGACCAAGAGCACCGACATCGCCCTCCGCATCGCCATGCGGCTGGCGGTCCTCGCCGAGGGCGACACCCCGACCACCCGCGAGGTGGCCGAGTCGGTCGGCGTGCCGTACACCCACGCGGCGAAGGTGGTCAGCCGCCTGCAGCACCTCGGGGTGGTGGAGGCCCGGCGCGGTCGCGGCGGCGGGCTGATGATCACCTTCGCCGGGCGGACCGGCTCGCTCGGACTACTGCTGCGGGAGCTGGAAGGCGTCGGCGACGTGGTCGGCTGCGAGGACGACCCGCCGTGCCCGCTGCGGGCCGCGTGCCGGCTGCGCGGGGTGCTGCGCAACGCCCAGGAGGCGTTCTTCGCCACGCTCGACCCGTACTGCATCGACGATCTGGTGGCCGCCCCCACCGGACCGGTCCTGCTCAGCCTCACGATCCGCCCCACCGACTGACCCGCCCCACCGACCGATCCACTCCACCGACCGGTCCGCGCCCCTGCGGCCGCTCGGTACCGTACGGCCTTAAATACGAATCTCAGATACCAGTTAGGAGCCCGACCGATGCTGTCCGCGAAGTCCGCCGAGGTCATCGAAGCCACCCTGCCCGCCGTGGGCGCCGCCATCGGCGACATCACCCCGCGCTTCTACGACCGGCTGTTCGCCGCCCACCCCGAGCTGCTGCGCGACCTCTTCAACCGCGGCAACCAGGCCAACGGCACCCAGCGTCAGGCGCTGGCCGGCTCGATAGCCACCTTCGCCACCGCGCTGCTCGCCCACCCGGACCAGCGCCCCGACGCGATGCTCGCGCGGATCGCCCACAAGCACGTCTCGGTCGGCATCGCCGACGATCAGTACAAGATCGTCCACGAGCACCTGTTCGCCGCGATCGTGGAGGTCCTCGGCGAGGCCGTCACCCCCGAGGTCGCCGCCGCCTGGGACGAGGTCTACTGGCTGATGGCCAACGCGCTGATCGCCGTCGAGGACCGGCTGCGCACCGAGGCCGCCGCGGGCGGCGACCCGGCCGACCTGTGGCGCCCCTACACCGTGGTCACCCGCTACCAGGAGACCGACAGCGTCACCAGCTACCTCGTCCGCCCGGCCGACGACCGCCCCGTGCCGGCCTCCCGCCCCGGCCAGTACGTCTCCGTGCGCACCGAACTGCCCGACGGCGCCCGGCAGATCCGCCAGTACAGCCTCTCCGGCGGGGCCGACGGCGCGCTGCGCTTCACCGTCAAGCGCGAGGCCGGCGGCGAGGTCTCCGGCCACCTCCAGGACCACCTGCGCACCGGCGACACCGTCGAGCTCTCCGCCCCGATGGGCGACGTCTTCCTCGCCGAGGGCGACGGCCCGGTCCTGCTCGCCTCGGCCGGCATCGGCAACACCCCGATGACCGCGATGCTCGACCACCTCGCCGCCACCGGCTCCACCCGCCGGATCGTCTCGGTGCACGGCGACCGCGACCAGCTCAGCCACGCCTTCCGCGCCGACCTGGAGCAGCTGACCGCCAAGCTGCCGAACGCCACCTCCCACGTCTTCTACGAGCGGCCGCTCGGCGAGTGGCCGGCCGAGCGCACCGGACTGGTGAACCTCGCCTCGGTCGAGATCCCGGCCGGCACCACCGCCTACCTCTGCGGCCCGCTGCCCTTCCTGCGCGCCGTGCGCGAGCAGCTGCTGACCGCCGGAGTCCCGGCGGCGGACATCCACTACGAGGTGTTCGGCCCGGACCTCTGGCTCGGCGCCTGATCCCGGGAACCCCGGCCTGACCGGGCTCCCCGCACCGGCACCGGTCCGCCCGTACGACGACGGGCGGGCCGGTGCCGCAGTGCTGCGGGTTCCCCACGGGCTCCGGGTTCCGTACGGCTTCGGGTGCCGTACCGCTCCGGATGCCGCACGGCATCAGGCCCTGCCGGTCCGGTTCACGCGGGGGCCGGGGCCGGCCTGAGCTCCAGGGTGCAGCACTTGGCCCCGCCGCCGCCCTTCAGCAGCTCGGAGACGTCCACCGGGATCGGCTCGTAGCCGTGGTCGGCGAGCCGGCCCGCCAGGTTCTTGGCCGTCTCCGGCAGCAGCACCCGGCGCCCGTCCGAGACCGCGTTGAGCCCGAACGCCTCGGCGTCCGCGCGGTCGGCGAGGACGGCGTCCGGGTAGAGCGTGCGCAGCGCGGCGCGGCTGTCGGCGTCGAACGCCTCCGGGTAGTACATGACGTGGTCGTCCGCGAGCACGGCCAGCGCGGTGTCCAGGTGGTAGAAGCGCGGGTCGACCAGGGTCAGGCTGACCACCGGGACGCCGAACAGCTCGCCCGCCTCGGCGTGCGCGGCGCGCGAGCTGCGGAAGCCCGTCCCGGCGAGCACCCGGCGGCCCACCACCAGGTGGTCGCCCTCGCCCTCGTTGACCTGCCCGGCGCGGCGCACCTCGCGGTAGCCGCGCGCCCGGAACCAGGCCTGGTAGGCGTCCGACTCGGCGGCGCGCTGCGGGTGGCGGAAGGTCGCCACCAGCACCCGGCCGTCCAGCACGGTCGCGCCGTTGGCGGCGTAGACCATGTCGGGCAGGCCGGGCAGCGGGTCGATCAGCTCGACGGTGTGGCCGAGGCGGCGGTACGTCCAGTACAGCCGCTCCCACTGGCGGAGCGCGAGCGCGGTGTCGGTGGGCTGGGACGGATCCATCCACGGATTGATCGCGTAGTCCACGGTGAAGTGCGTCGGCCTGCACATCAGGTAGCGCCGCGGCCGGGCGGTGCGCTCCGGGGTCTGCGTGGGCATGGCTCAACCGTCCTTGGATCGCGGGGAGCTCGGGGTTCCGCCGGTACGGAACACCTCTCTGTTGCAGAGGCGGCTGCCCCGGCGGCACCGTTCGCACACCAGCGCGGGCGCCCCCGGTGGACGCACGCCCCCGCGCACCCGGCGCGAGCACCGGCGCACGTGTCCTCCGGTGCTACCGGCGGGTCCGCGCGCGGACCGCGGTCGGCGCGGCGGCGCGGGGCCCGTTACCAGCGGCGCCTCGGTGCCCGTACCAGCGGCGCCGCAGGACCCGCACCCTGCCGCGCCCCGGGGCCCGCTACCAGCGGACCGCGGCGAAGTCCACCGGCGCGGACCGCAGCTTGCGGCAGCGCTCGGCCAGCGAACGCAGCCGGCGGTCCGCCTCCTCGGCGGGCATCCGGCGCCGCTCCCCGTGCCCGGGGAGCAGCCACTCGAAGCGGAGCACGCCCAGGCTGCGCTCCAGCGAGGCCGCCTGCTCCTCGATCGAGTACCAGGTGATGGCCTCGTGCACCTCCACGTCCCCGGTGGTGCGGGACCAGTACAGGCTGTCGCCGCTGAAGCAGTACCGCTCGTCGGCGACGAAGAGCACGCTGCCGCGGGTGTGGCCGGGGAGCGGGTGGGCGACCAGGCCGGGACCGATCTCCACCGGCTCGGTGCCGCGCAGCACCCGGTCCGCGTCGGGGGCGGCGTCGAGGTCGCCCTCGTGGATCCAGAGCCGGGCGCCGAGCCGGTCGGCGTACTCCCGGCCGTGCCGGGCGTGGTCACGGTGGGTCAGCAGGACGTCGGTGACCGGGCCGAGCGCGGCGTAGCGGGCGGCCAGCTCCTCGCTGTAGCGGGGCGTGTCGACCATCACCCAGCCGGTGGGGCGGCGGCAGAGGTAGGAGTTGGCGCCCGCCGTGAGGCGGGAGTTGTGGCCGAGCAGCAGCACGCCGTCGTCGAGGGCGAGCGGGAAGGGGTCGTCGGCCGGGTCGAGCCGGCCGAAGCCGGGGCGGACGGAGCGGGTCGGGCAGGCGTGGGCGGCGGCCAGCAGCTGTCGGCGTTCGGCCGCGTCGCGCGGCTGGCGGACCAGCTCGGAGCGGCCGGCGTGTTCGCGGACCAGGTCGGGGGCGAGCTGGCGGGCGACGTCGCAGTTGGTGCAGCGGTCGTCGATCGACCAGTTCTCGGGCACGTCGGAACGCGGGTTCGTGGCCATGGATGTCTTCCCCCAGATGGACGGCGGCCGGGGCGGCCGCTCCCTCGAAGCATCGGCCGCACGGGCCCGAAAGCGGAAGGGGGTGCGGTTCTTGTGCTTTGCCGGGCACGGCGCTCTGAGCCGCCGCGCGGGGCCGACGAGGGTACGTGGTCCATCTCACGTGCCGCCACGGTCACCTACGGTGGCGTAGGTCACTTGATTAGGTGAACTATCTCTTTCATGCCGAACCTCCAGGAGACCCTCGACCTCAATTCGTACGCCGCCCTCGGGGACAGCTTCACCGAAGGCCTGAACGACCCCGGTGTCGACGGCAGGTTCGCCGGATGGGCCGACCGCCTGGCCGCGATGCTCGCCGACGGGCGTCCGCCGGGCGACTTCCGCTACGCCAACCTCGCGGTGCGCGGCCGGCTGCTGGACCAGATCACGGCCGAGCAGGTGCCGGAGGTCCGTCGCCTCCAGCCCGACCTGGTCACCTTCTGCGCCGGCGGCAACGACATCCTGCGGCCGGGCGCCGACCCGGACGAGGTCGCCGAGCGCTTCGAGGCGGCCGTCGTCCAACTCGCCGAATCCGCCGGGACGGTGCTGATCTGCACCGGCTTCGACACCCGCGACGTTCCGCTGCTGAAGCACCTGCGCGGCAAGATCGCCACCTACAACGGGCACATGCGGGCCGTCGCCGACCGCAACGGCTGCAAGGTGGCCGACCTCTGGTCGCTGCGCGCGGTGCAGGACCGCCGCGCGTGGAGCGAGGACCGCCTGCACCTGTCCCCCGAGGGCCACCAGCGGGTCGCCCTGCTGGCCGCCCGCTCGCTGGGCCTGGCCACCGGGCAGGACCCGGAGGCGCCGTGGCCGGACGCCCCCGTGCTCACCTCCGCCGACCAGCGGCGCGAGAACCTCCAGTGGGCCCGTGAGCACCTGATCCCGTGGGTCGGCCGGCGCCTGCGCGGCGAGTCCTCGGGCGACCACGTCGAGCCCAAGCGGCCCGACCTGATGCCACTCTGACGGATCGTCAGCCCTGTCGGGCCGCTCCACCGGCCGCCGCGGGACGCACGCCCCGCGCCGCCCGGTGGAGCAGCGCGGCACCGGCCGCGCCGACCAGGTACCAGAGCAGGTCCGGCGGGTTGAACGTCGAGCCGAGGACGAGCCGGGCCAGGACGCTGCGGCGGCCCCACGCGTCCGGCAGGCCGGTGAGCTGGAACAGCTCCACCGCCCAGCTCAGCCCGGCCGCCCACGCGGCGGCCCGGACGGGGCGCACCCGCGGCGCGGCGAGCAGGACCAGGCAGTACAGCAGGACGGTGTAGAGCGCGTCCCCCGCGTACTTGGTGACGTCCCCGTCCGCCACCGCCCGCACGCCCAGGCCCGCGGCCACCGTCGCCACTGCTGCCGCGCCTGCGGCCGTACGCGCACGCAGGTTCCCCCGAAGATCGTCCATCCGGCCCACGCTACCGGCCGCCCGGCCGGGCGCCGCACGCACCACCCGACGCGCCCGGGCCCGGCGGAGCGGGCAGAGCAGGCAGATCGGGCAGAGCAGGCAGAGCAGGCAGAGCAGCCGGAACGGGTCGGGTGCGGCCGCCGGTCCGGGGGCGAGACCAACCCCACCCGCCCGGCCGGAACCACCGCGCGGCCCCGGACGTCACTCCCCCCGATGAATCACCATCCGCGCAGGTCGCGGGCGGGTAAGGACCGGAAGGGACGGGCGGGGCGCGGTGGCGCGGATGACCGAGGCAGTGGACGGGGCGGAGCCGGGAGCAGCGACGGGGGACCGGGGCGGGCTGCCGGGCGTCGTGGCGCAGCGCAGTGCGCCCGGTGCGGGCGGCCCGGAGGGGCGGGCCCGGCGCGGGTTCGCGGTGGCCGGGTTCGCCCCGGCCCAGGACGGGCAGGCGCGGGAGCGCGGCAAGGAGCTGCGGGCGCGGATGCCCCGGGAGCGGCACGCGGAGTTCGCCGTCACCGCCGGGCGGCCGACGGCCGTGGAGGCGCTGGAGGCGTCGAACGCCGGCCGGATCGCCGAGCTGGTGGCGATCCGGGTGGGACGGATGGCCGCCACGCCGTTCGCCTTCCTGCGCGGATCGGCCGGCCTGATGGCGGCCGACCTCGCGGGCACGCCGGTGACCGGGGTCGGCGCCCAGCTGTGCGGGGACGCGCACGCCGCCAACTTCGGACTGTACGGTGACGCGCGCGGCCAGCTCGTCATGGACATCAACGACTTCGACGAGACCGTGCACGGCCCCTGGGAGTGGGACCTCAAGCGGCTCGCCGCCAGCCTGGTGCTGGCCGCCCGGGAGACCGGCGCGCGCGAGAGCACCGCGCGCGAGGCCGCCGAGCACGCGGCCGGCTCCTACCGCCGGACCATGCGGACGCTGGCCAAGCTGCCCGCCCTGGACGCCTGGAACGCCGTCGCCGACGAGCAGTTGGTGTCCTTCGCCGAGGCGCACGACCTCGCGGACGTGCTGCGCAAGGTCGGCGCCAAGGCGCTCGGCAACACCAGCGCGAAGTTCGCGGCGCGCAGTACCACCCGCACGCCGGACGGCGGTTGGCGCTTCACGGCCGCTCCCCCGGTGCTCACCGAGGTGACCGACGCGACCGCCCGGGCCGTCGCCCACGCGCTCGGCGCGTACGTGGAGACGGTGCCCGCCGAGGTGCGCACGCTGCTGTCCCGGTACCGGGTGCAGGACGTGGCGTTCCGGGTCGTGGGCACCGGCAGCGTGGGCACCCGCTCGTACGTGGTGCTGCTCACCGACCACCGGGACCAGCCGCTGGTGCTGCAGGTGAAGGAGGCCCGCCCGTCCGCGCTGCTGCCGTACCTGCCGCAGGCGGAACAGGACGGCCACGAGGGCCGCCGGGTGGTGCTCGGCCAGAAGCACATGCAGGTGGTCAGCGACACCCTGCTCGGCTGGACGACCGTCGACGGACTCCCCTACCAGGTGCGGCAGTTCCGCAACCGCAAGGGCAGCGTCGACCCGGCCGCGCTGCAGCCCTCGCAGCTGGACGACTACGCGCGGATCACCGGCGCGCTGCTGGCCCGGGCGCACGCCCACACCGCCGACCCCGGTCTGCTGGCCGGGTACTGCGGCAAGGGCGAGGCGCTGGACGAGGCGGTCGCGGCCTTCGCCGTCGCCTACGCGGACCGCACCGAGGCGGACCACGCCGACCTGCTCACGGCGGTGCGCAGCGGGCGGCTGCCCGTCGAGCACGGCGTGTAGCCAACCCGACCGGTCGCACGGCCGTTCCGGCGGGACGGTAGCCGCCCCGAGGTCGCGCCGGCCGTTCCGACGGGCCGGGTAGCCGCCCCGAGCGGAGGCGTGGACCGCACGTGCGGTCCACGCCGGTGGTCACTCCGACAGGAACGGCGCCACCACGGCGACGAACTCCTCGGGCCGGGCACCGTGCACCAGGTGCCCGGCCTCGATCGTGACGAGGCGGCAGTCCGGGATCCGCCGGGCGAGTTCGGCGATCCGCTCCTGGGGGACGTGGCTGGCCGAGCCGCCCGCCACCACCAGGGTGCGGGCGGTGATCCCCGCCAGCCCCTCCCGCCAGGCCGGGTCGGGGTCGTCGAGCTGGGCCCGGACGGCCCGGACCATCGCCCAGTCGAAGTGGACGTCCTCGTCCGGCTCGTCCGGCAGCGCGCTCGCGGGGCGCGGGTACAGGGCGGGGATGTCCTCCAGGACGAGCCGGTGGACGCGCTGCGGCGCGGCCTGGGCGAGGAGGTACGCGACGGCCCCGCCCATCGAGTGGCCGACCAGGTCGACGCGGTCCAGCCCGAGCGCGTCGAGGAAGGCCAGCACGTCGTCGCGCATCTCCGGCAGGCCGTAGGCGCCCGGCCGGCCGCTGTCGCCGTGGCCGCGCAGGTCGAGCGCGTGGACGTGGTGGCCGGGGGCGAGAGCGGGCAGCACCACGTCCCAGTCGGAGGCGCGCTCGCCGAGCGCGTGCAGCAGGACCAGCGGCGGGCCGTCGGCGGGCCCGCTCTCACGGTAGGCGAGCGTCACATCGGGCAGGTCCACGGTCCGTACGTCGGTCATGGCGACCACCGTACGGACCGCGGGCCGGTCAGCGGACCGGCGTTCGCCCCGGGCGCAGCGCGACCGGCTCCTCCCCGTGCCGCTCCTCCCCGTGCTGCTCGTCCTCGTGCCGCTCCTCCCCGTGCCGCTCCCGGGCGGTGGCGCGGCCCGCGAGGACCGAGGCCAGCACGGCGACGCCGGCCACCGCCGCGCAGACCGTGCTCGCGGTGAGGTAGGCGGCGCGGTGCCCGCCGCCCCCGGCGGTCTCCCGCAGGTAGACGCCGGACAGCGCCGACACGGCGACGGCCGCCGCGATCCGCTGCGCCATCTGCAGGATCGCCCCGCTCACCCCGGCCGCCTCGGCGGGTGCGTGACGCAGCACGAAGGCCTGGTTGGTGGAGCCCATCAGGCCGATCGAGGCGCCGCCGAGGAGCTGCAGCAGCGCCAGCAGCCAGGGCAGGACGGCGGCGGACGCCCAGTGCGCGACCAGGCCGCCGGCGAGCATGGCCAGGGCGGAGCCGGCCATGCCGACGGTGACGGTGCGTCGGCCGAAGCGCTGGACGACCCGCCAGGCGAGCGCGGAGGCCACGCCCATCGCGACGGCGGAGGGCAGCGCGACCAGCGCGGCGCCCATCGGGGAGAGTCCGAGGCCGTCCTGGAGGAACATGGTCAGGACCAGTGACGCCGCGAGCGAGGAGCCGAACTGGGCCATCGCCGTCGCCGTGCCGAGCGCGTACGGGGCGGAGCGGGTGAGCGCGGGGTGGATCAGCGGGTGGCCGCCGGAGCGGGCGTAGCGGCGCTGCCACCCGGCGAGCGCGCCGAGCAGGAGGACGGCGGCGGTCACGAAGGCCGCCCAGCCGGTCCAGCCGGGGGGCCGGACGAACGGCAGCATCAGGGCGAGGGTGAGCGCGCCGACCAGCAGCAGTCCGACCAGGTCGAGATCGGCGTGCCGGGCGCTGGGGCGGGGCCTGGGCAGGTGGCGGGCGGCCAGGGCGACGGTGGCCAGGCCGAACGGCACGTTGAGCAGGAAGGTCAGCCGCCAGCCGTGCTCGGGGCCGACCGCCGCCAGCACCGCGCCGCCGATCGGCGGGCCCAGGGCGAAGGCGAGCCCTCCGGTGACGGCGTACATGCCGAGGGCGCGGGCCCGCAGCTGGCCCTCGAAGACGTCCTGGAGGGTGCCGATCATCTGGGAGTTGACCAGGCCCGCGCCCGCCCCCTGCACCAGCCGGGCGGCGATCAACACCGCGGGCTCGGTCGCGGTCGCCGAGACCAGGCTGACCAGCGTGAACAGGGCGAGCCCGGAGACGAAGAACCACTTGCGGCCCTTGACGTCGCCGAGCCGCCCGCCGGGGATCAGCGCCAGGCCGAACGCGAGCGAGTACCCGGCGACGATCCACTGCAGGTCGGCGGGCCCGGCGTGCAGGCTCTCGCGCAGCGCGGGGATGGAGGTGTTGAGCACGGACTGGTCGAGCAGCGTGGTGAAGCCGCCCGCGACGCAGACCAGCAGGACGCGGCGCCCGGCGGCGTCGAAGCGCTGCCCGGCTATCGGGCCGGTGGCGCTCACGGCTCGACCACCACCAGGGCGTACCGGGCGTCGCCGGGGCCGAGGCTGCGGAAGCGGCTGGTGGCGCCGACGTAGCGCAGGCAGTCGCCGGGGGCGAGCAGCTGCGCCGTGCCGTCCACGGTCAGCTCCAACGCCCCCTCGAACAGCCAGAGGTGGTGCTCCCGGCCGGGCGTGCAGGCGCGGTCGTACGCGATGTCGGCGCCGGCGGGCAGCCGCCCCTCGATGATCTCGGCCCGCAGCGAGCCGTGCGGCGGGGAGACCGAACGGCGCACGAAGCCGGTGCTGTCGTCCCGCCACACCTGCTGCTCCCCGGCCCGCACCAGCCCGGCCGGGCCCGCCGCCTCCACCTCGGCGAGCAGCCGCGACATCGACCGCCCGTAGACGGCGCACAGCCGCCCGAGCAGCGCCGCCGTCGGGCTGACCTCCGCCCGCTCCACCCGCGACAGCGTCGAGCGGCTGATGTCCGCCAGCCGCGCCAACTCCTCCAACGTCCACCCTCGTTCGAGCCTCAGCTCGGCGAGCCGTTGCGCCAGCCGCTCGTCGACGGCCGTATCGATTCCCATATTCGCGATGCTATCCCGGATATGAGATCCACTCCCCCGGATATCCCGGTCCCGATCGGCGACGCGGCCACGCCGGTCCCGTACTCCCGCCCGTACTCCCGCCCGTCCGACCGGCCCGGGACGCCGCCCATCTTTGTGGCTTCGACCAGTACGGCGCCCTGGCCGGCGTGCGGTTGACTGCCCGCCAGGGGCCGCGACCCGTCCCGACGACGCGGCCGCGACCACGGATCCGACGGAAGGACGACGCGATGGGCGTGCAGCAGTACGACGGGATCGGCGAGGCGTTCGAGGGCTTCAAGTCCCTGCCCCTGATGCGCTTCGGCGAGGTGCCGAGCTTCCTGGGCATGGTCGGGGACGTGCGCGGCAGGTCGGTCCTCGACCTGGCCTGCGGCACCGGCTTCTACAGCCGGGAGTTCAAGCGGCGCGGCGCCGCGGAGGTGTTCGGGGTCGACATCTCCGGCGAGATGATCGCCGCCGCCCGGGGGATCGAGCAGCGCGACCCGCTGGGCGTGGGCTACGAGGTCGGGGACGTCGCCGAACTGCGGCCGCTCGACCGGCGCTTCGACGTCGCCCTGGGCGTGCAGTGCCTCAACTACGCGGGCTCCGTCGCCGAGATGGAGCGGATGTGCCGCAACGTCCACCGGAACCTGGCGCCCGGCGGGGAGTTCTTCCTGCTCGCCCAGAACCCGGACTACCGGTTCGACTGTCCGTCCCTGGAGACGTACGGGTTCCGCTGCGAGCCGCTCGGCGAGGAGAGCGAGACGGGCCCGCGGATCCGGGTCACGGCGCTCCTCAACCCGCAGCCGATCAGCATCGTCGCCACGGCCCCGCGCCGCGAGGTCTACGAGCAGTCGCTGCGGGCCGCCGGGTTCGGCGGGCTGGAGTGGGTGCCGCTGCAGGTGTCCGAGGCCGGACTGCGCGAGCACGGCGAGGACTTCTGGGCGGACCTCCTCGCGTACCCGCCGCTGGAGATGCTGCGCTGCCGCGCCTGACGACCGCTCGGACCGCCCGGACCGCCGGGAGTACCGGGGCACCCGGAGTACCCGGCGAACCCGGAGCTCCCGCCGGCACGATCGTCCCCGCCGGGGAACCGGCCACTTGCTCAGGGGCCTCCTGATCCCCGGGGCTCGGGCCTCGACCGGGGTCGGCCCTCGACCGGGGTCCGGCCTCGTCTCGGGCTCGGCCCAGGCGCGCCGCTGATCATATGATGTGCGGCGAATCGTGGCCGGTCAGCGGCCACAGCGCGAGGGGGACGGGGACGATCGTGTTCGGCATCATCAGACCGTGCAAGCACCGGCTGTCGGAACGGCTGCAGACCTCCTGGATGGCCCACCTGTGCGGGCTCTGCCTCGCACTGCGCGACGACCACGGACAGTTCGCCCGGACCGCCACCAACTACGACGGTCTGATCATCTCCGTCCTGGTCGAGGCCCAGGCCGCCCGGGAGGACTCCTCCTGGCGACGCACGGCCGGGCCGTGCCCGCTGCGCGGCATGCGGACCGCCTCCGTCGCCAAGGGCGAGGGCGCCCGGCTCGCCGCCGCCGTCTCGCTCGCCCTCGCCTCGGTGAAGATCCGCGACCACGTCGAGGACCGCGACGGCGTCTTCGCCCGCCGCCCGGTCGCCGCCGGGGCCCGCGCGGTCACCCGGCGGTGGGACCGGCAGAGCGCCGGCAGTGCCTCGACGGTCGGCTTCGACACCGCCGTCCTGCTCGAAGCGGCTTCCCGGCAGGGTGAGTTGGAGCGCTCGCTGCAGCCCGGCGGGTCCGTCCTGCTGGTCACCGAGCCCACCGAGACGGCCACCGCCGCCGCCTTCGCGCACACGGCCGTGATCGCCGGACGCCCCGGCAACGCCACCCCGCTCGCGGAGGCCGGGCGGCTGTTCGGCCGGCTGGCCCACCTCCTCGACGCCGCCGAGGACCAGGCCGCCGACGCCGCGTCCGGCGCCTGGAACCCGCTCACCGCCACCGGCACCGACCGCGCCGAGGCCGAACGGCTGTGCCGGGACGCCGTCCACGGCATCCGGCTCGCGCTGGGCGAGGTCGAGCTGAGCGACCGGGCACTGGTCCACGTCCTGCTCGCGCACGAGACCGAGCAGGCCGTCGACCGGGTCTTCGGAGCCCGGCACGCGGCGAGCTGCCGCACCAAGGCCGGCGCCGGACACGGCAAGGACCACGGCACCGGGCACAGCGCCGGACACGGCAAGGACCACGGCACCGGGCACGGCCCGACCGGCGGCGCCGTGGCCGACCACCCGCACCAGGCGCCGCCCCACCAGGCACCGCCCGGCCAGGACCCCGGCGCACCGATGCCGCCGTGGGTGCCGCAGGGTCCCGGCTTCACCCCGCCCGGTTCGAAGCCGCCGCACCCGCGCAACCTGCTCGCCGGGTGCGCGGTGTGGGCACTGATGGCCTGCACGTGCCAACTGCTCTGCTGCGACCACAACGACCCGTTCAGCCGCGAGCGCCGCAAGGGCTTCTGCGAGCGGCACGACTGCTGCGACTGCTGTGACTGCTGCAGCGGGTGCGACGGGTGCGGCGACTGCTGCAGTTGCTGTGACGGTTGCGACGGATGCGACTGCGGCTGCGACTGCTGACCCCCCGTCAGTCGACCTCGGCCGCGGCGCCCGCCGCCCCCTCCTGATCGACCGACGTCGGCCCGGGGTGCCCCCGCAGCACCCCGGGCCGGTCCACGCCCTCGCGTTCCGCCCGCTCACCCCCGCCCTCGCCGCGCCGCCACAGCGGAACCACCGCCACCGGGCGCCACTCGGCGAGCTCAGGCATCGCGCCCCGCCGCCTCCCGGTCCGCCACCAGCGAGTGCTCCAAACTCGCCAACAACTGCCGGAACCGCTCGGTGTCCTGCTCCGTCATCCGCCCCTCGGGCGCTGCTCCCGGCCACTCGGCCGTTCTGTCGTCCATGCGCCCGAGGCTAGGCGGCGACGATCAATGGCCGATAAACGTCCCCTGGAGCCGGACCCGGCCCCACCCGGGGGCTCGTGGCCCGTTCCGGCCGAGGCGACCGGCTCAGCCCGCGAGGGCCGTGTCCAGCAGCAGCCGGGCGGCCTCCTTGGCGTCGGCGGCGGCCGTCGGGTCGCCGTGGACGGCCGCGGTGGTGATGGCCCCCTCGGCGAGCAGGGTGAGGTGCACGGCGGTGGCGGGCGGGGCGCCGGCGGCCTCGGTCAGACCGGCGAGATAGCCGGCGAACTCCTCCTTGTGGTGCCGTGCGACGGCCGCCACCACGGGCGTGGTGGCACCCAGTTCGCCGAAGGAGTTGACGAACGCGCAACCGCGGAAGTCGGGTTCGGCGAACCACTGGCCGAGCCAGTCGAAGACCGCGAGCAGCCGGTCCCGGGGCGGTCCGCCGGTGCGGGAGACGTACGCGGCGAGGCTTTCCCGCCAGCGGCCGTCGCGGCGCAGCAGGTAGGCCTCGACCAGGTCGTTCTTGGACGGGAAGTGCTGGTACAGGCGGCGCATCGTCATGCCGGAGGCGGTCCGGACGGCGTCCATGCCGACCGCCTGGATGCCCTGCCCGTAGAACAGCTCCTCGGCCGCGTCGAGGATGCGGGTCCGCGGGTCTTCGTGCTCCATCTGCCGTGCCCTTTGCGCGAGAACGATAGTTCTCCTATCGTAACCACTGACGCGAGAACGATCGTTCTCACTCGTCGAGTACCCATCCCGTGGAGTACCCGTCCCGAGGAGTTCACGCATGGCCGACCAGCACGACGGGCAGCGCCCGCCCCTGCCCCCGTTCACCGAGGAGACCGCCCGGCAGAAGGTCCGGGCCGCCGAGGACGCCTGGAACACCCGCGACCCGCAGCGCGTCGCCCTCGCCTACACACCCGACAGCCGCTGGCGCAACCGCGCCGAGTTCCTCACCGGCCGCGAGCGGATCGCCGCGTTCCTCACCCGCAAGTGGCAGCGCGAGCTCGACTACCGGCTGATCAAGGAGCTCTGGGCGTACGACGGCGACCGCATCGCCGTCCGCTTCGCCTACGAGTGGCACGACGACGCCGGGCAGTGGTACCGCTCCTACGGCAACGAGAACTGGGAGTTCGCCCCGGACGGACTGATGGCGCACCGCCACGCCTCCATCAACGACCTGCCGATCACGCCCGAGGAGCGCCTGTTCCACTGGCCGCCCGGCCGCCGCCCCGACGACCACCCGGGCCTCACGGCGCTCGGCCTCTGAGGCGCACACCCGGGCCCTGACGGCCCTGACGGGCCCTCGGCCGGGGGCTGCTGACGCCGCGTCGGCGGCCCGGCGCAGCAGCCCCGGCAGGGCATCGGGGCGGCACGGCGCAACAGGGCGTCAGGGCCTCCGGCCACACTGTTCCACGGCTGTGACACACCGCGAACCGGTCATTGACCTGGCCCTGGGACGCTTCCTTCTCGTAAGCGAACAGCACCCGAGGGGGACCTGGAATGTCCGTGCGCAACAGATTCGGCACCGCCGCCGCGATCGCCCTGATGACCACCGTCGGCGCGGTCCTGCTCTCCGCCTGCGGGCCCGACAGCCCGGACTCCGGTCCCACCGCGGCCCCGACCGGCGCCGTCCCCGGTTCGGCGGCGCCGGGGACGGCTTCGCCCGGGACGGGCTCCCACCCCGGCAGCCCCGCGCCGGGCGGCAAGGAGGTCAACGGCACCTCCGCCGCCAACCACCTCACCATCAGCACGGGCACCCAGACCGTCGCGATGAACGGCGCCACCGTCGACTTCGGCACCACCGTCCGCGACCTCGCGTGGTCCCCCGACGGCAAGAAGGCCGCGTTCGTCAACGGCAACGGCGACCTGGTGACCGCCAACCCGGACGGCACCGGGAAGGTGACCCTCGCCAAGAACCCCGGTGGGGAGACCTGGTCCCACCCCACCTGGCAGCACGCCACCACGGACCCCGGCGTCACCACCGTCCCCGGCGCCCTCGACCGCTTCGACACCATCGTCTTCGCGAGCAGCAAGGGCGGCGCGCTGAAGCTGGAGAAGGTCCCCACCAAGACCCCCGGCGCCACCCCCGAGGTGCTCACCCCGCACAACTCCGAGGGCGGCTCCGAGGACATGCCGCAGCCGCCGCAGACCGGCAACACCTGGGCCAACGCGGGCGGCCACCGCGGCGAGATCGCCTACGCCAACACCCCGGCCGGCGAGGTGTACATCTACGACGACTACATCCGGCCCTCGACCCGCGACCTGGGCAAGGGCTCCCAGCCCGCCCTCTCCCCCGACGGCGAGCACCTGGTCTTCGTCCGCTCGGTGAACGGGCACGACCACCTGTTCACCCGCTCCACCCAGTTCGACCAGAAGGCCGAGAAGGACCTCACCCCCTCGGCCACGACCGACTACACCGAGCCCGCCTGGTCCCCCGACGGCAAGACCATCGCGGCCCGCACCCCGGACGGCGTCAGCACGCTGCCCGCCGACGGCTCCGCCGCGCCGACCCAGGTCTCCACCATCAAGGGCCTGCCCGCCTTCCGGCCGTGAGCCGGGCCCGGCCGCGAGCGGGAGCGGGCAGCGGCGATCACCCGGTCGCCGGCCCCGCTCCCGGCTGCCGCACCCGGCCGGGCTGCGCCAACTCGGCGCGCAGCTCGGCCAGGTGCTCGTCGGCCGACTCGTGCGGCAGGTACTCGACCAGGTCGAGGAAGCGGAACAGCACCCGGCTCTCGGTGACGGCGTACTCGTAGTCGCCGAACCCGACCACCGCGCCCAGCCCGCCGCGCGCCGCCCCGCGGACGGCGGCCGACGTCAGCGCGTCGGCCGTGTCCTCGGCGGTCACCTGCCGGCGGGCGTTCGGGCGCGCCAGGTAGGGGCAGACCATCGACGCGTAGAGCATGCAGGCGCGGTGCCCGGGGCCTTCCATGGTCGGCGCGAGGTTCCGGTACGGGCGCCCGTCCGCCAGCGCCCCGGCGATCGCGGCGCTCTCGGCGGGCCCCACGACCCGCCACACCGGTCCGCGCTCCATGAACCCGCCGCACACCGAACAGCGGCGCTCCAGCGCACAGTTGGCGCTGCGCCCGTGGTCGGTCAGCGCGAACTGGGGCTCACCCCCGTGCCACGGCGTGATCGCCGGCACCGGGTACCCCCGCCCGTCCCGGGGCCGCGCCCCCACACCGTCCGGCATCGGCACAAGTTCGAATCGCACGGCCCTATCGATACCAGGCCCGGGCCCGCCGGGTCGACCCCCGGGCCGGGACCGGCGCAGGGACCGAAGCCGAGCCGGGGCCGGCGCGGCGGGCCCTAACCCTCCCCCGCCTCCTCCTGGACCAGCATCACCTTCCGCAGCAGGTCCGCCAGCGTGCGCCGCTCGTCGGCGGAGAGCACGCCGAGCAGTCGGCGCTCCTCCCGCCCGACCACGTCGAGGGCCTCGTGCCAGGCGGCGCGACCGGCGTCCGTCAGCTCGATGTCGACCTTCCGGCGGTCCGCCGTCGAGGGCGTGCGCACGACGAAGCCCCGCCGTTCCAGGGTCTCCAGGCGGCCGGTGATCGACGCCGGGGCGAGGTTGAGGTCGGCGCGGAGGTCGGAGGGGGCGGCGTGGCCGCCGAGGCCGGCGAGGACGTGCAGGGTGTCGAACTCGTGCTTGTGCAGGCCGTAGTCGGCGACGCCCTGTTCGCGGACCCGGCCGAGGTGACGGGTGAGCCGCGACATCCGGGTGACGGCGGCCTCGATGTCCGGGTCGAGGTCGGGCAGCACCGGCTGCCAGCGGTCGACGTGGCCGTCCGTCCAGTCGCGGGGCGGGGTGTCGTGCTGGTGGAGGTGTTCGGCCATGTCAGGAGTCTACAAACCCTCAGGCAACGGGTAGGCACCAAAATATTCGTTGCCAAAATTTCGGTACCGAAATACAGTGCGCCGCGTGATCGAACACCCCTTGCGCCTGCCCGGCTTCCGCCTGCTCTTCCTCGGCCGCACGATCTCCACCCTCGGCGACGCCGTCGTCCCCGCCGCCCTCGCCATCGCCGTCACCCGGGCCACCGGCTCCTCGGCCGCGCTCGCCGTGGTGCTGGGCTGCGCGATGGTGCCGCGACTGTTCCTGCTGCCGTTCGGCGGCGTGGCCGGCGACCGCTTCGACCCGCGCCTCGTCGCGCTCACCACCGACCTGGTGCGGGCCGTCGCCCAGCTGCTCGTCGGCCTGGAACTGCTCGGCGGGCACCCGAGCCTGCCGCACATCGCGATCGCCTCCGCCGTCGGCGGCGCCGCCTCCGCCTTCGCCATGCCCACCGCCTCGCCGCTGGTCGCGGCCACCGTCCCGGGCGAGCACCGGCTGCGGGCCAACGCCCTGCTCGGCACCGCGAGCGGCGCCGCCCGCCTGGCCGGCCCGGCCCTCGCCGGGGTGCTGGTGTACACCGCGGGGCCCGGCTGGGCGTTCCTGCTGGACGGCGCCTCCTTCGTGCTCAGCGCCGCACTGCTCACCCGGCTCACCGTCGAACCCGCCGGCGCGGCCGACGAGACCGACCGCACCCCGGGCGGACCGCGCTCGCTGCGCCGGGACCTCGCCGAGGGCTGGAGCGAGGTGCGCGCCCGGGACTGGTACTGGACCAGCCTGATCGCCCACGGGATCTGGAACGGCGCCAGCGCCGTACTGCTCACCCTCGGCCCGCTGATCGCCGCCACCCGCCTCGGCGGCGACGGCGCCTGGGTGGCGGTGACCCAGGCCGGGGCGGTGGGCCTGCTGGTGGGCTCGCTGATCGCCGGACGGCTCCGCCCGCGCCGCCCGGTGCTGGCCGGCAACCTCGCCCTCGCGCTGTACGGGCTGCCGCTGCTCGCGCTCGCCGTCCCGACGCCGGCGCCCGTCGTGGTGGCCGCGCAGGCGGTGGCGATGGCCGGGCTGGGCTTCCTCAACCCGGTGTGGTCGACGGTGGTGCAGCAGGACTTCCCGGCCGCGACCCTGGCCCGGGTCACCTCGTACGACTGGCTGCTCTCGCTGGGCGCAGCCCCGGTCGGGTACGTCCTGGCACCGCTGGCCGCCGACGCCTGGGGCAGCCGGGTGCCGCTGCTGGCGGCCGCGGCGCTGGTGACGCTGGTCTGCGCGGGCACGGCCGCCGTGCCAGGGGTCCGCCGGCACGGCACGCGGCCCGCGTCCGGGCCCGTGTCCGGGAACGGCAACGGGAACGCAGCCGGGAACGGCAATGCGGCCGCAACCGCGCCCGGGCCGGCGGCCGCACAGCCACCGGCCCGGGTTCAGGATCAGGAACGGGAGCGGGGTCAGGAACGGGATCAGGATCGGGCACAGGCCCGGATCACGCCCTGACCGCCACCGCTCAGTTCCAGATGCCGGTGATGTCGCTCGCGGAGGCCGCGTTGCCCGCGTGGCTGCCGGTGCCGGCCAGGTCCTCCAGGGTGCGCAGCACGTTGTAGTGGTTGTAGGTGGTGGCGGAGCTGCTGCCGGGGGTGACGTGGGCGCCGTAGACCACGGTCGGGATCCGGTTGCCGGAGAGGCTGTTGTCCTCGTCGAAGGTGACGACCAGCAGGCTGTTGTGGGTCTGCGCCCAGGTGGCGTAGGCGCCGAGGTTGTTCTTGATCCAGGTGTCGCCGGTGCTGACCGAGCAGTCGTGCATGTCGCTGCAGAGGTTCGGCACCACGAAGGAGACGTTCGGCAGGGTGCTGTAGTCGGTCGGGAACTGCGCGAAGGTCTTGGCGCTGCTGAGCGGGACGTTGCCGAAGCCGAACCACGGGTTGTGCTTCTGGGCGTACTTGCCGCTGCTGCAGACGGTGCTGCCCTGGCTGGGCAGGGTCTCGTTGTAGCTGGCCCAGGTCTTGCCGGCGGCGATGACCTCGGAGGCCAGGTTGGCGCTCTGGAAGCCTCCGACCTTCACGCAGCTGTCGTCGACGCGGCCCTGGGTGGAGCCGGAGAAGAGCGCGTAGTAGTTCGGCTCGCTCGGGTGGGTGATGCCGAAGGACTGGGTGAGGTTGGCGCCGCCCGCCTTCAGGGAGTTGAGGTACGGGGCGCTGCTGCTGCCGATGACCTGGGTGTAGGCGTGGTTCTCCATCACCACGACGATGATGTGGTCGGGCGTGGGCAGGGCGGCCGCCTGCGCGGTGGTGGCGGTCGCGGCCCACAGGCCGGCGGAGGCGGCGACCAGGGCGACGGCGGAGCCGATCGCGGTGGCGGTGCGGCGGGAGCGGGGGCTCTTGGGCTTTGTGGACGAAGTCATGACAAATCCTTGGGTGAGGAGCGGCCCGGCGAGCCGCTCGGCCTGGGGTGTGGGAACGTCTCCCGTACGGCGGGTGCGCGCATCGCTGCCGGCGCAACCGCCCGCGTGAGGACGGCTGGTGACGTCTAGTACGGCGTGCCGTTCGCGAAGTCGCGGGCGACGGTCGACTCGATGGTGTCGAGCACCCCGGAGTCCGTGGTGATCAGGCCCAGCTCGCGGTTGTGGTTCAGCGAGTTGTCGGAGAAGTTCTCCGAGCCCGCGAACACCCTGGCCGAGGCCGTGCCGTAGTCGGCGACGATCGCCTTGGCGTGGACGTACAGACCGGTGGTCGACGAGTAGGTGACGACCGCGCCGCCCGCCGCGGTCACCTGGTCGAAGTCGTCGGCGTACGAGCTCGGGTTCATGCCGACCACGCGCACCCTGACGCCGCGCGCGGCGGCCGCGGCGACGGCGTCCACCAGGGCAGGGTCGCCGAACTCCAGCTGCTCCAGGTCGAGGCTGGTCCGCGCGCCGTTGATCAGGGCCAGCAGCCGGGACTGCGAGTCGGTGGGCGACCAGACCAGGTTGTCGCCGTCGGTCGGGGTGACGGCGGTCTTGGCGTAGTCGGCGGCGAAGACCCGCTCGATCGCGGCGACGTCGTTGGCGTCGGTGTCGACGACTCCGTAGTCGCGGTCGTTCGCGTAGTAGGTGGAGTCCAGGTTGCCCGTCATGATCAACGACGTGGCGCCGTCCACCGTCACGGTCTTCTGGTGGGTGTAGACGAAGGCCGTGGAGGAGTACGTCACGCCGACCCCGGCGGCCCGCAGGGCCGAGAAGGCGGAGCCGTTGACGGAGGTGTGCGCGCCGTCCAGGATCACCCGGACCTTCACCCCGGCCCGCTGACGGGCGATCAGCGCGTTGACGGCGGTGGTGTCGCGCAGCTCGTACATGGTGACGTCGACGGACCGGGTCGCCGAGCTGATGAGGTTGTCGACCACGGTGTGGTCCTGGTCGGGGAAGACGATCACGGTGAACCCGGCGGAGGCCGTGGTGGCCGCGTGGGCGTTGCCGGACAGCGGTATCAGACCGGCGGTGGCGAGCAGCAGGGCGCCGGCGCGGCGCGCCAGGGAGGACAGGGGCATGGGGAAGCTCCGTGGTCGGCGAGGGGCTGGCGAGCGGAAGCTGGGGCGGGGCAGGGCGGCGCTGGGGCGGGGCGTCGGGTGAGGGGTTCCGGCGGGCAGGGGGCCGGCGCGGGGAGCGCACCGGAACGCGCGTCAGGCGCCCGAACAGCATGATGTGCAGCCGTCAACGCGGGTAGACGACAGCAGGTGAAACCTTGGCCCCGGAGCGGGAAACGAACGGTGCGGCCGACACGCCGGTGTCCGTAACGGGCGATGCGGGCGAACCGGTTCACGTTGCCTTCGACCGTCCCGGCCGGTGATAGTGATCTTCGATCGGCGCGGCCCGACGCCGCGTCAGCTGACGAGAGAACCGAGGAACATGGCGAAGACCAGCCTTCTGCGTCCCCTCGCGGTGGCCGCCACCGCTGCCGTCCTGGTGGCGACCGGTGCCGCCCACGCCGTGGCCGCCGACCGGGGCACCGCCGACGCGCCCGCCTCCGACGTCCCCGGCGTGCTCGCCGCCCTCCAGGCCACCACCGGGGCCGGCGCCCCGGGTGCCTTCGCGGTGATCCGCGACCACGGCGACAAGGAGAGCACCCGCTCGGTGTCGGTCGGCAAGGCCGACCTGGACGGGACCCCGATGAACTCCTCGTGGAGGTTCCGGGTCGGCAGCAACAGCAAGATGTTCACCGCCGTTCTCGTGATGCAGCTGGCGGAGGAGGGCCGGATCGACCTCGACAAGCCGCTGCGCGACTACCTGCCCGAGGGCACCCTGCCGGAGGGCTGGACCATGACCGGCCGTCAGGTGATGGAGCACCGGGCGGGCATCTACGACCACACCAACGACCTGCTGGAGCAGGCCGGTGAGGAGACCACCAGCGCGTTCGAGGCGCGCATCCGCACCAAGGAGTACGACCCGCGCGAGCTGGTGGCGATGTCGGTCAAGCACGGCCCGCAGTACACCCCCGGCAGCCGCTACTCCTACTCCAACACCGACTTCGTGCTGATGGGCCTGGCGGTCGAGCACCTCACCGGGCAGCCGTACGCCGAGGTGCTGAACGAGCGGATCATCCAGCCGCTCCACCTGCGCAAGACCTCCTTCGTGGTGCCCGACCAGCGGATCCAGGGAGCCCACGTCACCGGCTACCTGACCAACGACGACCGCAGCAAGCCGCTGCTGGACTCCACCGAGCAGAACGGCTCCTGGGTCTGGAGCGCCGGCGCCGTCATCTCCGACGCCGGGGACCTCGACCGCTTCCTCACCGCGCTGCTGGCCGGCGGCGCGGGAGGGCTGGTCTCGGACGACTCGGTGCGCCAGATGACCGCCGCCCTGCCGACGCCCACCGCGAAGATCTCCTACGGGCTCGGCCTGCGCCGCATCTCGCTGTCCTGCGGGGACGTGTACGGCCACGGCGGCATCGTGCAGGGCTTCCAGACCCAGTCCTTCGTGACCCAGGACGGGCGGCGCAGCGTGGTGGTCTTCGCCAACGCCTCCAACAACGGCGCGGTGACCCAGGGGCTGATGAACACGCTGGAGCCGGCCTTCTGCGGCAAGAAGCCGGCGGTCGCACCGCGGACGGCCTTCGCGCCGCGTGCCGACCTTCCGAGTGCCGACCTCCCGGCTGCCGACGCCAACGGTGCCGGTGCTCCGGGCAGCGCCCCGGTGGCGCAGCTGCCCGTGGTGGAGGACACCCGGATCTGACCCCGGATCCGACCCCGGCGGCCCGATCCCCCGGCGGCCCGATCCCCCGGGTGCCCGTTCCCTCCGACTGCGGGCAGGGAACGGGCACCCGGGGTCAGTGCCGGGGCGGCGCCGGCCGCGGGCCGTCCGCGCTCAGGTCGGTGAGCGCCTCGGTGAGCAGTTCCCGGGCCTCCTCGGGGCGGCCCTGTTCGATCAGCGCGGTGCCGAGCTCGGTCAGCGTCTTGGTCATGCTGTCCGGCCGCCCGACGGCCTCGTAGTGCACCAGGGCCTGCCGGTAGGCCTTCTCGGCGGCCGGCCAGCGCTTCAACGCCGCGCGGTCCAGGCCCAGTTCGTGGGCGGTCATGGCCGCCAGCAGGTTCATCAGCGGCGCGGACCAGCGCTCCACCAGCTCCAGCGCACCGGCCAGCGCCCGCCTGCGGACGTCCACCGCCTCCTCGGCCCGGCCGGAGTCCCGCAGGCAGTTGGCGGCGCCGCGCAGGGTGACCAGCCGGCCGATCATCGCCGCGCGGCTGTCGAGCTCGGCGAAGGCGTCCGCCGCCCGGTGGAAGGCGTCGGTCGCCTCGCGGTGCCGCCGCAGGTAGCGCAGGCCGGAGGCCAGGTAGGTGAGCGCCCACCCCTGCTGCTCCCGGTCACCCGACTCCTGGGCCAGCTCCAGCCCCTCGGCGGCCAGTTCGATGCCGCGCTGGTAGCGGTGCAGACAGGTGACGTACGTCCAGGCCAGGTAGTTGACGTGCACCCCCTCGGCGCGCCGGTCGCCGAGCGCGCGGGCGGCGTCCACCGAGAGCTGGAACACCTCCGCCCAGATGCCCCAGCTGAGCAGCCGGTCGGAGAACCAGTGCATGGCCTCGGCGGTGTCCACCACCTCCCGGTACCGGCCGGCCTGCTCCGCCTGGTACAGCGCGGCCAGCCACTCCGCGTGCTCGTCCTCCAGCCAGCGGGCCGCCTCGGTGAGGTGCGCGGAACCGGCGGTCGCGGCTGCGGCCCCGCCGTGCTCGGGGTCGAAGCGCAGCCCGTAGCCGGCGGCCCGGTCGAGGATCCAGCGCCCGGCCCGGTTACGGGCCTCGGCCAGCTCCCCGGCCGTCTCGTCGACGGCCAGCCGCTCGCTCGCGTAGAGCCGCACCAGGTCGTGCAGGCGGTAGCGGTCCGGGGTGGCCGGCTGCACCAGCCCGGCGTCGACCAGCTGCTCCAGCACCAGCTCGGTGCGGCCCGGCGCCCGGCCGGCGTAGGCGGCGGCGACGACCGCCGTGAAGTCCGGGCCCGCGGTCAGCGCGCAGCGCCGCAGGACCAGCCGGGACTCGGCGGGCAGGCGGCGGTAGGACAGCTCGAAGGCCGGGCGGACCGCCAGGTCCCCGGTCTCCAGCAGGTCCAGGCGGTTCTCCTCGACGGCCAGCTGGCGCACCAGGTGGGCGACCGACTGCTGCGGCCGGGCGACCAGCCGCTGCCCGGCGATCCGCAGCGCCAGCGGCAGGTAGCCGCAGAGCCGGGCCAGTTCGGCGGTGGCGTCGGGCGCGGCCTCGATCCGCTCCCGGCCGGCGATCCGGGCCAGCAGGCCGGCCGCCTCGGCCGGGGCGAGCACGTCCAGGCCCAGCCGGTGCACCGACTCCAGGCCGGGCAGCGCGTTGCGGCTGGTCACGATGGTCACGGCCGGTCCGGAGCCGGGCAGCAGCGGGCGCACCTGGCTCTCGTCGGCGGCGTCGTCCAGCACCAGGACCAACCGCCGCTCACGCACCAGCGCCCGGTAGAGGCCGGCCCGCTCCTCCGTCCCCGCGGGCACCGCCGCATCCTCGACGCCGAGGGCGCGCAGCACCTGGCCGAGGGCGTCGCGGGCGGACAGCGGCTGCGCGGACATGCCGCCGAGGTCGAGGGAGAGCTGGCCGTCCGGGAAGCGCCCGGCCAGGACGTGGGCGGCGTGCAGCGCGAAGGCCGTCTTGCCGAGGCCGGGCTGACCGCTGACCAGCACCACCCGGGGGTGGGCGGGCCGGTCGTCCGAGGCGAGGCCGACGAGGGCGGCCAGGGCGCCCTCGCGGGCGGTGAAGTCGGCGATGTCGCGGGGCAGGGCGAGGGCGCTCTGGCCCGCAACGCCGGGTGACGCCCGGTGGACCGGCTCCCGGGGCGCGGCCTGGGCCGGGACGCCCGCCCGGCCCGGCCGGACCCCGCGCGGGCGCCCGGACTGCGCGGCACGGTCCAGCTCCTGCGCCTGCCCGCCGTCCAGCCCGAGGGCGACGGCCAGGGCCTGCACGGTGCGCCGCTGCGGCCCGCGGGTGCGGCCGCGCTCCATGTCCCCGAGGGCGCGCAGGCTGACCCCGGCCGCTGCGGCCAGCTCCTCCTGGGTCAGGCCGGCCGCCACCCGGTGCCCGGCCAGCAGGCGGCTGAACCCGCCCACGTCGGTGCCCGTCCCGTCGACCCCGGTCGCCATGCCCGCCACCTCACTCACTCGGTCCTGCCGGTCCTGCCGGTTCCGCACGTCCGCGCGTTCGCCCGTCCGTGCGTCCGCGCGTTCGTACGTTCGCCCGTTCACGCGTCCGCGCGTTTCGCACTTCCGCCTGGCCCCCGCGCCCGACGGGAACCGCCGGGCAGAAGTACGGCCGGGCGGCAGAAATCCTCGCACCCGATCGTTCGTCGGCGTCCCACGCCGGTCCGGGCGCACTGCCCGGGGGCCGGACGGCCCGGTGCGCGGGCGGCTCCACCCGCCGGAACTGCCGGTAGTTCCGCCTGTGGTTCCGCTCCTTGGACAACGGCTCGACGGCGGGGCGCGGTTCACTCCGGGTTCCCGTTCCCCGCCGCCGGGCTGCTCTCCGGGCCGTCCGTCAGCTGCCGCCCGCCGTCGGCGGCTCGGCACGGCGCCGGGTCTCGGCGCCCTCCGCGCTGCGGCCCAGCTCGTCCAGCAGGTCCGCGAGCAGGCCGTACGAGCGGGCCTCCAGCGCGGGATCGCCCACGGTGCGGCCGAGGGCGACGGCGAGCCGGGCCGAGGAGAGCGCGGCGTCGCGACGGCCGAGCGCGTGCAGGGCGCGGGCGCGGCTGTGGGTGGCGAGGACGGCCGGGGCGCCGCCGGAGCGGGCGGTGGCCGCCCGGACGGCTTCGTCCGCGTGGGCGAGGGCCGGGCCGGGGTCGCCCGCCAGGACCAGGGCGTCGGCGAGGCCGGTGAGCGAGGGGACCAGCAGATGGTCGGTGGCCGGGGTCCGGGCGGCGGCCACCAGGTCGGTGAGCAGGGGCAGCGCCCGCTCGTAGCGGCCGGCCCGCAGCAGTGCGGCGGCCACCCGGCTGCGGCAGTGGTGGCGCAGCGCCGGGTCGCCGGCCCGATCGGCCGCGGCGACGGCGAGGTCCAGTTGCTCGGCGGCCGTGCGGTGGGCGGCGCGGGCGATGTGCAGGACGGCGAGGTCGGTGCCGAGCCGGGCCACGGCCGACTCGTCCCCGTCGGCGTGCGCGGCGCTCAGCCCGGCCTCGACGACGGCCCGCCAGTGCCTCGGCTCGTGACCGGTGGTCTCGTACAACAGCGAGATGCGGTGGGCGAGTTGCCAGGATCCGGTGGTCCGCCCGTACTGCTCGGCGCTGACCACGACGGCGCGCAGGGCGCTCTCCTCGCGGCGGAACCAGGCCGCCGCCCGCTCACCGGCGCCGGCCGTCGGGCACCCCGCCGACGTGCACCCGGCCGTCCGGTCTGCAGTCACGTCCAGGTAGTGGGCGATCAGCCGGTCGAGCGCCACGAACCTTTCGTCGCAGGTGAGTTCGGCGGCCTGCCGGGCGGCGTGGCGGCGCACCAGCTCGCGCCGGGCGTAGCGGCCGGGGGCCGTCTCCTCCAGCAGGTGGACAGCGTCCAGCCCGGCCAGCAGGGTGCGGGTGGCGGCGGGCGGGAGGTCGGCGAGGGCGGCGGCGGTGTCGGTGTCGATCACCGCGCCGGGGTGCAGGCCGAGCAGGGTGAACAGCCGGGCGGCGTCGGGCGGCAGGGTCCGGCACGTCCGGTCCAGGGCGGCGATGAGGCCGATCGGGCCGCGCGCGGAGATGGCGCCGGTGCCCGCGAGCGTGGCCAACCAGGTTTCCTCACCGGCGAGTTCACGGGCGAGGTCGCCCGGGGACCAGTCGGGCCGGGCGGCCAGCCGGGCGGCCGCCAGGCGCAGCGCGAGCGGCAGGCGGTCGCAGTGCTCGGCCAGTTCGGCGAGTTCCGCGGCGGTGTCCGGGTCGTCCCCAGTCCGCTCCGGTCCGAGCGTGCGGGCGAGCAGCGCGGTGGCGTCCTCGCAGGTGAGCGGGCCCAGCGGCAGCGGAAGGCCGCCCTCGCGGACGAGCAGCCGCAGCAGGCGGCCACGGCTGGTGACGACGGCGACGGGCCCGGGACCCCCGCCCTCGCGATCCGGATCCCCGGCGCCGAGCCCTGGCCTCCCGCGCCCGGGGTCCGTCGGCGGTGGCGGGTCGGGCAGCAGCGGGGCGAGCTGCTCGTAGGAGGCGGCGTCGTCCAGCAGGATCGCCATCCGCCGACCGGCGACCAACTCGCGGTACCGGCGGGATCGTTCGGCGGTCGACGCGGGGAGGGCGTCCGGGGCGACACCCAGGGTGGTGAGGAACTCGCCCAGCACGTCGGCGGGTTCGCGCGGCCCGTCCGGGTCGAAGCCGCGCAGCTCGGCCCGGAGGACACCGTCCGGGAAGTGCCCGGCGCCGTGCCGAGCCGCCCACTGCCGGACCAGGGCGGTCTTGCCGACCCCGGCCGGGCCGGTGACCAGGATCGGGCGGCCGGCCCGGGCGGCGGGCAGGGCCTCGTCCAGCCGGGCGAGCTCGGCGCCCCGGCCGACGAAGCGGCGGTCGACCGGGTCCGGCCGGGCCCCGAACGGCTCACCGGCGCGGCGCAGTTCCGGTCCGGGCGGGCCGGACAGCCGGGCCAGCGCGCGCTCGTACCGCTCGCGGGCCTCCGCGCGCCGACCGTCCTGCTCCAGGCAGCGGATCAGCCGGGCGGTCAGCGTCTGCCGGTGCGGGTGGGCGTCGGCAGCCTCGGCCAGTTCGGCGGCCGACTCGCCGCCGCGGCCCGCCCGCAGGCGCCCGTCGGCCAGCCGTTCCAGGGCGCGCAGCCGCAGGTCGGTGAGGTGCGGGAGGGCCCGCTCGCGCAGCCGGACGGAGCCGCAGTCGGCGAGCGCCGGGCCGCGCCACAGGTCCAGGGCGGCGCGCAGCAGGGGCAGCACCGGGTCCTCCGCGGCCGGTTCCCCGGGGGTTCCGGGCCCGGGCAGCAGCACGTCGGCCTCCTCGCAGAGGCGGACGAAGCGCAGCGCGTCGACCCGCTCCGGATCACCGGCCAGTAGGTACCCGGAGCCCCGGGTGTCCAGCACCAGCGCCGGGTCGTCCAGCAGGTGGCGCAGCGCCGCGACGTGCCCCTGCAGTGCGGCCCGCGCGGTGGGCGGCGCCGCGCCGTCCCAGACCAGCTCGATCAGTTCCTCGGTGGCCACCGTCTGGTTCAGCCGTACGGCCAGCGCGCTCAGCAGGGCACGCCGCTTGGGGGCCGAGGGCGTCACCTCCGTCCCGTCCTCCCGCCGCACGAGCATCGGCCCGAGCAGATCGATGTGCACGCGTCCCTCCCCTCCCCCACCTGCGGACTCCGGTCCGAGGATAGGCCCGACGGCCGGCCCCGGCCGTTCATGATCCTGCGGACCGCTCCGCCCCGCCGGGCGGGGCCCGGTGCTCCGACCAGGCCGGCCACACGTCCGACTCCGGGCCCGGCTCCGGCCCGGCGAGGACCCGCACCGTGAACGGTACGAACTCGTCGGCGGTGTCCCGGGCGGTGAAGCCGGCCGCGGACAGGATCGCGGTGATCGCGGCGGCCATCGCGATCCTGACCTCTCCGGACTGCCGGATCGCCGGGGTGACCTCGCCGACCCGTTTCACGTCCGCCTGCACGCAGTGCCGCAGCCGGGGGCTCACCCGCCAGAGCACGAGCACCCTCGGCTCCTCGTCGTCGCAGCCCGTGCCGGTGTCGCAGCGCGTGTCGTCGTCGCAGCGCGTGTCGTCGTCGCAGCGCGTGCCGCTCCTGGAGCACGTGCCGTTCCCGGACACGCCGACGTCCGCGCCGACGGACAGTTCCGGGGCCGCCCCCGGGACCGCCACCGGCAGCCCGGCGGCGGCGAGTTCGTCCCGCACCTGCTGCGCCAGGTACTCGAACCGGGCGCGTGGGTCCGTGCTCCGTGGTTCCACCATGGCCGCACGGTACCCGGCCGGTCCGACACGAACGGTCCGGACCGGGACCGGGGCCGGCGCTGGCGCCCCTCGTGGGCCCGGGATCGGCGTGGGCCGAGGAGTGGCGCCCCTCGGCGACCGACGCAACCGGTCCGGGCCCCGACCACGTCAACCGGGGGCAGGGGCGACGACCTGCCGCGGACCGGACCGGTTCGCGCACTACACTGCTCCACCCCGAGCCCACTCCGGGTGGGGTGAGCGGCGATCGTGGGGGTACCTGGTGCGGATTCGGCTGCTCGGCCCGGTGGAGTTGCGGGCCGGGGCGGACGGCTTCAGCACGTTGGCGGGGGCCCAGCGCCGGGCCGTCCTCGCACTGTTGGCGCTGGGGCTCGGACGCGTCGTCACCGTGGACCGGTTCTGCGAGGCGCTGTGGGGCGAGCGGCCGCCGGCCAGCGCGCGGGCGGCGGTGCAGGGGCACGTCGCCGCGCTGCGCAAGGTGCTCGCCGACACGCCGTTCGAGCTGCACACCCGGGCGTCCGGCTACCTGCTGACCGGGCCGGCCGACGAGGTGGACGCGCTGCGCTTCGAGTCGCTGACCGCCCTGGCCGCAGATCACGCCGGGCACGCCGATGCCTTCGACCTCGCCGGTGCCACCGGCACCGTCTCCGGCGACGCCGAGGCGATCGCCCTGTTGGAGGAGGCGCTGCGGCTGTGGCGCGGCGAGGCCCTGGCCGACCTGCCCGACACCCCGCTGCGCACCGCCGCGGTGGACCACCTGAAGCAGTCCGGCACCGCCGCCCTGCTGCGCTGGGCGTCGCTGCGGCTGCGCCAGGGCATGGGCGCGGCGGCGGTGCCGGTGCTGGAGCAGCACGTCCGGACGAACGAGCTGCGCGAGGAGCTGGTGGCGCTGCTGATGCGCTGCCTGCACCAGGCGGGACGCCCCGCGGACGCGCTGGCCGCCTACCACCAGGCGCGGCTGCGGCTCGACCGCGAATTGGGGATCCGGCCCGGTCCGGCCCTGCAGGCGGCCCTGGCCGAGGTGCTGGCCGACGACGGGCCGGCCCCGGCTCCCCTGCCGCCGACGGCTGCCGCCGCCCGCGTCCCGGAGCAACTCCCCCGCCGCATGGTGGACTTCGTCGGACGGCAGGCCGAGCTCGACCGGCTCGACGAGGCCTGCGCCCCGGACCGCGCCGCGGACGGCCCGGTGCTGGTGGTCGGCCCCGCCGGCGTCGGGAAGAGCGCGCTGGTCACCGCCTGGGCCCACCGGGCCGGTGACCGGTTCCCCGACGGCCGGCTGCACGCCGATCTGCGCGGCCTCGCCCCGGCCGGCCCGGCGCACCCCGACGCCGTCCTCGCCGACTTCCTGCACGCGCTCGGCGTCCCCGCCGACGCCCTGCCCGCCGACCGCGCCGGACGCGCCGCGCTCTTCCGCGAACACACCAGGGACCGGCGGCTGCTGGTGGTCCTGGACGACGCCGCCGACCCGGACCAGGTCGCCGACCTGCTGCCCGAGGGGACCGGCTGCGCCGCCGTCGTCACCAGCCGGGGATCGCTGGAGGCCCTGGTCGCCCTCGACGGGGCCACCCTGCTGCGGCTGGCCGCACTGCCCGAAGGCGACGCCCGGCACCTCCTGGAACGCGCCCTGACGCCCGCGCGGGTGCGCGCCGAGCCGGACGCCGCCGCCCGCCTCGTCCGCCGCTGCGACCGGCTGCCGCTCGCCCTGCGGATCGCCGCCGCCCGCCTGGCCGCCCAGCCGGAGTGGACGATCGCCGGGCTGGTCGCCGAACTCGACGACGAACAGCGCCGGCTGGCCGTCCTGGATGCCGGCGACGGCCTCGGCATCGGCCCGCAGCTCGATCTGACGCATCGTCAACTCTCCTCGTCCGCCGCAGAACTGCTCACCGCCCTGGCCGTCCACCCCGGCGACGAGGTGGACGCCCTGGCGAGCGCCGCCCTGCTCCGCACCGACCCCGCCACCGCCCACCGGGCGCTCGGCGAACTGGCCGCCCACCACCTGCTCACCGGCACCGCCCCGGCCCGCTACGGCCGCACCGACCTGGTCCGCCTGTACGGCGTCGGACTGCTCGCCGAGCTGCCCGAGGCGCGCCGACGCCTGCTCCGCGAACGCCTCGCGGACTACTACCTCGCCGCCCTCCAGCGCTGCGGCCTCCTCCTCGACCCCGGCCAGGAGGACGCCGAGCCGCCCGTCCACGCACCGCAGGCCCTCCCGTCCGTCGGCGACATCCGGACCGCGCTCGACTGGTTCCGCGCCGAGGAACCCGCCGTCCGCGCGCTGGTCGACGCCACCGCCGTCACCGACCCCGCCCGCGCCTGGCGGCTCGCCCTGACCAGCGGCTCGCTCTACTACGGCGCCAGCCGCTTCGCCGACTGGCTCGCCCGCGCCGTCGTGGGCCAGGAGGCCGCCGAGCGGTGCGGGGACCCGGTCGCGGTCGCGCTGCTGCACAACTGCCGGGCGCAGGCCCTCGTCGCGCTCGAACGGCGGCACGAGTCGGCCGAGGCGGCCCGGAAGGCGGTGGCCGCCACCGACGCCATCGGTTCCATCGACTCCGCCGACGGGCCGCGGGCCGCGTCCGCGCGCGTCCGCTCGCTCGCCACCCTCGCGCTGGTCACCGCCATGCTCGGCAGCTCCGCCGAGGCCGAGCGGCTGGCGGCCTCCGCCACCGCCCTCGCCCTCGCCTCGGGCAACCGCCGGCGGCTCGTCGACGCCAAGGTCCACCAGGGCTGGGTGAGCCTGGCGACCGGCGACCGGGACGGCGCGCAGCACCACTCCCGGGAGGCCCGCGAACTGCTGCCGCCCACCCCCGTCACCCAGGTCCACCTCTGGTCGCTGCTGACCGAGGCCCAGGCCCTCCCGCCGACCGTCCGCGACGAGACCGCCGACCTCGCCTGGCACCGGCTGCTCGCCGCCTGCGAGGAGGCCGGCCTGCTCTACCTGCACGCGCTCGCCGAACAGTCCTACGCCGCCCACCTGTTGGCCCGCGGCCGGCAGCGGGAGGTGAGCGGCCGGCTGCGCACCGCGCTGGACCGCTTCCGCTCCCACGACCGGCAGGCGGGCTACCGGAGCGAGTTCACCGCCGCCCTGGAGGAGCTCAACCTCCGCTCGGCGGACTGGTCACCGGGGCGCTGAGACGCCGGACGGTCACCGGCCCGCCGAGACCGCCGGGCGCCGCCGGGAGGCCGAGGCGCCCCGGCGTCACCGGGCCGCCGAGGCGGCGCCGCTCTCCGCCGACGACGACGGGCTCCCGGCCGGGGCGTACCCGTGCTCCGCCGCCAGGACCGGGCGCAGCGCCCGGATCGCGTAGAAGTTGCGGGACTTGACCGTGCCCGGCGGCACCCCCAGCTTGGCCGAGGCCTCCAGCACCGACCGGTCCTTCAGGTGGAGCTCGACCAGCACCTCGCGGTGGTGCTTCTGCACCCGGCGCAGCGCCAGCGCGATGTCCCGCGCGGCCACGACCTGCTCGTACGGGTCCTCGGCGAGCGGGCGGTCCTCCAGCGGCTCGCCGATCACCTCCTTGGCGCGGGCGGCGGCCATCCGGTAGTGGTCGATCGCGATCCGCCGGGCCACCGTGAACAGCCAGGGCCGGCTCTGCTCGGGGCCGTTGCTCAGCGCCTCCGGGTGCTGCCAGGCCCGCAGCAGGGTCTCCTGCAGGATGTCCTCGGCCTTGCCGCGGTCCCCGCCGGTGGCCCGCAGCAGCGAGCGCAGCAGGTAGCCGCCGTGCAGCCGGTGGATCTCGGCGAGCGTGTCCGGGTCGAGGGTCGGACGGTCCTGGCGGTCCTGGCGGGCGCGGCGGTCCCGGCCGTCCTGGTGCGCCTGGTCTGTGGCAGCCGCCGCCGCGTCCGACGGGCCCGCGGCGGGCTCGGTGACGGGCATGGGCTGAGCAACGAACGGCTTCGACACGCGCTACCTCTCAGGTCGGGCAGGGGGGCGCGGTACGGGCAGGGCACCGCTGGGCGCCGACCGGACGGGCCCGGCGGCGACTGCAACAGCACACTGCCGGACCCCGCCAAGTCCTCGCCAACGATCCGCCAACGCCCCGCCCACGGCACCCGCGCCGCCCGCCGGTGCCGCGTGGGGCGGTGGCACGGGGGGCACGGAGCGAGGGGCAGGGTGCTGCCCTCGGAGGGCGCGTCCGTCAGGCGAGGCCGCCGATCCGTTCGGTCGGGATGTCCGTCGGCAGCAGGAGGCCGAGTTCGTCCAGGTCCACCACGTCCACGCGGGACAGCCGGCCGGCCTGCCGGGTGATCATCGCCTCCAGCACCTGCCGGGCGAACCGGCCGTTGCCGAAGGAGCGGTCGCGCCGGGCGCCCCGGAACAGCGTGCCGAGCGCCGTGAGGGTCTCCGGGGTGCAGTCGTAGCCGGCCGCCTCGGCCTGCCGCCGGACGATGGTGACGAGTTCGTCGTCCGCGTAGTGGTCGAAGGTGATCTCGCGGGAGAAGCGGGAGGCGAGGCCGGGGTTGGAGGCGAGGAAGCCTTGCATCTCCTCCCGGTAGCCGGCCGCGATCACCACGACCTCGTCGCGGTGGTCCTCCATCAGTTTCATCAGGGTGTCGACGGCCTCCTGGCCGAAGTCGCCGGCGGCGCCGTGGCGGGGGGTCAGCGTGTAGGCCTCGTCGATGAACAGCACGCCGCCGCGGGCGCGTTCGAAGGCGTCCCGGGTGAGCTGCGCGGTGTGGCCGATGTAGCGCCCGACGAGGTCGGGGCGGGCGACCTCCACGAGCCGGCCGCCGGGCAGGACGCCGAGTTCGGCCAGGAGTTCGCCGTACAGCCGGGCGACGGTGGTCTTGCCGGTGCCGGGCGGCCCGGCGAAGACCAGGTGGTGGCCGATGGCGGCGGCGGGCAGCCCGGCGTCGGTGCGGCGGCGGGCCTGCCGGGTGAGGTTGAGCAGGTCCTCGACCTGTTCCTTGGCGGCGGCGAGGCCGACCATGGCGCGCAGCCGGTCGAGCAGACCGGGCTCCCCGGGATCGGCCGCCCGGGCCCCGGCCGCGGCCGGCCCGCCGACGTCGGCGGGCAGCAGCCGGGTGAGTGCGGCGTTGTCGAAGTGCTCCAGTCCGGCGAGGCGGGAGGCCTGCCGGTCGACCATCTCCTCGAACACCCTGCGGGCCGCCCGGCCGTTGCCGGAGGCGGCGCCCCTGGGCAACCGCTCGAAGTGCACGGCGATCGCCGCACGGGTGCCCTCGGCGAGTTCGTAGCCGTGGCCGGCGGCGGCGTGCTCGACGATCGTGGTGAGCTCGTCGACGCTGTAGTCGCGGAACTCGACGGTGCGGCTGAACCGGGAGGCCAGGCCGGGGTTGGCGGCGAGGAACCCGCGGATCTCGGCCTCGTGCCCGGCGACGATCACCACCAGGTCCTCGCGGTGGTCCTCCATCAGTTTGACCAGGGTGTCGATGGCCTCGCGGCCGAAGTCGGGGCCGGTGCCGGTGCCGGTGCCGCCGGAGAGGGTGTGCGCCTCGTCGACGAACAGCACGCCGCCGAGGGCCGCCCTGACCGCCTCGGTGGTCTTCAGGGCGGTCCCGCCGATGACCGGGGCGACCAGATCGGCGCGGGCGACCTCGACCAGGTGGCCGCTGCGCAGCACGCCGAGTTCGGCGAGGAGTTCGCCGTACAGCCGGGCGACGGTGGTCTTGCCGGTGCCGGGCGGCCCGGCGAAGACCAGGTGCCGGCTCATCGGGAGGGCCGGCAGGCCGGCCTGTTCGCGGCGCCGGGTCAGCTTGTTGAGGTTGACCAGGGTGGCGACCTGCTCCTTGACACCCTCCAACCCGACCAGGGTCTGCAGGACGGCCTGCGGACCCCGCGAACCCTGCGGCCCCTGCTGCAGCCCCTGCGGCCCCTGCGCCCCCTCCGCCCCCGGTGCCCCCCGAGGTCCCGGGTCGGCGGCGGCGGCATCCGGAACAGCGGCGGCCCCGGGCGCACCACCGACCCCGGCGACCACCACCGGGCCGACGGCGTCGGGCGACCCGTTGTCCCGGCTGTCGAGGTCCTCGACCGCGAGCCGGTCGGTCGGCCCGGTCTGCCGCAGGCCCGCGCCCCGGTTCCCGGCGGCCAGACAGCCGGTGAGCCGGACGGGCTCCGCCGAGTCGCAGCGCAGCCCGTCCACGGTGTTGCCGGTGAGCCGGGAGGCCGTCAGCGCGGCGCGGGCGCCCGCCGCCAGGTGCAGCCCGTGGCGGCGGTTGGCCCGCAGCACGGTGCGGGTGGCGGTCAGTTCGCCGCCGCGTTCGACGCTCGCGCCGTCGAGGGCGTTGTCGGCGCTCTCGACGTCGCTCAGGGTGGCGGCGCCCTCGGCGCCGACCGAGATGCCGCAGGCCCCGCTGCCGTGCACCCGGCTGCCGGCGAGGTGGGTGTCGGCGCCGTCGGCGACGCGGACGCCGTGTCTGCCGGAGTCGAGCACGATGGCGTCCTCGATCCGGCCGCGCCCGTCGCGCAGCACCTCGATCCCGTGGCCGCCCGCGGCGGTGACGGCGGTGCGGCGCAGCAGCGGGTCGGCGCCGTCGCGCACCACGATGCCGGTGCCCGCCGGGTCCCGGACCTCCAGCCGGTCGAACTCGGCGGCGCTCTCCCCGGTGAGTTCGACGCCGTCGGCCTCGGCGTTGCGCACCACCGTCCGGACCAGGACGGGACGGGCCGACTCGCCGACGTGGATGCCGGCCCCGGCGGGGGAGCTCACCTCGCAGTCCTCCAGGGTGCCCCGGGAGCGGCCCGCGATGTGCAGGCCGTGGCCCTGGGGGCGTACGGCGCGGCAGCGGCGCAGCAGCGGGTCGGTCCCGTCGGCGAGCACGTAGCCGTGGCCGCGGACGGCGGTGACGGTGCAGTCCTCCAGCACGACCCGGGCGGTGGACCCGACGTACACGCCCAGGGCGCTGTCGCGGATCTCGGTGCGCAGCAGGCGGGTGGTGCTCCGCTCCTCCAGGGCCACGGCGGGCCGGTCGGTGGCGGAGATCTCGCAGTCCTCGACGGTGCCGCGGGCCTCGCCGTTGGCGCACACGCCGTTGCCCCGGGCGTCGCGCAGCACGCAGCGCCGTACGGTCGGGTCGGCCCGCTCGCCGATCACCAGGGCGGAGGTGCCGAGGTGTTCGATGACGCTGTCCTCGATGACGCTGCCACCGGTGGAGGTCTCGACCAGCCCGGCGCCGACCGGGTTGACCACCCGGCAGGCGTGCATGGCGAGTTCGCCCTGCTCGCGGGTGAGCACGGCGGTCCAGGCGTTGCCGGTCACGTCGCAGTCCTGCAGGGCGAGCCGGCCGCGCGGGACGTCCACGGCGGGCAGCTCGTCGTCCTGCCCGTGCAGCACCAGCCCGGTCAGCCGGACGTCGTCGGTGAGCACGTGGACCACCGAGCCGTGCCGCGGACCGATCCGCACACTGCCCCGGCCGCCCTCGGCGGTGACGGTGACCGCCTTGGTGAGCACCAGGTTTTCGTCGTAGTGGCCGGGGCGTACCGAGATCACCGCGCCGCTGCGGGCGGCCTGGAGGGCTGCGCCGATCGTGCGGTGGGAGCCGGGCTCCCGCTGCTCCGCGCAGACCGTCAGCACCGGGCGCGACATGCCTGGGGTTCCCTTCGTCGTGGGGCGGGGTGGGCCCGGTCGGGGGACGCACCGGCGGCGCGTCCTCTCCGGTGCTACGGCCGTCCGGGCCGGGCCGGTTCACGGGGTGTCCGCCCGGCGGGAGCCCGCGCGCCGGCACGCCGGCACCGGGACGGGTTCCGCCCGGGAGCGGACGGACCGTCAGTCACTCTCGGACGAGACGCGGTGCTCTCGGCGGCAAACACCCGCGCACACCCGGTCCTAGCGTGGGTGGCCCGGCGCAGCCCGCACGCTGTGCCGGCAGACATCGGCACCAAGAGCACGCAAGAGAGAAGGACCCCCATGCCGTTCATCACCGTCGGCCAGGAGAACACCACGCCCGTCGACCTCTACTACGAGGACCACGGCACCGGTCAGCCGGTCGTGCTGATCCACGGGTTCCCGCTGGACGGACGCTCCTGGGAGCGGCAGAGCGCCGCGCTGCTCGACGCCGGCTACCGGGTGATCACCTACGACCGCCGCGGCTTCGGCCGGTCCTCGCACCCGACCACCGGCTACGACTACGACACCTTCGCCGCCGACCTGAACACCGTGCTGGAGACCCTGGACCTGCGGGACGCCGTGCTGGTCGGCTTCTCGATGGGCACCGGCGAGGTCGCCCGCTACGTGTCCTCGTACGGCTCGGAGCGGGTCGCCAAGGTCGCCTTCCTGGCCTCCCTGGAGCCGTTCCTGCTCAAGACCGACGACAACCCGGACGGCGCCGCCCCGCAGGAGTTCTTCGACGGCATCGTCGCCGCGGTGAAGGCCGACCGGTTCGCCTTCTACACCGGTTTCTTCAACGACTTCTACAACCTGGACGAGAACCTCGGCACCCGGATCAGCGAGGAGGCCGTCCGCAACAGCTGGAACACCGCGGCCTCCGGCGGCTCCTTCGCCGCCTCGGCCGCACCGACCACCTGGTACACCGACTTCCGCGCCGACATCCCCCGCATCGACGTGCCTGCCCTGATCCTGCACGGCACCGGCGACCGCACCCTGCCCATCGAGAACACCGCCCGCGTCTTCCACCGGGCCCTGCCCTCCGCCGAGTACGTGGAGATCGAGGGTGCGCCGCACGGCCTGCTGTGGACCCACGCCGAGGAGGTGAACGCGGCGCTGCTGGCCTTCCTCGCGAAGTGACCGACGCGTCGTGACCCGGGGGCGGCCCGTCCGCCCCGGCACCGAGCCCCGGGCCTCCCCCCGTCCCACCGGACGGGGGGAGGCCCGGGGCTCTTCCGTCGTCCCCGCGTCCCCGCGACCCCGCTCCACCGGCCCCGCCCGGAGCCCCGCCCGGCCGGTTCACTGGCGGACCGGAGACGGTGCACTGTGCGCCAACTACCCATCCCACCTGCGACTTAACGTTCTTTCAGGCGATCGGAGCGGAGCCGGGCCGGTGAGTCCCCGCCCCGCCCGGACGCCCCTCCGCCGCCCGAACCGGGGTGGCGGTCCGAACCCTCACAGGAGGCTGGAGCGGTGCCTGCAATGCCGGTCGGCGGGCTGGTCCCCCGCGCCGTCGAGAACGCTGCCGACGTCGTCGTCCGCAACGCGAAGATCCACACCGGGGACGCCCGCCGCCCACAGGCCGGCGCCCTCGCCATCCGCGACGGCCTGATCACGGCCGTGGGGGACGACGCGGACGTCGCCCCGCTCATCGGGCCCGCCACCACCGTGGTGGACGCCCTCGGCCGGCGGGTGGTGCCCGGCCTCAACGACTCGCACCTGCACGTGATCCGGGGCGGCCTGAACTACGTCCTGGAGCTGCGCTGGGACGGTGTGACCTCGCTGCGCGAGGGCCTGGCGATGCTGCGGGAGCAGGCTGCCCGGACCCCGAAGGGGCAGTGGGTGCGGGTCGTCGGCGGCTGGTCGGCGGAGCAGTTCGCCGAGCGGCGGCTGCCCACGCCCGCCGAACTGAACGAGGCCGCGCCGGACACCCCGGTGTTCGTGCTCCACCTCTACCAGTCGGCGGTCCTCAACCGCGCCGCGCTGCAGGCCGTCGGCTACACCCGGGACACTCCCGACCCGAAGGGCGGCCAGATCGTCCGGGGCCGCGGCGGGGAGCCCAACGGCATGCTGCTGGCCGCACCCAGCGCGCTGATCCTCTACTCCACCCTCGCCAAGGCGCCGACCCTGGCGCCCGAGGAGCGCAAGTCGTCCACCCGGCACTTCCTGCGCGAGCTGAACCGCTTCGGGCTGACCTCCGCGATCGACGCCGCCGGCGGCTTCCAGAACTTCCCGGAGAACTACGCGACGGTGACCGAGCTCGCCCGGGAGGGCCTGCTCTCCCTGCGCATCGCCTACCACCTGTTCCCGCAGACCCCGGGCCAGGAACTCGACGACCTCACCCGCTGGATCGAGTCGGTCCGCCCCGGGGACGGCGACGAGTGGCTGCGGCTGAACGGCGCCGGCGAGAACCTCACCTGGGCCGCCGCCGACTTCGAGAACTTCGCCGAGCCGCGTCCGGAACTCGGCGGCTACGAGGGCGAGTTCGAGAAGGCCGTCCGGATGCTCACGGAGCACGGCTGGGGCTTCCGGCTGCACGCGACGTACGACGAGACGATCCGGCGGGACCTCGCGGTGTTCGAGAAGCTCGCCGCCGAGGGGCTCTTCCCGGCCGGGAACCGCTGGCTCTTCGACCACGCGGAGACCGTCTCCCGGGACAGCCTCGACCGGATCGCGGCGCTCGGCGGCGCGCTGTCCGTGCAGAACCGGCTCTCCTTCCAGGGCGAGGTGTTCACCCGCCGGTACGGCGTCGGCGCCGCCGCCGAGGCGCCGCCGATCCGCGCGATGCTGGACCGCGGGCTGACCGTGGCCGCCGGCACCGACGCCACCCGGGTGTCCTCGTACAACCCGTGGGTCGCGCTGCACTGGCTGGTCTCCGGCCGCACGGTCGGCGGGCCGGCGATCCGGCCCCCGCAGAACCGGGTGGACCGGGCCACCGCGCTCGCGATGTACACCACGGCTGGCGCTGTGCTCACCGGCGAGCAGGACGTCAAGGGCGTGCTGCGGACGGGCTGTTACGGCGACCTCGCGGTGCTGTCCGACGACTTCTTCACGGTGCCCGAGCACGAGATCCCGCACATCGAGTCCCTGCTGACCGTGGTCGGCGGCCGGATCGTGCACGCCGCGGCGGAGTACGAGGGCCTGGACGAGGAGCTTCCCGCGGTCAGCCCGGCGTGGAGTCCGGTCGCCCGCTTCGGCGGCTACCGGTCCCACCGGAGCGGGGGCACCGGCGCCCGCCAGGCCGAACTGCTCGGCGAGGTCGTCGCCGAGTCCGAGCTGCACCGCCGCTGGCGCGTCGGCCGCGGCCTGGCGACGGAGCCGTCCCAGCCGTTCGACCCCTGCTTCCTGCTCTGACGCACCCCACCGGGTGCTCCGGCGGGCCGCCCGCCGGACACCCAGGTCGGGCCACCGGACACCCAGGTCGGGCCACCGGACACCCCGGGCGGCCCGCCGGAGCACCCACCGCACCACCCACCCGACTTCCTCCGCGGATCACCGCGCGAAGGATCCACCGAAAGAACCCGAAGGGAACCCTCATGGTCGACGTCTCCCAGGTCAGCGCCACCCCCAGCCCCGACCTGCTGACCCCCGACAACGCCGTGGTGCTGTTCGTGGACCACCAGCCGCAGATGTTCTTCGGCACCGGCAGCGGCGACCGCACCGCCATCATCAACGCCACCGTCGGCCTCGCCAAGGCCGCCAAGGCCTTCGACGTCCCGACCGTGCTGACCACCGTCGCCGCCGAGTCCTTCTCCGGCCCGCTGCTGCCGCAGCTGGCCGCGGTCTTCCCGAAGGCCGAGGTCCTCGACCGCACCTCGATGAACGCCTGGGAGGACGAGGCGGTCGTCGAGGCCGTCAAGGCCACCGGCCGCGGCAAGGTCGTCATCGCCGGCCTGTGGACCGAGGTCTGCCTGGTCCTGCCCGTGCTGTCCATGATCGACCAGGGCTACGAGGTCTACGTCGTCACCGACGCCTCCGGCGGCGTCTCCCCGCAGGCCCACGAGCACGCCGTCCAGCGGATGATGCACTCCGGCGCGGTGCCGGTCACCTGGGTCCAGGTGCTGCTGGAGCTCCAGCGCGACTGGGCGCGCCAGGAGACCTACGGCGCCGTCATGGAGATCGTCAAGGAGCACGCCGGTGCGTACGGCCTCGGGGTCGTCTACGCGCAGGCCGTCATCGGCGAGCACGCCGCCGGCTGAGCCGGCGCACACCGACTCGGCATCAGCTACAGCGACCAGGGACAGGAACAGGAACGATGGACACCGGACTGCTGATCCTCCGTGTGGTGGTGGGCCTGCTCGTCGCCGGGCACGGCGTACAGAAGGTGAGTTTCCGGCTGGGCGGCAACGGCCTCGCGGGCGGGACGGAGGAGTTCCGGCACGACGGCTTCCGCGGCGGGACGCTCACCGCGCTCGCGGCGGGCGCCGGGCAGGTCGGTTCGGGCCTGTTCCTGGCCCTCGGCGCGCTCACCCCGCTCGCGGCCATGGTCGCCATGGGCGTGATGACGGTGGCGCTGACGGTCAAGCTGCCGCACGGGCTCTGGGTGCAGAACGACGGCTACGAGTACCCGCTGGTGCTGGTGGTCGTCTCGGGGGCGCTCGCCCTCACCGGGCCGGGCCGGTGGTCCGCGGACCACGCCGTCGGCCTGACCGGCTGGCCGCTCTGGCTGTCGGTCGCGGCCCTGGTGCTCGGCCCGGCGAGCGGCCTGCTCACCCGGGCGGTCCTGCACCGCGCGCCCGCGCCGCGGGAGGAGGCGGCCGGTGCGCACCCTGCTGGCTGACGCCGGGCGGACGCTGGTCCCGCCGCGCGCGGACCGGCACGGCCCGCTGCCGCCGCTGATGCTCCTGCTGACGGTGGCCACGGGCCTGGTGGACGCGGTGAGCTACCTCGGCCTCGGCCACGTGTTCGTGGCGAACATGACCGGCAACGTGGTCTTCCTGGGGTTCGCCCTGGCGGGGGCCCCGGGGCTGTCGGCCACGGCCTCGCTGGTCTCGCTGGGGTCGTTCCTGGCCGGTGCGCTCGTCGGCGGACGGCTGGGCAGCCGGACGTCGGCCCACCGCGGGCGCCTGCTGGCCCTGGCGGCCGGCGCCCAGACGGTCCTGACGGCCGCGGCGGCCGCCACCGCCGCGGCCGGCGGGGCCGACCACGCCCTGATCGTCCTGCTGGGGCTGGGCATGGGCCTGCAGAACGCGGCGGCGCGGCGGCTCGGCGTGCCCGACCTGACCACCACCGTGCTGACCCTCACCCTGACCGGCCTGGCCGCCGACTCCACGGCGGCCGGCGGCGCGGCACCGCGCCCGGGACGCCGGATCCTCTCCGCGCTGGCGATGCTGCTCGGCGGCCTCGCGGGGGCGGCCCTGGTCCTGCACGGGCAGACCGCCACCGCCCTGGCCCTGGCCGCCCTGCTGCTCCTGGCCACGGCGGTGACCGCCCACCGGATCTCGGCCCCGGACGCCCACTGGGCGCCGCCGGTGGCCTGATCCGTGCTCCTCCACCGACTCGATCGACCATCACGAACCCCGCACGCGCCCGGCCCCGCTCAGCGGGCGCCGGGCGCGCCGACGACCGGGAGGTCCCCGATGAACCGACGCTTCCTGCGACGCGTCGTCCCGCTGGTGGCGGCGATCGCCGCCCTGACCGCGGTCCCCGCCGCCTCGGTGGCCCAGACCACCCAGACCACCCAGACCACGCAAGCCGCTCAGGCCGGCCAGGCCGCCCCGACGTACGCCCACCGGCAGTTCGCCGTCGGCCCGCAGTACGACTCCACCCACGTCTACGTCGAACCGGGCACCGAGCAGGCGTTCGTCGCCTCCTGGGTGGCCACCTTCGGCGGGACGACGATCGGGCCCAACGCCACCCAGGTGACGCCCACGCCGAGCCGGACGCTCTCCGAGCTGGTGCTCTCCCCGGTCGGCACCCTGTCGGTGTTCGACTACACCACCCCCGTCCCGTCCCCGTTCGGCACCGAGCGCACCGGCTGGCTGGTGACCGACCTCGACCAGGCGGTCCGCGCCGCCCGGGCCGACGGCGCGGCCGTGACGGTGGCGCCGTTCGCCGACCCGATCGGGCGCGACGCCGTCGTGCAGTTCCCCGGCGGGATCAGCGCCCAGCTCTACGTGCACACCACCGCGCCGTCCTACCCCGCCCTGGCGAGCGTGCCGGAGAACCGGCTCTACCTCTCCCCCGACGCGGTCGGCGGGTTCCTGCGCAGCTACCTCGCCTTCACCCGGGGCCGGATCGTCTCCGACGACCGGCGGGCCGACGGCGCCGCGATCGGCCTGCCCGCCACGACGTACCGGCTGCTGACGCTCACCTCCGGCTTCGGCACCACCACCGTCGCCGTGACGGACGGCCACCTGCCGTACCCCTTCGGCCGGGAGCTCACCGGCTACGGCGTGCCGGACCTCGGGGCGACGCTGGAGCGGGCGAGGGCCGCCGGCGCGTCGGTGCTGTCAGGTCCGGTCACGGCGGGCGGCCGGGACAGCGCGATGGTGCGCTTCCCCGGCGGCTACGTCGCGGAGGTCCACACGGCCCGATGAGCGACGCCCGATGAGCGACGCCCGGCGAGGCGTCACCGGCACGGCGTCACCGGCACGGCGTGAACCGTGGCGAACGACCGGCCGTCCCGGTCGACCCTCCGGCGGGCCACCGGGCGCACACCCGCGCCCGGCGGCCCGCCGCTTCCGGTCCGGCCCGTCGGCTCAGACCGCGATGCCGTAGCCGGACGCGCGGGCCCCCGGAGCGGTGCCGGCGCCGGCACCCGTCCCGGCGTACGCCTGCCACTCGCGCGGCGAGAGCCCGTACACGGCCCGGAACGCCCGGCTGAAGTGACTGGCGCTCACGAAGCCCCAGCGGCTCGCCACCGCCGCCACGGTGGCCCGGCCGGCCGTCCGGCGGGCGAGGTCGCGGCGGCACATGTCCAGCCGCTGGCGCTGGATCCAGCGGGCCAGCGTGACCCCCTCGAAGCGGAAGAGCTTGTGCAGGTACCGCACGGACACGTGGTGGGCGGCCGCGATCCGCTCCGGGGAGAGGCCCGGGTCCCCGAGGTTGCGCAGGATGTGGTCCTTCACCCGGGCCAGGACGGCCAGGGCCGCCTCGGGGGCCTCCGCCAAGGACAGGCCGCGGCGCTCGTGGGCGAGCACCGCGAGCAGGTCGAGCGCCGTGGTGGCGAGCCAGCACGCGAGCTGGGGCTCCATCGAGCCGGCCGACCGCGAGAGGCACTCCAGGTACGCGGCCACCAGCCGGGCGGTGCCGTCGGCGCTGTCGAAGACCGTCGTGGTCAGCACCTTCAGGTCCTCGTCCGAGACGCCCACGGCCGTACGCGGCCAGTGCAGGGCGGTGAAGGCGAAGGCCTCCGGCAGCTCCTTGGCGAACGGCCGTCCGGCGTCGGAGACCGCGAACGTACCGGGCCGCAGCACCACCCGGTGGCCGTCCTGCTCCAGGCGGGCGGTGCCGCGGTGCTGGAGCGCCAGGGTGAGGTGGTCCTCCCCGCCGCGGGCGATCAGCCCGGCGCTGCGCTCGACCCGCTGCGGCCCGGCCTCCACCAGGGAGAGCTGCACGTCGCCCACGCGGTGGCTGGTGATCGTCGCGGGTGCGGGCGCGCGGTCGAGCAGCGCCACGTCGAGCGGGATGAAGGTGCGGGAGACGGCCTCGTGCCAGTACTCGGCGCGGTCGTCGGACGGTACGTCGGTGGTGTCGAGAACGACGGGCATCAGTGCTCCTCGGAGGGGGTCTGTCCGGTGGGGGTCTCTTCGGTGGGGGTCTGTCCGGTGGGGTGCCTCGGGCGGCGGGTCTCACCACGAACGGCTGTGCAGGGCCATGTGCACGGTGTCGACGACCTGGATCAGCGCGGCCCGGGCGGTGCCGGTGGGGCAGTGCCCGGCGAGCAGCAGGAAGCCGTGCACCACGCCCTGGTAGCGCGTGGCCACCACCGGAACGCCCGCCTCGCGGAGCCGGGCCGCGTAGGCCTCGCCCTCGTCGCGCAGCACGTCGGCCTCGGCGGTGACCACCAGTGCCGGGGGGAGCCCGGCGAGCCGGTCCAGCGGGGCGCGCAGCGGCGCGGCGGTCGGTTCGGCCCGCCCCCGCGGGTCGGGCAGGTAGTCGTCCCAGAACCGGCGCATGTGGTCGCGGTGCAGGAAGTAGCCCGTCGCGTAGCGGTGGTAGGACGGGGTGTCGAAGTCGGCGTCGGTCACCGGGTACAGCAGCACCTGGTGGAGCAGCGGGACGTCCCCGTGCTGACGGGCCAGCAGGGTCAGCGCCGCCACCAGGTTGGCCCCCGCGGACTCGCCGACGGCGACGATGCGGCGCCCGTCCAGCCCGATCCCGTGGCCGTGCTCGTGGATCCAGCGGGCCACCGCGAGACACTGCTCGACGGCCACCGGGTAGCGGGCCGCGGGCGCCCGGGCGTAGTCCACGTACACCACGGCGGCGTCGGTGCCCAGGGCGAACTCCCGGACCAGCCCGGCGTAGCAGGCGGCGTCGCCGAGCGACCAGCCGAGGCCGGGCAGGAACAGCACCACGGGGCTCGGCCCGACGGTGCCGGCGGGTCTGGTCACCTGGACGTGCACCCTCTCGGTCGGTCCGCAGGGCAGGGCGAGCCACTCCGTCGAGGTGCCGTGCGGGTCGTCCGGGTCCGGCTCCCCGTCGGGGCCCCGGTCGAGCCCGTCGTCCGGGCCGCCGTACGGCCCGTCGCCCGGTACCCCCGCCGGGCCGACCGGGACGTCCGCGCCGACCGCCGGGCCGTCCGGGGTGAGGAAGGAGAGGTCCGGCAGCGGTTCCGTCGCGGAGCGGCCGGCCCGGGCGTCCAGGAACTCCTGGAGCGCCCGGTCGAGCACCGGGCGCGGGTCGGACAGGGGGGTGGGGTCGGACAACGTCTTCGCTCCTGGCTTCGATCAGTGGGGCCGCACGGCATCGCGTGCGTCGCGGCGGGTGCCCGGTGCGTCGGGCGGGGCGGCCCCGCGCACCTCCCCCGGGGTGCGGCGGCGCCCCGCTCGACCGTACTGCCGGGGCGGTGGCCGCGGTGGACCGGCCCGGGCCCGGACGGCGGCCGGCTCGGCGGCCGGCCCTGCGGCTCGTCAACCGGCGGCTCGTCAACCGGCGGCACCGCCCGGGGCCTCCCGCCGCTCGCGCCACTCCCGGGGGGAGACGCCGAACGCGGCGCGGAAGCTCCGGCTGAAGTGCGCCGGATTGACGAAGCCCCAGCGCTGGGCCACCGCCGAGACCGTGGGCGCGGTGCGGCCGCGGCGGGCCAGCTCGCGGGCGCACGCCTCCAGTCGGCGCTGCTGGATGAGCCGGCTCACCGTCACCCCCTCCCCCTCGAAGATCCGGTGCAGGTAGCGCACGGAGATGTGGTGGGCGTGCGCGATCCGCTCGGGCACCAGCTCCGGTTCGGCCAGGTGCTGCTCGATGTACTCCCGCACCCGGCGGACCAGGTGCGCGTTCGGGGTGTCCGCCTCGCCGGCCGGACGGGCGTCGGCCAACTGGGCGACGAGGGTGCTCAGCAGGTCGGCGACGCTGCCGGCCAGCCGGTCGCCGACCGGGGCCGGGTAGGAGTGCGCGGAGGCGGCGAGGACGGCGAGGAACGGCAGGAGCACCGGTCCGCAGCCCTCCGTTGGGCCGAGGGCCGTCGCCGCCGCCTGGCGCAGGTCCCGCTCCGGCACGCCCAGCAGTCGGCGCGGCAGGTGGAACAGGTGGGTGCGGAAGCGCTCCGGGTAGTCGACGGCGTACGGACGCGCCGTGTCGTACACCACCAGGCCGCCCGGGGACACCTCCGCCCGACGCCCGTCCTGCTCCAGGACGGCCCGGCCCTCCTCCTGCACGCCGACCCCGATCTGCGGCTCACCGCCCGGGGCCCGCTCGATCAGCGCCGCCGTGCGGGAGAACCGGGCGGCGTCCGCCTCCAGCGTGGAGACCCGCACGTAGCCGAGCCGGTGGGAGACCAGCAGCCCGTCGAACGGCCGCGGGGTGAGCGGGTGCACCTCGACGGGGACGACCGTCCGCGACACCGCCCCGTTCCAGTACGCCGCCTTGTCCTCGTCCGCGACCGAAGCGGTCGTCACCCGCACGCCCATCTGCCCGCCCCTTCCGCCGATTCCTCGCGATCCCAGCCTGGGGCGGGTGGGCGGCGGACGGTTAGGTCATCTGACTGCTCTTTCCGGCAGTACCCCGCGGGGCCCACCGGGGCACCCGGGGCGGCGCCGGAACGGGCCCGGCCGGGCGGGCGTCAGCGCAGGTCAGACGCTGTCGGGTGCGGTGTCGAGCGCGTGGGCGAGCGCGGCCCGGGAGGTGATCCCGAGCTTCGGGAAGATCTTGTAGAGGTGGGCCGCGACGGTACGGGGCGACAGCTGGAGCCGACGGCCGATGTCCTTGTTGGTCAGACCGGTCGCGGCGAGCCGGGCTATCCGCAGCTCCTGGCCGGTGAGGCCGGACGGCGCTTCGGCCGGTGCCCCGGGCGGCGGCGCCACCGGGTCGCCGGCGGCCCGCAGCTCCGCCTCGCAGCGCTGCGCCCAGGGCTCCGCCTGCAGGCGGCGGAACACGTGGTGGGCGGCGCGCAGCGGCTCCCTGGCGCCGGGCCGGTGACGGCGGCGCAGCCACGAGCCGTGGGCGAGCCGCAGCCGGGCGAGGTCGAACGCCCACCGCTCCGCGCCGGGGACGGCGTACGCGGCCCGGTAGGCGGCGTCGGCGTCGTCGTCCTCGGCGGCCAGGGCGGCGGCGGCCGAGCATAGGAAGGCGTGGCGGTCGGAGATCTCGGCGGAGCGGGCCGCCCGCCCGGCCTCCAGGTGGGCCCGGGCCTCCTCGTGCCGGCCGGTGTGCACGGCGGCCGTGACCAGGTCGAGGACCAGCGCGTGGTGCCAGGGCGGGCCGCCGGGCAGCCGACCGGGCGGGGTGATCTCGCAGAAGTGCGCGTACGCCTCCTCGTGGCGCCCGTGGGCGAGCGCGGCCAGTCCGCGCAGGTGGGTGAGGCGGTCGAGGACGTAGCGCATCCGGGCCCGGGCGGCGGTCGGCCGGATGGCCCGTTCGACCTCCCGCAGGCCGGCCTCGTCGCCGCGGCCGGCCAGGAAGTGGGCGTAGTACTGGCGGAACATCAACGCGTTGGTGTGGTAGCCGAGTTCGTCGGCGATCTCGGCCTCGCGCAGGCAGACGGCGGCCTGGTCCCAGTGGCCGAGCAGGAAGTCCTGGTGGCACTTGGCCTTGGCGATCGAGCCCTGGGTGGCGAAGCCGTGCAGTCCGGTGAAGCGCTGCCAGAGGTCGCTGTCGGGGCAGTCGAGCGCCGAGGCGGTCCACAGCAGCAGCCAGGCCGCGCCGGCCTCCTGTTCCTCGGTCATGCCCTCGGCGACGGCCCGGAGGGTGGCGGTGGTGTCCGGGCCCGGGGCGGTCCAGGCCCGCAGGCACAGCCGGCCGGCCTCCGAGACCTCGCCGCGGTGCCGTTCCAGGGCCCGCCAGGCCCAGGGGTCGTCGGTGTAGGTGGCTGCCAGGAGCAGTTTGAAGAAGACCTGCTCGGTCAGCCCGCCGAAGGTGTCGGCGCCCGGGGCGGTGAGCGCGTCCAGGGCGGCGGGCAGCAGGGCGGCGGAGGACTCGAAGTCCACGTGGTGGCTCTGGTCGGCGTAGACGACCGCGTACGCGAACAGCGGGGCGGCGTCCTGCGGCACGCTGCTGCTCTTCAGCTCCTCCACCAGGGCGGCGGTGTGGCGCAGTTGCCCGCCGCGGGCCGACATCACCGCGGCCCAGGCGAGTCTGCGGACGCGGTCGCAGGAGCTGGGGCTGAGGACGGCGGCGCGTTCGAGCAGCAGGGCGCCCTCCGCGTCGCCGCCGCGGCGGGCGAGGTCGCGGCCGGCCTCCTGCAGGCGGTGTGCGAGGCCTTCGTCGGGCAGCAGGGCGGCGGCGGCCTCGTGGACCAGCCGCCGGGGGTCGTCCGGTGCGAGGGCCTCGGACAGGGCGCGGTGGGCCTCGCGGCGCGCGGTGTCGGAGGCCGCGGCGACGACGGCGGTACGGACCAGAGGGTGGCGGAACACCAGCTGGCCGGCCGGGTCCAGCCGGGCCAGGCCGGTCGCCTCGATCCCGTCCGGGATCTCCCCGGCGTCGCCGTCCGCGGCGGCGCGCAGCCAGCCGCCGTTGGTGAAGTCCGGGCCGGTGGCGAGGGCACCGAGCAGCAGGTAGCGGCCGACCTCGGGCGTCACCGCGTCCAGCCGGTCGGCGAACATCCGCTCCAGCTTCTCCCCGAGCGGCAGCCGTTCCGGCAGCGGGGCGGTCCCGCGCTGCTGGGCGGCCTCCAGCTGGCGCGGCAGTTCCACCAGCGCCAGGGGGTTGCCGGCCGCCTCCGCCAGGACGCGGTCCCGGGCGGCGGCCGCGAGTTCGGGGTGGTGGGTGCCCAGCAGCAGGGCCGCGTCCGTCCGGGGCAGGGCCCGGACCTCGACGGCCTCGGCCGACCAGGTCTGGGCGGCCGGTCCGTCCGGCCGGGTGGCGCCGACGATCACCACGGGCAGGTCGGCGCAGCGCCGGTGGAGGAAGGCGAAGACGGTCGCGCTCGACGAGTCGACCCAGTGCAGGTCGTCCAGGAGCAGCAGCACGGGGGCGGTGCGGACCGCCTCCTCCAGCAGTGTCAGGGCGGCGGCACCGACGGCGAAGCCGCTCGGGGTTCCGGCGCGGATGCCGAGCGCGCTCTCCAGGGCCTCCCGCTGGTGGGCGGAGAGGGAGGCGGAGCGCTGGAGCAGTGACCGGAAGGCCTGGTGGAGTGCGCCGAAGGCGAGGTCCGTCTCCGCTTCGGCGCCGACGGCCCGCAGGACGGTGAAGCCGCGTTCGCGCGCGGCGTGCTCCACCCAGGACAGCAGGGTGGACTTGCCGACGCCGGGCTCGCCGCGCAGCAGCACGGTGCACCCGCTGGCGCCGTCCTCGGCCTGCACCAGGGCGGCGGTGAGGAGCTCCGTCTCCCGCTGCCGCCCGACCACGGCCGGTCCCCGGCTGTCGTGCACCACTCTTCTGTTCCCCTCGCGTCGGTCCCCCCGCCACGGGAAACCAAGGTTAACGCCCGTCAGGACCAGCCGTTACCACGCTGGGTGTGGCCCCGACCACATGCGGCGACGTGCTCGCGGAGGCGGCCGGCCTCCCCGGCGGCGGCCGAACGTGTTCAGCCAACTCAAGGCGTTCGTCCGCCGTACAGCGGGCAGTCATGAGTGGTCCGCCGGGTGGTACCCCGCAGCCGCTGTCCTTGGGGTGCCGTCCTCCACCCCCGTCCTTCCAGAGGTCACCCACCCATGGCAGAGCTGAACCGCCGCCGTTTCCTCCAACTCGCGGGCGCCACCGCCGCGTTCTCCACGCTGTCGCAGAGCATCGCGCGCGCTGCGGCGATCGCCCCGCAGGGCGCCACCGGCACCCTCCAGGACGTCGAGCACATCGTCGTCCTGATGCAGGAGAATCGTTCCTTCGACCACTACTTCGGTGCGATGAAGGGGGTCCGCGGCTTCGGCGACCCCCGCCCGGTGACCCTCCCGAGCGGCAAGTCCGTGTGGCACCAGACGGACAGCGCCAAGAAGGAGGTGCTGCCGTTCCGCCCCCAGGTGAACGACCTGGGCATGCAGTTCGTCCAGGACCTCAACCACGACTGGGCCGGCGGCCACAAGGCCTTCAACAACGGCAAGTACGACCAGTGGGTCCCCGCCAAGACGGCCACCACCATGGCCTACCTGACCCGCCAGGACATCCCGTTCCACTACGCCCTGGCCGACGCGTTCACCCTCTGCGACGCCTACCACTGCTCGTTCATCGGCTCGACCGACCCGAACCGCTACTACATGTGGACCGGCTTCACCGGCAACGACGGCACCGGCGGCGGCCCCGTCCTCGGCAACCAGGAGGCCGGGTACGGCTGGACGACCTACCCCGAGCGGCTGGAGAAGGCCGGGGTCTCCTGGAAGGTCTACCAGGACGTCGGCGACGGCCTGGACGCGGCCGGCTCCTGGGGCTGGATCAGCGACGCCTACCGCGGCAACTACGGCGACAACTCGCTGCTCTACTTCAACAGCTACCGCAACGCCAAGCCCGGCGACCCGCTGTACGACAAGGCCCGCACCGGCACGAACGCCAAGGCCGGCGACGGCCTCTTCGACCACCTGCGCCGCGACGTCCAGGCCGGCACGCTCCCGCAGATCTCCTGGATCGCCGCCCCCGAGGCGTTCACCGAGCACCCCAACTGGCCCGCCAACTACGGCGCCTGGTACGTCTCCCAGGTGCTGGACGCGCTCACCTCCAACCCCGACGTGTGGGCCCGCACGGCGCTGTTCATCACCTACGACGAGAACGACGGCTTCTTCGACCACGTGGTGCCGCCGTTCCCGCCCTCCTCCGCCTCCCAGGGCCTGTCCACGGTGTCCACCACCGCGGACTACTTCGCCGGGAACATCTCCAACGCGGCCGGCCCGTACGGCCTCGGCCAGCGGGTGCCGATGCTGGTGGTCTCCCCCTGGAGCACCGGCGGCTTCACCTGCTCGGAGACCTTCGACCACACCTCGATCATCCGCTTCATGGAGCGCCGCTTCGGCGTACTGGAGCCCAATATCTCGCCCTGGCGGCGCGCCATCTGCGGCGACCTCACCTCCGCCTTCGACTTCACCGCCTCGAACACCGTCCCGGCCGCGCTGCCCTCCACCGCCGGCTACCTCCCGCCGGACCGCAACCGGCACCCCGACTACGTGCCCGCCCCGCCCGCCACCGGGACCATGCCGAAGCAGGAGGCGGGCTCCAAGCCCACCCGCCCGCTGAAGTACGCCCCGTCCGTGGACGGCGCGGCCGACACCGGCACCGGCAAGTACCGCCTCACCTTCAGCGGCGGCGCGGCGGCCGGCGCCCAGTTCCTGGTGACCTCGGCCAACCGCACCGACGGCCCGTGGACGTACACCGCCGAGGCCGGCAAGACGATCTCCGACGCCTGGAACACCACCTACTCCAAGGGCGTCACCGACCTCACCGTGCACGGCCCCAACGGCTTCCTGCGCCGCTTCCGCAATCCCGGCAAGACCGCCGGGCCCGAGGTCACCGCGCGCCACAACCCGACCACCGGCAGCCTCGACCTCACCCTCACCAACGCGGGCACCGCCGACGCCGTGCTCACCGTCGCCAACGCCTACGCCGGCACCCCGCAGACCGTCACGGTCCGCCGGGGCGCCACGGTCACGTACACCGTCGACCTGCGCAGCTGCCGCAACTGGTACGACGTGACGGTCACCTCCACGGCGACGGCCGACTTCGTCCGCCGCCTGGCCGGCCACGTCGAGACCGGCGCACCGGGCCTGTCGGACCCGGGCCTGCTCACCTACTGACCCGGGCCCGCCCACCTGCCGACCCGGCCGGCCCCGCACCGGCCCGACCCCGCCACCACCGACACCGGCGGCCCACCCCGGGCACCTCACCCGCCCGGGGCGGGCCGCCGGGCCCGGTGGCGGCGGCCATTCGGCGCAGTGCGACCCCGCACGGCGCGGGCCCGGCCCGACGGCGTGCCTATCGTGGGCGGATGACCGACCGTCGGACCGCCCGGCCGGCCGCGGGCCGCTTCCACTACCTGGTGGCCGCCGCCGCCTTCGCCGTCTGCATGACCGGCACCACCCTGCCCACGCCGCTCTACGGGCTCTACCAGGAGAAGATCGGCTTCTCCGAGCTGACGGTGACGGTGGTGTTCGCCGTCTACGCCTTCGGCGTCATCGGCGTCCTGCTGCTGATCGGCAACGTCTCCGACACCGTCGGGCGCCGCCCCGTCCTGCTCTGCGGGCTGGGGTTCGCCGCCGGCAGCGCCGCCGTCTTCCTCGGCGCGGACAGCGTGCCGCTGCTGCTCCTGGGCCGGCTGCTGTCCGGCTTCTCGGCGGGCCTGTTCACCGGCGCCGGCACCGCGTACGTGCTGGAGCTCGCCCCGCCCGGGCAGCGGGCCCGCGCGGGCTTCGTCGCCACCGCCGCCAACATGGGCGGCCTGGGCTTCGGACCGCTGCTGTCCGGCTTCCTCGCCGAGTACGCGCCGCGGCCGCTGGTCCTGCCGTTCGTCGTGCACCTGGTCCTGCTCGCGGTGTCCTTCGCACTCACCCTGCGCCTGCCGGAGACGGTCGCCGGGGCCCGCCCGCTGCGCACCGCGCGGCCCGACCGGCCGTCGCTGCCACCGGAGGTCCGCCGGGTGTTCGTCCCGGCCGGGATCGCCGCGTTCGCGGGCTTCTCCCTGCTGGGCGTCTTCACCTCGGTCAGCCCCGCCTTCCTCACCACCGACCTCGGCGTCGACAACCACGCCACCGTCGGCCTGATCGTCTCCTCCGCCTTCTTCGCCTCCACCCTGGGCCAGCTGGCGGTGCCCCGCCTGGGCACCGCCCGGGCGATCCCGCTGGGCTGCCTGGTGCTCATCGCCGGGCTGGCCCTGCTCGCCGCCTCACTCGCCTGGACCACCCTCGCGCCGCTGGTGCTCAGCGCCCTGGTCGGCGGCGCCGGGCAGGGCATGGGCCTGCGCGGCGCCGTGGGCGAGATCGCCGCGGCCAGCCCGGCCGAGCACCGCGGCGGCGCCCTGTCGGCGCTGTTCGTGGTCGCCTACTTCGGCATCTCGATCCCGGTCATCGGGGTGGGCCTGCTCAGCGAGCCGGTCGGCCTGGCCGACGCCGGCCTGGTCTTCGCCGCCTGCATGGCCGTCCTGGCCGCCGCGTCCGGCGCCTACCTGGCGCGCCGGGCGAGCGCCGGGACCTGACCCCGTGTTCCGCCTGCCGGTGCTTGCCGCCCGGGCCCGGGACCGATAGACACGGTCCCGACACTGAGCGTGACATCCGGAGGTCTCCGCCATGAGCGTGACGAGTCGGTACAGGGACGCCTGGGAGGGCTTCTGGCGCGACGCGCCCGAGGAACCGGGCGCGGTGATCTGGGACGCCGAACCGGCCGTCACCGCGGAACGCCACCTCGTACTGTTCCGCCCCCACCTCGCCGACCCGGAACTGCCCCTCGTCGACCTGGGCTGCGGCAACGGCACCCAGACCCGCTTCCTCGCCGACCGCTTCGCACGCGTCCTCGGGGTCGACCTGTCCGTGGCCGCCCTCGACCACGCCCGGCGCCGGGACCCGGCCCGGCGGGCCGGGTTCGCCCAGCTGGACGCCACCGACGCCGACGCCGTCCGGGCGCTCCACGAGCGTCTCGGCGACGCCAACGTCTACCTGCGCGGCGTGATCCACCAGAGCGAGCCGGCCGACCGCCGGCCGGTCGCCGAGGCCGTCGCCGCGCTGGTCGGCGAACGCGGCCGGGCCTTCCTGGTCGAACTGGCCGAGTCCGCCAAGAAGGTCCTCGCCGACCTCGCCCACGACCCCGCCGGGCCGCCGCCGAAGCTGCGCCCGGTCTTCGCACACGGCCTCGCCCCCGCCGAGGTCGCCGACGCGGCCCTCACCGAGCTGCTGCACACGGCCGGCCTCACCGTGCTCGCCTCCGGCGACCTGCCGCTGGCCACCACGGAGTCCGCCCCCGACGGCCGGCCGATCGAACTCCCGGCCCGGTGGCTCGTCGTGGGCGCCGGACCGGGCCACCCCTGAGTCACCGCCGATCACCCTTACCACGGCGCGTCGCCGGGCCCGACCGGCTAGCCTGGACCGCTTCCGAGACCGACACCCGTCCGAGGAGCACAGCGCCGTGTCCGACAGCTTCGCGCATCTGCACGTCCACACCGAGTACTCGATGCTGGACGGTGCGGCGAAGAACGGGAAGCTCTTCGCCGAGGCGCAGAGACAGGGCATGCCCGCCATCGCGATGAGCGACCACGGCAACATGTTCGGGGCGTACGAGTTCTTCCACGCGGCCGCCAAGACCGACGTGAAGCCGATCATCGGCATCGAGGCGTACGTCGCACCGGCCTCCCGCTTCCTGAAGAAGCAGGTGTTCTGGTCGCCCGGCGGCCAGCGCCCGACCGGCGCCGACGGCGAGGGCGGCAAGGACGTCTCCGGCGGCGGCCGCTACACCCACATGACCATGTGGGCGCAGAACGCCACCGGTCTGCGCAACCTGTTCAAGCTCTCCTCGCTCGCGTCGATGGAGGGCTACTACATGAAGCCCCGGATGGACCGCGAGCTGATCGCCGCCAACGCGACCGGCATCATCGCCACCACCGGCTGCCCCTCCGGCGAGGTGCAGACCAGGCTGCGCCTCGGCCAGTACGAGGAGGCGGTCAAGGCCGCCGGCGCCTACCAGGACATCTTCGGCAAGGAGAACTACTTCCTGGAGCTGATGGACCACGGCCTGGACATCGAGAAGAACGTCCGCGAGGACCTGCTCCGCCTGGCGAAGCAGCTGAACATCCCGCTGCTGGCCACCAACGACTCCCACTACGTGACCGCCGACCAGGCCGACGCCCACGACAGCCTGCTCTGCGTCGGCGTGGGCAAGAACAAGGACGACCCGAACCGCTTCAAGTTCCAGGGCACCGGCTACTACGTGAAGACCGCCGAGGAGATGCGCGAGCTCTTCCGCGAACTGCCGGAGGCCTGCGACAACACCCTCGCGATCGCCGAGCGGATCGAGTCGTACGAGGAGGTCTTCACCTACGTCGACCGGATGCCGCAGTTCGACGTGCCCGAGGGCGAGACCCAGGCCTCCTACCTGCGCAAGAAGATCGAGATCGGGCTGCAGCACCGCTACGGCGACAGCCCCAGCCAGGAGGTGCTCGACCGGATCGAGCTGGAGATGGGCGTCATCACCCCGATGGGGTTCGACGCCTACTTCCTCGTGGTCGCCGACATCTGCCAGTACGGCCGGGACAACGGCATCCCGGTCGGCCCGGGCCGTGGTTCGGCGGCCGGCTCGATGGTCGCCTACCTGACCGGGATCACCCAGCTGGACCCGCTGGAGCACGACCTGCTCTTCGAGCGCTTCCTCAACCCCGAGCGCATCAACCCCCCGGACGTCGACATCGACTTCGACGACCGCCAGCGCGACCAGATGGTCCGCTACGTGACCGAGAAGTACGGCGCCGCCTACACGGCCCAGGTGAACACCTTCGGCACCATCAAGGCCAAGGCCGCCGTGAAGGACGCCAACCGCATCCTCGGCTACCCGTTCGCGATGGGCGACCGGATCACCAAGGCGATGCCGCCGGACGTCATGGGCAAGGGCGTGCCGCTGGCCGACCTGTTCGACGAGAAGCACGCCCGCTACAACGAGGGCACCGAGATCCGGGCGCTCTACCAGAACGAGCCCGACGTCAAGAAGATCATCGACACCGGGCGCGGCATCGAGGGCCTGATCCGCGGCACCGGCGTGCACGCCGCCGCCGTCATCCTCTCCTCGACCCCGCTGCTCGACCTGATCCCGCTGCACATGCGGGACAAGGACGGCGTGATCATCACCGGCTTCGACTACCCGTCGTGCGAAGCCATGGGCCTGATCAAGATGGACTTCCTGGGTCTGCGGAACCTGGGCATCATCGACCACTGCATCAAGATCGTGAAGGCCAACCGGGGCATCGACGTCGACATCGAGAAGATCCCGATCGACGACCCCACCACGTACCAGCTGCTGGCCCGCGGCGACACCCTGGGCGTGTTCCAGCTCGACGGCGGCCCCATGCGCGCCCTGCTCAAGCTGATGAAGCCCACCGAGTTCGCCGACATCTCCGCCGTCTCCGCGCTGTACCGGCCCGGCCCGATGGGCATGAACTCGCACACCAACTACGCGCTGCGCAAGAACGCCCAGCAGGAGATCATCCCGATCCACCCCGAGCTGGAGGAGCCGCTCAAGGACGTCCTCGGCCCCACCTACGGCCTGATCGTCTACCAGGAGCAGGTCCAGCGAGCCGCCCAGGTGCTGGCCGGCTACTCGCTCGGACAGGCCGACCTGCTGCGCCGCGCGATGGGCAAGAAGAAGAAGGAGGTGCTGGAGAAGGAGTTCGTGCCCTTCCACGCGGGCTGCAAGGAGCGCGGCTACTCCGACGAGGCGATCCAGGCGGTGTGGGACGTCCTGGTCCCGTTCGCCGGCTACGCGTTCAACAAGTCGCACTCCGCCGCGTACGGCCTGGTCTCGTACCAGACCGCCTACCTGAAGGCCAACTACCCCGCCGAGTACATGGCCGCGCTGCTCACCTCGGTCGCCGACGACAAGGACAAGATGGCGGTCTACCTGGCCGAGTGCCGGCAGATGGGCATCAAGATCCTCTCCCCCGACGTCAACGAGTCGGTGGTCGACTTCACCGCCGTCGGCAGCGACGTCCGCTTCGGCCTCAAGGCGGTGCGCAACGTCGGCGTGCCGGTGATCGAGTCCCTGGTCGGCACCCGCGCGGAGAAGGGCAAGTACACCTCCTTCGCCGACTTCCTGGACAAGGTCGAGCTGGTGGTCTGCAACAAGCGCACCGTCGACTCCCTGGTCAAGGCGGGCGCCTTCGACTCGCTCGGCCACACCCGGCTCTCGCTCAGCACCGTGCACGAGAACGCCATCGACGCCGTCACCGGGGTGAAGAAGCAGCAGGCCATCGGCCAGGACGACCTGTTCGGCGCCCTCGACGACGGCACCGACGGCGGGCCCGCCATCGGCCTGGACTTCCAGCTCACCGACAACGAGTGGCCGCGCCGCCAACTCCTCGCCCTGGAACGCGAGATGCTGGGCCTCTACGTCTCCAGCCACCCGCTCGACGGCGCCGAGCACATCCTCTCCCAGAACCGCGACACCTCGATCGCCGAACTCCTCGGCTCCGGGCGCTCCGAGGGCGAGGTCCGCCTCTCCGGCCTGATCACCGGCGTCGACCGGCGCATCAACAAGGCCGGCAACGCGTGGGCGATCATCACCCTCGCCGACCGCGACGGCTCGGTCGAGGTGCTGTTCTTCCCCGCGACCTACAACCTGATGGCCGAGCAGATGATCGAGGACAACGTCATCTCGATCCGCGGCCGCCTCAACGAGCGCGACGGCTCGCTGAGCGTCTTCGGCCAGGAGATCACCACTCTCGACGTCTCCTCCGCCGAGCTCGGCACCAAACCGCCCGTCCAGATCACCGTCCCGGCCTCCCGGATCACCCCCGAGGTGGTCGCCGAACTCAAGCTCGCCCTCCAGGCCCACCCCGGCGACGTCCCGATCCGGCTGCTCACCACCAACTGGGACAAGAGCACCCTCTACGAGCTGGGCTTCCGGGTGAACCCCGACAACGGGCTCGCCTCGGACGTCAAGACCCTCCTCGGCAACCGCGCCTGGGCCGGCGCGGCCACCCGGGCCTGAACCCCGGACGGCCGTTCTCCTGCCCGGGCAGGAGAACGG